>JAILAV010000233.1 GCA_024681435.1 Pseudobutyrivibrio sp. | reverse complement strand
GCCAATTTCCTTCGTATGAATGTGGCATGCACAAAGGCCACCCTACAGGATGGCCTTGATAGATTAAAATGTGGAATTGATGCATATTTAAAACTTAACTAATGCTTCAAGCATTGCAACACAGGCTTCTTCATCTAGTTCACTAACATTGAGAACTATATCGAAGTAGTCTGTGGAGCCCCATTTATATCCTGAATGTGTGGTAAAGAATTTCTCACGTTTTTTGTCAAAACGTTTCATAACTTCTTCAGCTTTGTCAGCTTCAATGTTTTCCACGTTAATTGCACGTTTCATACGGTAAGCATCGTCTGCTGTAATGAAAACCTTAAGGCATTTTTTGTCCTTTAGTATTTCACTTGCACAGCGACCAACAAAAACGCAGCCAGGTTTTTCAGCAGCTTCTTTAATGATTTCTACTTCGGTATTGTAGATTTTTTCTTCCATGGATGTGTTATCTGTTCCCGATGCCTTGAAAAGGGCCTTTACTGGTGTTTGTTCATCCATTCCGGAAACCTGATCATAAGGAAGTCCCATTCGCTTGCAAGTCTCAACAACAACCCCTCGATCGTAAAGCTGATATCCAAGCTTCTTTGCAAGCTTATCTGCAATCTCATGACCACCACTACCATATTTGCGTTCTATTGCTACGTAGTCGTACATAAAAGAGCCTCCTCTCATTTTATTCTAGTTTTCGCTCAAAAAATCCTATTAGTATAATAGCATAAAATTTCATTAGTTGTGTGAATATTCTAACAACTAATTTCTTGATTTGAGTAACTACTCATATGTCAAGAAATAATAGCAAAACTTTTCTTTTAATTTGGGGCTTTTAATGTGGAGTTTTACAAATTGACAAAGTATCCAGTAATAAGTATCATGACAGTGATATTTGGTTAGAGTTGTCTAATTAGGAAAGGAGCAATCATGAAAAACAGCAATTTTCAAAGTATCATAATTGCTACAGTAGCTATCGCAGCTGCTTTATTTATGATGTTCTTTTCTAATATTTATATTTCTGAGCACGTATCACATCACTGTGAAGACAGCAATCACTGTCCTGTTTGTTCTATTTTGGAACAATGCGAGAATGCTCTCAAAACATTCGGTACAGGCTTGATAGTTGTTGCGGTAGTCCTATTCATACATAAGCTTTTAACAGAAGCTTTCCAGGGCTATTCTTTTGAGTCTATTCAGGCTACATTAATTTCCCAAAAGGTAAGACTAGATTCTTAAAGATTATTGTCATTTTATCTGCATTTTGAAACAATGCAGGTCTTGTTTTGATATAATTTTTTAAGAATGGAGATAATAAAAATGAAAACTAATAAAATAATTTCTTTACTTGCAGCTGCAACACTTGGCGTTTCTGCTTTTACAGGATGTGGTGCAACTGCAGACAATAACTCATCAGTAGATAATACAAATTCAGATAATACGATTTCTGTAGTGACAACTATTTTCCCGGAGTACGATTGGGTTAAAGAAATCGTTGGCACCAATGGCAATGTTGATATAACAATGCTCTTAGACAATGGTGTGGATCTTCACAACTATCAGCCAACGGCAGAGGACATTATGAAAATCGCTACATGTGATGTGTTTATTTATGTTGGCGGTGAGTCTGATGAGTGGGTTGAGGATGCTCTTTCAGAGGCTACTAATAAGGATATGCAGGTTGTAAATCTTCTTGATGTTTTAGGCTCATCTGTAAAGGAAGAGGAAGTTGTAGAAGGTATGATGGCCGAGGAAGAGGAAGAAGTTGAGGCTGAAGAAGGTGAAGAGGAAGAGGTTGAGTACGACGAGCATGTATGGCTTTCTTTGAAGAACGCACAGGTACTTGTGGATGCCATTGAACAGGCCATCGCAACAGTAGATGCAGATAACGCAGATACTTATGCTGCCAATGCATCAGCTTACAATGCTGAGCTTGCTGCACTTGATGAAAAGTATCAGGCTACAATTGATGAAGCTTCAGTAAAAACAGTTCTCTTTGGGGACCGCTTCCCAGTTAGATATTTAGTAGATGATTATGGTCTTGATTATTAGGCAGCATTTGTTGGATGTTCAGCAGAGACAGAGGCCAGCTTTGAAACTATCACTTTCCTTGCGGGAAAGGTTGATGAGCTTAATCTTAATACCGTATTTACGATAGAAAACTCAGATCAAAGAATAGCTCAGACTATTATTGAAAATACATCAGCAAAGGATGCGCAGATTCTTGCACTTGATTCGATGC
>JAILAV010000231.1 GCA_024681435.1 Pseudobutyrivibrio sp. | reverse complement strand
TCAGCATAGAAAGCATTCTTGTAAGCTTTACAGGCTCATTTGATGTGTTAATGAATTTTGCAGAACGAGTGATTATATCGCAGTCTTCAAACACTGAATAAGAAAGAACTAAAGTAAATCCATGATTCTTGTCCTTGCATGTGATATTTAAAGTCTCTACCTTACCTGTCTCATCATAAGATGATGGCAAAGCCTTGGATTCTGGCTTACCAGAAATAACCTCGTAAGAGTCAAAAACAAAATCCAAAGTGGTACTTCCATCAGCACAGATCACTTCCATCATTGGTTCTCTAAAATCACCCTTACCTATTGCTGAAACCTCAAGACTAACATCTTCTAAAGTAAGATTCTCATGGGCCGCATCATAAGTAACTGTATTTCCAGGTGCCAAGCCCTTCTTTCCTATTATTACAGATGGCTCACTTGTATTTATAAGCTTTCCATAGTACATATGCTCCAGCTGGCCTGTTTCCAGCACTCTAAATGCATATGTTGTTCGTTTGGTATTCAAAGCGAACATCTTTCCATCAGCTTTAATCATCTAAAAAACCTCCAAGATATAAATTAAACTAAACATTCAGCTGACAATCCGATTTGCACAGACTCTAAGCCATCACAGCTTATAGTCAGCTTCCCATCTCCATCTTCTCCAATGGATTTAATATATACACCAGTTGCTCCACCTAAAGGAGATACTGTGTCGCATCCAATTATTTCAAATGGCCCTTCAATGTTAAAGTGAATTGGTCTATTAAAGAAATATAGTTGATTATCGTTTTGATCAACTATTTTAATTCGTATATGCGATACGTCATAAGTATGAAGCTCCGTCAAAAGTGTATGGCTCACTTTCGTCTCAATACGAGGTGTTGTAGCAGGTGACTTTGTAATAGTCTTTACCACTTTGCCATCCTTTATAGCTTCAAATTTGTACTCACTGACCTCTCCGCCCCAGTCACCAATATACTTATTATATAAAGGCAAAGCCTGTGTTGGGCTAACCTTATGCACTAAAATAATTCTAAGGGCAAGCCATAGCTGAGCCGCAGTGAATTTAAGACCTTCAACTGCCACCTCATTCAAAGCCTTTTTAATAAGCTTTGCCTGACGCTTGCTGTATTTGCCTTCCTTTTCGATGGCATCGCCAATATAATCATCAATGAGAATTGGACCATGCTTAAGATTCTCAAATCTGCTATCAGAAGCCACGTATTCCTTAATAAACTCGTTATTTTTATACATCTTTACAGAATCAGCATTTGTGATTATGTAATTCTTTCCACGATTACTACCTGGGTGCTCGCCTATATCAAAGCTTGATGTAACATCAAGTATTGTGTCACTATCTGAAAATGCTGAGTAAACCGAAGCGGCCAGCTTAGGATTTCTAAACATATCCATGACACCGTGATAGCAAATTCTATCTCCAGCGCCAAAGTCTTTGTGAGTGTTGTAATCAAACATGCACCAGCCAAAGGACCCAGCAATATCAGGCTCTCCTGCAATTGCATTTAAAACATTAGCATGTCTAATTGCATGCTCCTGTCTGTTTTCCTCTGTGTCATATGGCTTGGTTGGATACATATGTCCACAATACTCGCTGACAAGATATGGTTTTTCCTCATTTGAAGTAATATCATTCTTCTTTGAACAGCCCTTATTATCTCCAGCATGAACGAAATCATTATAGGTGTACACATCCTCCAAGAGATTGCTCTTAGCAATTACTCTAACTCCTCCAGTAGGTCTGGTTGGGTCGTATTTATGGGCAATATCATTTGTCCTCTGGTAAAACTCATCGTTATCCTGTGATTCGTTTATACGGACTCCCCATAGGATAATGGATGGATGATTTCTATATTGGAGCACCATATTTTTAGTGTTTTCTACAGCCTGATCCTGCCACTTTACATCACCAATGTGCTGCCATCCAGGAATCTCTGTAAACACTAATAATCCAAGCTTATCGCATTCATCTATAAAATACTGAGACTGTGGATAGTGCGAAGTTCTTACTGCATTTAACGCCAATTCTTCCTTTAAAATTTTGGCATCTAATCTCTGCATAGATTCCGGCATTGCATACCCAACATATGGATATGATTGATGTCTGTTAAGACCTCTTAACTTCACTCTTCTACCATTTAAGAAGTAGCCGTTTTTTCTAAACTCAGAACTTCTAAATCCGATATTTCCCTGGAATTCATCCACCACTTCATCATCATACAAAAGCTGAGTCTTTACACTATATAAATATGGGTTTTCAATATCCCATAATTTAACTGTTGTTGGGGCTGTAGTAAGTTTAAGAACATAACCATCTTCATATTCGTCCAAGCCACCTACTGGCTGAGAAATGATTAAATCTTCTCCTAAGTACTGCTTTACGAATAAATGCTCATCAACTGCAAGCTCGTAAACTTCCTTTGGAAGATAGCATTCTGTCTTTAGAATGCCCTGAACCTTCATCATTTTAATCTGTTTTGGAGTACGTTTATTTGTAGAAATGCGCTCTAAAAGAGATGGCTGTAAAAATACATCCATGAAGTGAATTTTTTCGCTGATTTCAAAATATACATCTCTGTATATTCCGCCATAAGTCATATAATCGACCACAAATCCGAATGGTGGCTGATTCAAAGATTCTCTCGAATCAACTCGAACTGTAATAAGATTTTCTTCTCCATATTTGAGAAGCATTGAAACATCGATAGAAAATGCTGTATAGCCACAATCATTATGCTTAACATGTTTTCCATTAATATAGACATCACAGCTGTGACCTACTGCCTCAAAAGTAAGCTTAACAATTTTTCCATCCCATTGCATTGGAGCAAATATGCTCTTCTGATAAGCACTAACCATCTGGTAAATGCTCTCATCAAAATATGAAAGTGGTGTTTCCTTAACTGTGTGAGGAATATTGATTAACTCGCAGGAAATCATAGGCTCGCTAATCATTTTCTCATCGAATTCGCTATTGAATCTCCATTTTCTGTCTAAATAAATTTTCTGTGCCATTTATTTTCCCTTTATCACGATACCATCAACCATAACATTAACCACCTCTGCTAGTGCAGTAGGGTAATCTATGTCGCTAGTATCTAAAAAATCTCCCATAAGAAGCTTATCTACGCAAGCTTCATACATTAATTTAAAGATGTCAAAATCAATCTTTCTAAAATCTCCATCCTGAATACCTTTGTTAAGGATGTCCATAGTGGTCTCCCAGCCACTATCAAGTCTGTCAGTCATTTTCTGATAAGCCATTGGGTATTTCTCCGCAAGATGTCGCATAGCTGAATAATCAAATCCATAATGAGACTCTGGAAGAACAGCCAGAATACCTCTAACCTTCTCCACGGTAGTGAGAGTTGGATCTGCGCAAACCTTATCCTCGGCTGCTTTAATCATATCAAATGCATAATCCATCATATCACACATGAGCTCATTCTTATCAGTGAAAATAGTGTAAATTGTCTTTTTACTCATCTTCATTTCTGAAGCCAAATCGTCCATGGTAAACTTAGGACCTTTTTCCCTAAAAACCTTTAATGCTCCTTCTAAAATTCTTTCGTTCATAGTATCTCCTAAAAACTAAATGCCGGTTAAATAGTTTCCTTATAGAGAATTTTACCAAAGTACAGAAACTAACTCAATAACAATTCGTTTATACATTTTCCACAATTTCTACACATATTTTTTGTTGACAAATCATAAAAATCGGGTTATCATATGTCAGAAGTTGAGAAAAGGAGGAAAAAAGAATGTTCGAAGAAGTATCATTCAAAATGTACAGCGTGTATGCTGATTACGAAAAATATTACAGAAAGCAGGAAAAGGAAGGCAAGAAGCCTGTATCATTTCTCCGCTACGCTTTCGGACAATATTAAAATTAATAATTAGATAAAAATAGGGACTCCCATTTGGGAGTCCCTTTCTAATATACTCAATACATAAAGAAAGCCAATCTGTTACGACTACAAGCCTTAGTTCACTCCGCTCAGCTAACATGCTTCGCTTAAGTGAACCAAGAGCTTGATATCTACAGCTTGGCTTTTATTATATATTCTTCAATTCTTTTTTATTTATTCTTAAAATACGCATCTATAGCTGCAGCTGCTGTTTTACCTGCGCCCATAGCAAGGATTACAGTTGCGGCACCTGTTACGGCATCACCACCAGCGTAAACGCCAGTCTTTGTAGTAGCACCATCTTCTGTTGCGATGAGACATCCCTTTTTGTTTGTCTCAAGACCAGCTGTTGTGCTAGAAATAAGTGGGTTTGGAGATGTACCAAGCGACATGATTACTGTATCGCACTCGATTTCATACTCGCTACCAGGAATCTCTACTGGTCTACGACGTCCAGAAGCATCTGGCTCGCCAAGCTCCATCTTGATAATCTTGCAGCCCTTAACTGAGCCTTCTTCATTAACAAGAATCTCAACTGGATTCTGAAGTAAATCAAAGATTACTCCCTCTTCCTTAGCGTGATGTACTTCCTCTGCTCTTGCAGGAAGTTCTGCCTCAGAACGTCTATATACAACGTGTACCTCTGCACCAAGTCTAAGTGCTGTACGAGCAGCATCCATAGCTACGTTACCACCACCAACAACTACAACCTTTTTGCCACGAGCGATTGGTGTGTCATATCCTTCCTTGAAAGCCTTCATAAGGTTATTTCTTGTAAGGAACTCGTTTGCAGAGAATACTCCATTTGCCTGCTCACCAGGAATATGCATAAACATTGGAAGGCCTGCACCTGAGCCGATAAATACAGCCTCGAAGTTTTCCTTCTCAATTAACTCATCAATTGTGATTGAACGACCGATGATAACATTCTTCTCAAACTTAACTCCGAGAGCCTTAACGTTTTCTACTTCAGCCTTAACAACCTTATCCTTTGGAAGTCTGAATTCTGGAATACCATAAACAAGAACTCCACCCATTTCATGAAGAGCCTCGAATACTGTAACATCATATCCAAGCTTTGCAAGGTCACCAGCTGCAGTAAGACCTGAAGGGCCTGAACCAATAACTGCTACCTTGTGGCCATTTGGTGTAGATGTGTTCTTTGGCTTAATTCCATTTTCTCTTGCCCAATCAGCAACAAATCTCTCAAGCTTTCCGATTGCAACTGCCTCGCCCTTGATTCCGCGAATACATTTACCCTCGCACTGAGACTCCTGAGGACATACACGACCGCATACAGCTGGAAGTGCTGATGACTCAGAAATGATTTCGTAAGCCTTTTCAAAATTTCTAGCCTTAACTTCCTGAATGAAAGCAGGAATATTAATAGAAACTGGGCAACCGCCTACACACATAGGATTCTTGCAGTTAAGACATCTAGATGCCTCCTGTACTGCCTCTTCCTCTGTATATCCTAAACATACCTCTTCAAAGTTTGTAGCACGAACCTTTGGATCTTGCTCTGAGATAGGTACCCTAACCATCATATCTGCCATTATTCGTCACCTCCACAATTTCCGCAGCCACCGTGATGTGTATCACCTTCCTGTTGTTTAAGAAGAGCTCTTCCTTCTTCTGTCTTGTACTGCTTAGCACGAGCCATTGCCTGATCAAAATCAACAAGGTGACCATCAAACTCAGGGCCATCTACGCAAGCAAACTTAACCTGGTCTCCAACTACAAGACGGCAAGCTCCACACATACCTGTACCATCAACCATGATAGGGTTCATAGATACAACTGTTGGAATGCCAAGCTCCTTAGTAAGGAGGCAAACGAATTTCATCATAATCATAGGACCGATTGCAACGCAATGGTCGAATTTCTTTCCTTCATCTACAAGTGCCTGAAGCTGCTGGCAACCATTTCCGTGGAATCCATAGCTTCCATCATCTGTAGCAAGGTATAACTCAGTTGCAACTGCTCTCATTTCATCCTCATAGAAAAGGATGTCCTTTGAACGTGCACCAATAATAACTGTAGAGTCAATTCCATGTTCCTTAAGCCATTTAACCTGAGGATAAACTGGAGCTGTACCAACACCACCGGCGATAAATACAATACTCTTCTTCTTTGTCTCCTCAAGATTTTCTTCAATACAAAGCTCTGATGGCTGACCAAGTGGGCCAACGAAATCATCAAAAGCATCGCCTTCATTTAATAAAGCCATGCGCTCTGTAGATGCGCCAACTGTCTGGAATACAATTGTAACTGTTCCTTCGTTTCTATCGTAATCACAGATTGTAAGAGGAATACGCTCCCCCTCTTCATCCATCTTTACAATAATAAACTGTCCTGGTAAACATCTAGAAGCAACTCTAGGCGCCTTAACAACCATTAGGAAAATCTTATCTGAAAGCTTTTCCTTTTTAACAATTTGATACATAAAATTAGACTCCTTCTTTAATTTTTTCCCTATGCTAAAGTATTATACTCAAAATGCTTTAGTTTTGTAAAGTATTAAAGCGAAACAAATTAACAACTAATAGCCCCTAGTTACATATACAAGCCTATTCACACTATGCTCAACTATAAAATATTTCGCTTTAGTGCAGATAGAGATTATATACTACTAGAGGCTATTACGCTTTATTAACTAAAGTATACCAGCTCATCCTCTGGCTTTTCGCATGGATTAACCTGAACAGGATAAAGAACCGGACCTTTACCCTTGTACTCTTTTGCGAATTCAACCTTAATCTGAGCAGTAATATCAACCCATGAACGATGTCCAAGGCTTGCCGCCTTATCCCATTTACACTTCATGCCAAGGAACTGAATATCCTCAACACAGCATGTCATAGCAAAACGACCTGGGACAAATACATCTCTTCTTAGCTTTCCATCGTTAGGATTATATACAAGACCTGTGAAATGAACAGTCTTGCCATCATATTTCTTAGGTGTTTCCATGCAATCCATAAACCATAATGCATAGTCAGCATCAGTGATTTCGATTACATCTGCATTTAGGTCAAATGGTAATTCTTCTGGAGAATCATCAACAGTACCATCTGCTCTCTCATATACGATTTGAGCTGGTCTATTCATTGACTTAATCTGACCTCTGAACTTAGTCTTTGGTGTATCGTCAGTACATCTGTTGAAAATAACAACCTCAGCCTTAAATAGCTGTTCCATCATCATGGTACGCATATTGTTAAGGTAGTTTTCAAATGTAGATGCATCAACTGTAGCTAAGCTCTGTGCTGGAACCCATCCCTCTGGAAGTGGCTCGTCATAAATCTTATCAACACCCCAAGTACCGTTGTACTCAAGGAAGATAACATCAGGATCAAATTCCTTCTGAATGCGATTAAGGTTCTCAAGATTAAAGTCCTCTTCATCCTCAATCATTGTAACCTTTGCATTTATTGTCTTAAGCTTTTCGATATCGTATTCGACATCGCCATCCTCACAGCAGATAATAAGAAGCTTATCATCTGTACCCTGTGTGAAATCATTTTCAAATAATGTCTCCTGGATAAGAGTAGTCTTACCACTATCCATAAATCCAGTGAAGACATACATTGGTATATCTTTTGCCATAAATAACCTCAAATCTAAATAAATTTAAATTGAAGAAATGATTTTATAAACCGAATAATTCCTCAATCTTGTGCTCATCAATATCTGCACCGATTACAACTAAACGACCTGTGTAATCTGGCTCCCCGCTTCTAAGTTCATACTCGCCGTCAACAAAATCAAAGTAAATCCAACCACCTTCTGTTGACTCAACCATACCCTTTGAACGGATAACAGTACCATAATCTGTTGTATCAGCAAAAGCCTTCATAGCCTTTGTGATTGTAGCTTTGTCAAACTTATGAGGAGTTTCCTTACCCCATGTAGTAAATACATCATCTGCATGATGGTGATGATGATGTTCATGATCATGGTCGTGGCAACCACATGTGCAGTTCTCGCCGTGTTCATGATGATGCTCATGCTCATGATCGTGATGATGCTCATGCTCGTGGTCATGATCGTGATGATGTTCATGTTCATGCTCGTGGTCGTGATCATGGTCATGATGATGCTCGTGCTCATGCTCTTCTTCATCATGCTCATGTGCTTCTTCTGCAAGGTGCTTCATCTCTGATGCAAGATTATCCTGACCTTCCATAACTGAAAGAAGCTTCTCACCTGAAATCTCATCCCAAGGTGTTGTGATAATAGCAGCCTTTGGATTGAGCTTCTGAATCTGCTTTACGCAGAACTCAAGCTGATCCTCTGTAGCTGTCTGTGAACGTGAAAGAACTACTGTTGTTGCAAACTCAATCTGGTTGTTGAAGAACTCGCCAAATGCCTTCATCTGCTTAGAAGCCTTAAGTGCATTAACAACTGTAACAAGTCCTGTAAGCTTAACATCAGCTGTATCCTCAAGCTTGATAACTGATGTCATAACATCTGAAAGCTTACCAACGCCTGATGGCTCGATAAGAATTCTGTCTGGGCTGAACTTCTCAAGTACTTCGTGAAGATTCTTATCGAAATCTCCAACTAATGAGCAGCAAATGCAGCCTGAATTCATTTCTGAAATTGTGATACCAGCATCCTTAAGGAAACCGCCATCGATACCAACTTCACCAAACTCGTTCTCAATAAGAACAACCTTCTCACCCTTATATGCTTCCTCGAGCATCTTCTTGATGTAGGTAGTTTTACCTGCGCCTAAAAATCCTGAAATTATATCAATCTTTGTCATATTAAAACCTTCTTTCTCAAAGAATTATTTATTAACTAACCAATGATAAATAATAGCACAGAATTGTGAAAACTTCTACCTTAATAAATGCTATAGATTGTACGCAATTGATTCCTCTTTTTATGCAATTCAACTCAAAAAATCGAGGTGAATTTTTAGATTATTTAATTCAAAATCAGCAAAATGTGCTAAAATATATCCATACTAGATAAAGGGGCTGAATTTATGACTAGTAAGAATGCTAATATAAGAAGAATCGACGCAAAGAAGCAATATTCTGAGTACCTCATAATAGCGTATCTAACCTACATGTCGCTATACATCATATTCAATTCCGCAATAGAATTCTTCTACAAATCGAATCCTATTTATAAAATCGGAAATTATCTGAGTCTAATACTTGCGATAGGTACACTTGTGCCTCTTGTAAGGAAGATACCAACAGATTTTCTCATTGAGCCATTAAAAGTAAACAAAGCCAAAGTATGGCATGCTCTCACGAAGGGGCTGTTGCTATGTCTTATCTTTGGCGGATTAATGATTCTTATTAAATTTGTAATTCTACAGTTGTCCCCTGATATGCTCAGGCGCTGCCAACCATTTTTCTATTTTGACAGATTGATGCCTGGCCGTATCACAAGCAATACAATGCTTTATCCTCTCACTGCTTTCTGGCAGGAATACTGCATGAACGTCATGGGTTATGATGGCATGCGCACACTTCTAGTGGGCAATCACAGAAAACATAAATCCGTTTCTGTTGTAGCTTTGTTCTTTGGTGCTATGCACTACACCTACGGATTTCCTATGATAATATTTACCATCCTATTTGTACTATTTATGAATTACATATATAGAAGAACCAAGAACCTATGGGTATGCATGCTTGTCCATTTGATTCTAGGTCAATTACTATTTACTCTGCAGCTGCAGAAGATTACTTTTGTCCTTTAGAATTAATTCGATTATTTTCCTGCTCTGCTTTAAATTTTCGATTAACATTTTTGCTGGTATCTATGGTGCTGGCTCTTTGGACTGCCCAATTCCCGTATTTTCCTCTGATGGAATCTAATGTGGAATCTAGGGCTTTTCTTTTTTCCCTTGATTCGTCCTCAAATAAAGAAAACTGTTCAAAGCCATCTCTATCAATATCAGTCACAGAAAGTCCAATTAATCTAAGGGGCTCTCCGCTCCAGCATTCCTTAATTAAATCCTTTGCAGTTTTGTAAACAATATCTGTAACATCAGTAGATTCTTTAAGCTTCTTTTGATGTGATCTGGTAACGAAATCCAAATTGCGATAGGTCACTCCCACACATCGACATTTTCCTTTATCAGCGCGCATTCTTGCACATACTACATCTGCCTGAGCTAACAAAATGCGATTTATATTTTCCAAATCAACCAAATCATCCTCAACAGTATTCTCCGCTGAATACCCCTTGGCATCCTCCACCTCATCCATTACCGGAGAATTATCAATGCCATTGGCATAGTTATGAAAATGTATAGCACTTCTTTCGCCAAGTACCATGGCAAGCTGTTCCACTGGAGTGTTGGCAAGCTGACCAATTGTGCTGATATTTAAGCTCTTAAGGCGTGCCGCAGATGATTTGCCGCAGGTGAATAAATCTCCCACAGGAAGAGGCCACATTTTCTTTTCTATTTCATCTGGAAACAAGGTGTGAACCTTATTTGGCTTTTCAAAATCACTGGCCATTTTTGCACAAAGCTTATTATTTGCAACACCAACATTCACTGTGAATCCAAGCTCACTATATATTCTGTCTTTGATTTCATAGGCTGTGGCTAAAGGGTCTGGATAAATCAAATGCATACCAGACATATCAAGGAACACCTCATCAATAGAAAATGATTGCATTGTAGGTGTGTACTCCTGACATATAGCTTTAAAGGCTCTAGAACATTTTACATACCAGTCAAAATTAGAACCTGCCACCACAAGATTTGGACACTTGCGCATTGCAAGTGCCACCGGCTCTCCCGTGACGATTCCATACTTTTTCGCAGGTATAGATTTGGCTGTTACGATGCTTCGTCTAGATGATGGGTCCCCACCAATGATAGAGGGAATTTCACGCAAATCAGGGCCACCAGAAGCTAGCTGCTGTACTGCTGTCCAAGACAAAAATGCACTATTAACATCAATGTGAAAAATCAATCTATCTCCCATAAAAAATCCTCTTTATATATAGTACATCATTATCCCTAAAAAGCAAACAAACGTTTTCTTGTCAGCAAAACAACATACCGATAGAATCTATTTATGAATTACATTAGCCTTTCT
The DNA here is from genome assembly GCA_024681435.1 of Pseudobutyrivibrio sp. Lineage (GTDB taxonomy): Bacteria > Bacillota > Clostridia > Lachnospirales > Lachnospiraceae > Pseudobutyrivibrio. Next base: position 4,883 of record JAILAV010000231.1, on the reverse strand, counting down.
GATTATTTAAAAGAAAAATATCATACTAAGGTTTATAAGCTATCTCTTTCCACAGGTTGCAGCTGTCCTAATCGCGATGGAAAAATCAGCTACGGTGGCTGTATTTTTTGCTCTGAAGGTGGCTCTGGTGATTTTGCTGCCACTGGCGCTGATATTGATGAGCAGATTAAGTTTGCCAGAGAAAAAGTAGACGCAAAGATTTCTAATAAGATTCCACTTGAAGATAGAAAATATATTGCATACTTTCAGTCCTATACTAACACCTATGGTGATGAAAAATATCTTATGGACTTGTTTGCTAAGGTACTTAAATATCCACAGATTGTGGGGCTTTCTATAGGCACTAGACCTGATTGTCTTTCAGATGAGATGATTAACTTTCTTAAAAAGCTTAATGAGAACAAAGAAGTTTGGGTTGAGCTTGGCTTACAAACCATCCATGAAGATACAGCAAAGCTCATTAACAGAGGTTATGAATTACCTGTTTTTGAAGATGCGTACAAGAGGTTAACTGATGCCTGTTTGAAAGTTGTAGCTCACGTAATTTTAGGATTACCAGAAGAAGATGAAGCTGATATGCTACAGACTATATCATATTTATCAAAATTATCTCCTACTCTCTTTGGCATCAAGCTACAGCTACTTCACATTTTAAAGGGCACAAAGCTTGCAACAATGTATGAAGAAAATCCTTTCCATGTATTTTCACTTGATGAATACTGTGACATTGTTGGAAAATGTTTGAAGGCTTTGCCACAAGCAACTGTTATACATCGCCTCACAGGAGATGGACCAAAAAAGCTCCTTATCGCCCCTTCATGGAGTGGCAACAAGAAGCTTGTATTAAACACTATGAGAAAATATATTGAAGAGCTCTAAGGTTATTTGGATAATACACTTTCAAGTGCCGAAATGAGCCCTTCATTTTCTTTATGACTTTTTACAGCAACTCTATAATATCCCTTATCCAATCCTTCAAAATCCGAACAATCTCTGATTAGTATTCCAAATTCAATAAGCTTTTCTTTCAAATTAAAATCTTTGCTCTTGAACAAAACGAAATTAACATCAGATGGATATACCTTAAGTCCCAATTCTTTAAGAGTATTGATCATGTAGTTTCTTTCTGTGTTAATTAAACTCACAGCTTCATTTACAAAATCCAGATGCTTAAGACACTCGGCTCCGGCCATCTGTGCAAATATAGAAAGATTCCACTCAGGCAAATGTCTCTTAATACCATCGGCTATATCCTTCTTTGAACAGATTGCATATCCCAATCTAACACCTGGAATGGCAAATGATTTGGTAAAAGCCCTAAGCACTATCACCGATTTATAATCACGAATGGAACTTATAATAGACAAATCCTTTTGGTGGCCTGTAAGAGCTAAGAAGCATTCATCAATTACAATCATTGTGCCACTCTTCTCACAGGTCTTAATAATCTCTTTAAGAAGCATCTTATCTGCCAATAGACCATTAGGATTATTTGGATTTGTTAAAAACAAAAGCTTTGGTCGCTTAGCTAAAAGATCTTCAATAATGTCTTCTTTTAATGCAAAACCATCCTCTTCCTTCAAATAGTGATATGTAATATCACAGCTTGGGGAAGCGCCTTTTATACATTTTTCATATCCTAAAAAACATGGTGCCACAAGCATTGCTGTCTTTGGGGAAATCAGGTGACAGATAGCCATAATTATTTCCGAGGCTCCATTTCCATAAACAATATCGTCCTCTAAAACATCAAAGACCTCTGCTGTATTCTTGATTAATTTTTCGTGGTAAATATCGGGATATTTATTAGAGTGAAGAGCAGCCTCTGTTAAAACCCACTGCACTTCTGAAGGAACTCCTAGTGGATTTATATTAACAGAGAAATCAAAATATATACTGTTCCTATAAATGTCACCACCATGCATAATATGCACTCCTTAAATTACTATTATTAATAAAACAGCTGCCAAAACTATTTCACATATTGTCGCTGTTAAAAGCATTAATTTATTGGCTCTTATAATATCATTAAGCTCTATTGACCTTAGCTTATCACCAATAAATTGTTTATGAACAATCTTGCCAAAATAGCTAGCCGGGCCAGCCAGCTGAACTCTTAGTGCTCCTGCACATACGCTTTCTGTCTGAGCAGAATTTGGGCTGGAATGATTAAATCTATCTCTTCGAAAAATTCTCAAGGCATTTATGCCGTCATATTCTTTCCCAAGAATGAATGCGCTGATTGTCATAATGATGGCGCTGATTCTAGCTGGTATGAAATTCACCACATCATCAAGCTTCGCGGCAGCTCTGCCAAAATCAAGAAATTTATCATTCTTATATCCAACCATAGAATCCATAGTGTTAATTGCTTTATAAGCAATGCCAAGCACCGGACCTCCAATAGCAAGGTAAATCATTGGTGCAATAACACCGTCTGAAGTATTCTCTGCAACAGTTTCAACTGCAGCCTTTGTGACACCAATCTCATCCAAAGATTTAGTATCTCTTCCAACTATCATTGCCACTGCATCACGGCCATAAACTAAGCCCTCATCTCTCAATGCATAATACACCTTCATGCTCTCAGAATATAGGCTTTTTGCAGCTAAACACTGATAGGTTATTACAGCTTCAATTATAATGCCTAAATATGTATTAATCGTGTATGCAACCAACAAAATTAAAGCTGTTATCGCAACAGGTATCGCAATTACGATAACAACCATTTTTAATCCATTAATTCTTTTTTCCCTAGGACTATCCTGCTCTTTAAGAAGATAATCAGTAAGCTTTGAAATCAACGCTCCTATAAATCTAACAGGGTGTGGAAAGCCTGCTGGATCACCTAAGAAAAGATCTAGTACGAAGCCCATGATAAAGGCCATTAGATGATAAATCAAAAGTATATCCCTCACCGTTTTCTACATGATATGAATAATATTCGCCATCAAAAAGCTGGCTTAAAATGCCCATTATCGTACCACCATGGACAATAACGGAAATGTTTTTACAATCTTTGCTCAAAATAAGGAGCTTATTGAAGCCTTCCATTATGCGCTTATTGGCCTCTGCTCTACTTTCTCCCCCCGGAAATGCTGCCTCTCCTCCTGATTCAATCCAATCCTTGTACTCGCTGTCCTCTGAAAGCTCCAAATAATTTTTTCCCTCAAATCTGCCAAAATTGGTTTCCCTCAATTCATGAATGACCTTAATTTTGTGGTCTGGATAAATGATTGAGGCTGTTTGCTTGCAACGAATGAGTGGACTTGAAAACACAATATCTGCATCTGGATAATGTCTAGATTGAATCTCAGATTCTCCCTCTGTAGCCAGTGGCTCATCAGTTATTCCGATGTATCTTTTTTCCAGATTACCTGGGGTTATGCCGTGTCTAATTAGAGTAATTGTTTTTTCCATTATTTAATCCTTTGACCTAAGCCTAATATCACTCTGTGAACCTCTGTAGCTTCCCGTGCAATATCAATAAGAATTCGCCCTGTGGTCTCCCTATATACTCGGTCTGCTTCATCCATTGGAACAACTCCATTTCCAATTTCATCAGCAATAATAACCCAGTCACCATCCTTTGTGGCCTGAAGAAGTTCCTCCAATATCTCCTGCTGATTTTTCCCATCGGCAATTCTCTTTTTTATGAACAGGTGAGCCTGATTAAAGAATTTTGCTTTTGGAAAATTTTCTCTAGCATATTCAGTTTTACCCTGATAGCTTCCGCCAATAATAAGAACCATATAACACCTATTTCAAAATAATTGTATACAACGCCACAAACACAGCAGCTAAAAGCTCTGCTTTACATACAAACCAGCCTGCCAAATCACCGGTAACACCTCCGAATTTAGAATAGGCTGTGTATATGTAATAAACTACCTCTATAGCAAGAGCTGCCATACACATAGTCCAGTAATACTGATAAAGTGCTCCTGCTGCCATAGCTACAATTACAAGCTGCAATGCAAGCCCAAATACTACCGCCCTGTCGCTGGCTGTTTTTGCTTCTGTGTTTAATATTCCATTAGACTTTGCTTTTTTAGATTTGATTACGCATATTCCACTGACTGCTCTTGCAATGAAAAACATAAATAGCCACGCCAAAAATCCATCTTTATCCATAGAATATACGCTGGCTGTCATTATCAATCCGTATATACATACCTTTATTACAGCAAAAGCTCCGATGTGTGGGTCTTTTAGGATTTCTAATCGCTTTTCCTTTTCCTGATATGATGAAAGCGCATCGCTGGTGTCCATGAAACCATCCAGATGAAATCCCCCTGTCAAAATAAGTGGGATAGCCAATGCAATTAACGTAAATGCGATATGTGAAACCTCATACTTTTCACAAAACAGTAGCCACAAATACTCTACTGCACCGATTACAGCTCCTACCCATGGAAAGAAAATAAGATGATATTTCATATCATCACTGGCCCAGTTAAATCTAGGCATTGGTATTCTTGAGTACATGGAAAATGCAACTATTATGGATTTTATTATTCTCATATTTTTATTCCAATTCCTACCACAACTTCGTAAACTTCCTGTGCCATTTCGGCAAGCTTACAATTTATTTTTCCAAGGGCACGCATGTATTCCTTGGTACCAGGGTCATAGGCCATACCATCATCAAAAATATCGTTTGTAACAATCACTAGCGATGACACACAGCCTGCAATTTCTTTAATATCTGATAGAATCTTGTGAACACAACCTTCCGCAGCTTTTATTTCTCCATCTCGAAACATCTCATTTGCCACAAGATTTGACATGCACTCCAAAAGAATCACAGAATCATTGTCATTGGCGTTTGTATAGAAGCTACCTGAATCAATCTCTTGAATAGCTTTTATGGCATTTACGAT
>JAILAV010000227.1 GCA_024681435.1 Pseudobutyrivibrio sp. | reverse complement strand
TGTATCATTAAGTGATGCTGACGAAAGCATTCCTATTGAACCGGTAACCATGGATGCCTCATCACTTAAAATATCACCAAACATATTTTCTGTAAGAATTACATCAAACTGACGTGGGTCCTTAACAAGCTGCATTGCGCAATTGTCTACAAGCATGTGCTCATATGTAACCTCTGGATAATCCTTTGCAACTTCCTCAACGATTTTACGCCATAGTCTTGAAGAATCAAGAACGTTTGCCTTATCCACTGATGTAACCTTCTTGCGGCGCTTCATTGCTATGTCGAATCCACGCTTTGCAATTCTTCGAATTTCACCCTCACTGTATGTAAGGCTATCTCGTGCAACAAGCTGACCATCCTCTTCTACAGTGGAACGCTCTCCAAAATATAGACCACCAGTAAGCTCGCGCATAATCATCATATCGAAGCCATCTCCAATGATGTCATCACGAAGTGGACACGCTTCCTTTAATTCTTCATATAAATATGCTGGACGAAGATTTGCGAAAAGATTCAAACTCTTTCTAAGTTTAAGGAGTCCTGCTTCTGGGCGCTTATCAGCTGGTAGCTTGTACCAAGGACTGGTAGATGTGTTGCCACCAATAGAACCCATAAGCACTGCATCGCTTGCAAGTGCTGCTTGAATTGCCTCATCAGTAAGTGGCTCGCCTGTTGCATCAATTGAGCAACCACCCATGAGAAGTTCAGTGTAATTAAACTTATGACCGAATTTATCACCTACAGCATCAAGAACCTTAACAGCCTCAGTAACAATTTCTGGCCCGATTCCGTCTCCTCTAATTACGCCTACATTAAAATTCATGATTATATTCCTTCCCATATGAACCAGTAATTTGTAAATACAATTTACTAATTACTGATACACTTTCTACTAATACTCTATATTAGTAATTTTGTTTTTAACATTTTAGTACACTAAAGCGGCAAATTCAAGGAAACAGCATACTTTTTAGTAACTTTGACAAAATGCCCCAAATACTTCTAAAATACATAGTAGACTTTAGTAAACTTTACTACTTTAAAGTATGAAATGTACATTTTAGGAGATAGTTAATGGGTTCAAAAGAAAATGTCTTGGCTTTTTTAGAAGAAAATAAAACAAATTATATTTCTGGTGAAGCCATCGCAAGCAAGCTTGGAATATCTAGAAATGCAGTATGGAAAGCTATAAATGAATTACGCAAGGCAGGATATTCTATTGATGCTGTCAGCAATAAGGGGTATATGCTTTCCGATGACAATGATATTCTTTCAAAAGCCGGTATTATTGCTCATCTCACAGATAATTTAAAATCAATATATCAGTGCCATTCAAATATGATTAGCATTTACGATAATGCTACTTCTACAAACAGACTAGCAAAAGAGGCTGCAATCGCAGGCGCTCAACACGGAACTATTATTCTTGCAAAAGAACAGACAGCTGGCCGTGGCAGAAAGGACCACTCCTTCTATTCTCCTGATGGCGGTCTTTATATGAGCATACTTTTAAAGCCAGCGCACCTCACTACTTTGGAGCCAGATGCTATCACTACTTTGACTGGTAATGCTGTTTGTGATGCTATTGAGACCTTAGTAGGTGTACGTCCAAGAATCAAGCCAATCAATGATTTATTTATAGATAATAAGAAAATCTGCGGTATCCTCACAGAAGCTGGAACAGAATTTGAAACTGGAGATGTTCAGTGGATAGTTGTAGGAATCGGCATCAATTTTGATTCAGACATTTCAGCCTTCCCTTCAGACATCAAAAAAACTGCCACCAGCCTTTTTGCTCCTGGTAAGAATACCATCACAAAAAATCAGCTGACAGCAGCGATAATTAATCGAATTGTATGTATGTAAACATAAATTAAATCTCCATAAAACATCAATAACCAGATGATAGCCACCGTATATTATGCAAATATTGATTCAAAAAACTCAAGACTTTGATGCCTTAAGTCTCGCAAAATACTCCTCAAGCTGTAAAAGCAACTTTTCCTTACCAGCACTTTTCAGGATATATCCCTGTGGCTTCAAAGCTAAAACTTTAGTTACACTCTCCTTATCATCCTTTCCAGTCAGAAATATAACTGGAATACTAGCAGTTGTACTATCACTTCTAATCATTTCTAACACTTGAGGGCCAGAAGTAATAGGCATTTCGTAATCAAGCAAAATTAAATCAGGAACATTTTTTGCAATGTAGGTTATAGCCTGCATTCCTGAAGAAACAATGGTTACTCGATACTTTTCAGAAAGCCAATCTTTTACCGTTTTAAGGAAAGTAGGATCATCATCCACTAAAAGAATAGATTTCTTTTTTTCATTTTTATTGGATTCCTCTCCCACCTCTTCCATCTTTGAAACCATTTTTTTTATGTCTAGAGGTCGAAAAAAAATATTATCTATTAAAGATTCTGGCAGCACCTTGGTTAGCTCGTCCAACTCAGATTTATCCCCAATAATATTCAGAGATTTACCATGCTCATTGCATGAATCTTTTAAGTAAACAAAGGAATCAGCCGCATCTACAATATAGTCTCCCAAATAAACAAGAAAAACATTGTGCTCATCCACTTTGTTTTTGAATTGTTTATCATCTGGCTCAATAAGCGTAGTCTCAAGACCTGCCTGAGTCAAATTCTTCGCTATTGCGTCCACCATAAAAGTAGTGCCTTTGCTAATGATTAATATTTCTGCGCCCATAATATCATCCTTCCATCAAGTGATTTAATGTATCCCAATCCGCATTATTCACAGCTTTCTTTATTTTCTTATACTTTTCCAATTCTGATTCAGGAAACTTATAATTATCCATACTTTCTATTATCGCTTGTGCGCTATCATAATCGAATAACTGCGCAATTTCTTTTAGAGCGCAGTAAGCTTCTTTGATTTTTTCAGGAGTTATAGTTGGTTTATCTATATCCTCTTCCTTATCAAGCATATATTTTTTCATAGAATAACCAAGAGCTTTGTGATAAGAAAGCAACTCATCTGTACAGGTATTTATAACTTCCATATCGCCTTCATTTCCTGCTTTTTCAAGCTCTTCTGCTAATGCACCAATTACTTCAGCTCCTATTATTCTTGAAGAACTTTTCAATGCATGAACTTTGATTGTGTAGTCTGAAATGCGATTGTCTAAAAGCGCCTTTTTTATGCTATCTTGCATATCATCTACTGCATCTAAATAAGCATGCAATGCAGTGTTATAAGCTTCACTTCCACCACAATTTTCTACTCCTTTTTCCACATCTACAAATGGTAGTTTATTTATCCATGCTGGTAACTCCTGTTCATCTGCATTATCTGCTTCTTCAGTTCTAATTGTCACAAGTTCCGGTGGCAAATAATCTGCTATCATCTTTTCTAGAACCATAGCATTGATTGGCTTTGTAAGATAATTATCAAAGCCAGCATCCAGATACATCTCGCGTGAGCCCGATACAGCATTAGCCGTAAGAGCAATAATTGGAGTATCATAATTTAATCCATCAGGGTCTTCCTTTATATGCTGCAAACATTCTATGCCATCCATTTCAGGCATTCTATGATCCAAGAAAATCATATCGTATTTACGAATTTTAATCATCTCAAGGCATTCAAATCCAGATATAGCTGTCTCTATATTTACTTCTGTCTTCTTCAGTAAATTTTTGATTACTGTAAGATTCATTTCTGTATCGTCAACAACAAGTATACATGCCTCTGGAGCAATAAAGCTTTCCTTGTACTCCTCCACCGTTTTTGCATAGCTTTGAATAGCCTCTGAAAAATCGCCTATAGGAGTATCATCTACTACGTTTTGAATAATATCAAAATAGAAAATTGAGCCCGTGCCATACTCACTTTCTACTTTAAGTTCACTTCCCATCATCTTCAACAGATTGGTAGTTATACTCATGCCAAGTCCAGTTCCTTCGATTGTTCTGTTTCTCGCTTCATCCACACGCTCAAAGGAGGTAAACAGACGTCCCATATCCTCAGCCTTTATTCCTATTCCAGTATCTTTAACTATAAATCTTAACTTGACAGGCTGATTATTCTCGCATCGTATGTTCTTATTTATATCTTCACCTAAACTGTCTTCTAAACTCTTAAAATCATCTTCATTGCACTCTAATAATTTGACGGTAATAACAACGCCACCCTCTTCGGTATATTTAACGGCGTTGGTAAGTATATTTGTTACCACCTGCTTTATTCTTATTTCATCACCAAAAAGTAGATGTGGAATATTAGGGGATACATTTACCCTAATAGCTAAGCCTTTATCTTCAGCCCTCTTCTTTATCATGTTGATTAAATCATTTATAACAGACGCCAAATCGTATTCAACAGGAATTAATTCCATTTTTCCTGCTTCTATTTTTGAAAAATCTAAAATGTCATTTACTATTCGAAGCAGATTATTGCTAGCATTTTTTACCTCCAGGGCGTAACCTAAAATTTGCTTTTCCTTTGATTCTCTAAGAATCATCTCATTCATGCCAAGTACCGCATTTATTGGTGTACGAATCTCGTGAGACATATTTGAAAGAAAGCTGGATTTTGCCTCGCTCGCTTTCTGTGCTACAGCTAAATCAGCTTGAAGTTGCTGTTCTTCTATTACGCGACCTGTATATGCTTCGATTTCGTGAACCATATCCGACATACATTCATATACAATCTCGATTTCGTCACCTGATTTGATAACAATATCATCAACTCTTTTTGCAATCAGCATTTTGTCATCGTCTTCCGCATTCACAAATGATGTCATATATTTCGATATTATTCCAAGATTTGCTCCTATTGTTGTACTTATATAGAAATTTATTATTGCAGCAATAGGCACACCAACACACATCATTAAAAACATCATCTTTAAATTAAAAGTCATTGCTTCTGCATTTAATATATATTCAGAGTCTTTTATATTATTTATTTCTAAGTCAGTTGGCTTCTCTGGACGTTCTCCATCCTCAAAATTTCGCTCAATATTCGCTCTTTCATTCATGTTGCGAATGATGATGTCCTTTAATTCTGGATATAAGACGTAGTTAAAAAAACTACCTGACAATCCCAAGCACAATTCAAGAGCTATGCAGATAGCCGTGATTTTTATGCTAACTTTTGACTTTTTTACGTTTTCCTTTGCTTCTTCATTATTTTTAAATTGTTCCGTATATCCGATTCCTAATGGAAAAATAGATTTTATTTTATCTGGAACCATTGTTAAAAAGAGATGCAAAAATAAACATATAATATATACTACTGGCGCATCCCTTAAGAAAAATGTGCCTGTATTTTCAAATAGCGTAAGGGAATAATTATTGTCATTCATAACAACAAAGCATAAGCTGGAAAAAATAGAGGACATAAACAAAGTAATGGTCGCTGCTACAAACGTCTTTACTTTTGTTTCAAACCAATAATATTGAGAAAACAAAGAGATTAACAGTCCTACTATCATCATTATTACAAGCGAATAAGCATAGCTGCTACTTGTAATAATAACAACTATAAAAGTAATTAGAAAAGATGTCATTGTAATTAGATAGCCATATAACCCAGCTAATAATATGATTGGCAATAGTACTATGGCTATATAATAATTCTCTGTAATTGAGAAATTATAATAATCATAAAAAATAGCCGAAAGGAAGCACTGTGCTGTAAGCACCAGCAACAGCACGCCACTAAAAATGATTTTCACCTTATCGACCTTTGTTCTTGGCTTAATTATTTCTATTACTTTTGCCATATTTCACCCGTCCGACATGTGCAAACTCCCTATTTATTAATACTACACAATTATTATGAAAAATCTGTAAAAATGGAGCTTAGAAAAGTTTTATCCCAAGCTATATCCAAGGTGCTCAATTGTTTCCACATCCTGCTCGACAGATATCCCCTTCACAGTAAGCATATTTCCAGTAATTGTCGCATTACTGCCGCCCTTGAAACATGCTATACCAGTATCATCCAGGTAATCTCTTCCTGCTGCAAACCTGATGGAGGCTTTAGGAAGAATATATTTAAAGATAGCAATGATGCGACGAACCTCATCTTTAGTAAGTCGATCCCTGTCCTCCATAGGTGTGCCCTTTATAGGCTTTAGCATGTTGATAGGTACAGAATCAGGCTGAATCTCCACAAGAGCAAATGCCATATCAATTCTATCTGACCATGTCTCGCCTATTCCAAATACGCCACCACTACATAATTCAAGTCCTACTTCGTGTACCAGCTTCATGTACTCTATTTTTTCGTCAGTTGTATGTGTGCTACATACTTTCTTGAAATATTCTGGGCTGGTCTCGATATTGTTATGAACACGCTGAACACCGGCTGCCTTTAAAGTCAGCAAATCTTCTTTATCTATCAGCCCTAATGAAATACAAGGTGCCATATCTGTTTCTGCAACAATTCTTTTTACGTTTTCACATATCTGTGCCACCTCTGATTTGTTCAATCTTCTGCCTGAAGATACCTGACAATAATGAGCAATCCCCTTTCCTGAATGAGCCCTGGCATCTGCAGCAACATATTCTGCATCTCGTACTTCAAAGGTATCAATATCTGCTTTTGAGCAACTGGATTGAGCGCAGAATTTACAATTTTCTGAACATCTACCACCCTTTACGCTCATTATGGCGCACATATCAAATACATCACCATTAAAGTGTCTTCTCAATTCATCTGCACCGCTGCATAGTTCTTCCAATGGAACCTCAACAAGTTCAAGCGCCTCTTCCCTTGTGATACTTCCCCCTTCAATAATTCTTTGTGTCAATCCTTTAACATCCATAGTTAGTCTCCCTTCACAAGAACTCAATCTATGTAAATGATAATTATAAAAAAATAATTGTCAACCATTATCCAGTAAAAGGTTGACAATTAACAAACACTCAATTATTATCATTATTGTTATTTCAATAAACTACTTAGGAGGACTAAATTATGGATAACACACGCTTTAATACAAACACAAATAAGCTACTGCCTACAAAACGTCTTATTTTATGCAGCTTATTTGCAGCTATTCTTTGCATATCAGCATACCTTAGCATTCCAACTCCACTACCTATGGCACCAAAGATTACACTTACTAATTTTGTTTTATTCTTAATTGCATTGCTATTTCCACTAAACGAATCATTCTTGATTGTTTTAGTGTGGTTCCTTCTTGGAACTGTTGGCCTTCCTGTATTTATCGGAGGCGGTTCCGGAGTTGGATATCTTATTGCTCCTTATGGTGCATACACCTGGGCTTTCCCAATTGTTGCTATTGTGCTTCCACTTATCAAAGGTAAGAAATACAACCGTGTGTGGTACACGATTTGCGGTATCATCGCTGTATTGATCATTGATGTAATTGGCATGCTCTATTTAATACATACTATGAATTACAATCTAGCAACAGGATTTGCCATGGGATTTCTTCCATTTATCCCACTTGATATAGTAAAAGCTGTTGTTGTTGCTCAAATAATTCCTTCCTTTAACAAGGTTATGGCGTAAAAATATAATTAAGTGCTCGATTTATATGCGTTATTCCACTGCCGAATTTGCATATAAATCGGGCCCTTTTTTATTTCCTTTACTCATTGATTTGGTTATAATGCAAATTATGAGTGTATTAAAACAAGGAGAATATTCGTATGAAGAAGTTTTTAAAAAGAAAGAACATTGAGATTTCTGTAAAGAGATATCTTATTGATGCTCTTGGCGCTATGGCTCAGGGTCTCTTCTGTTCATTACTAATCGGCACAATCATTAACACCATTGGAACTCAGTTTGGAATTGGATAT
>JAILAV010000203.1 GCA_024681435.1 Pseudobutyrivibrio sp. | reverse complement strand
GCCACACACGACCTTGAGGGTTTGGTCATGCAATGACGCTTGTATCTGCTTCCTATTCTTCTGCAAAAGAAAAACAAGTGAGTGGCTTTTGTTTACCTCTCACTTGTCTATGATAATAATAGCACCGTTAAATCTATAAGAGAAGTGCTAATGTCGGTCGAGACGAGACAAAACGAGTCAAAAAGAGACAATGTCGGTCAGAGACCATTTTATGTTTTTATGAAATATATTTTTCGCTGTCTAAATTTTATTTTTTCCATGCATCAGGATAATTTGAAATAGGCATAGTTCCAACATATGATTTTGATTGACTCTTTTTGATTTCCTCTTTTTCAATAGCATAAATAAGATACATAAGAGATTCTCTAACAAGCTGTAATAATCTGATTGTATTAGCTCTTAAGTCATTTTCTGATACATGATAAAAACTATCACTTTCAATTTTTAGTCTTCTATTCCAATCCCCTTTATGGATTTTGACATATTTATGTTCAAGAGCATTTCTTAGTATTGCTAGTTCCTTTTCATATGGCTGTTCAGCATCCCCGTATTTTTCGAAAAACTCACATAGAACCCAATATAATGACATTAATGCTTTATTATCTTTAGGATATTTCCTTGCCTTACAAATACCCCTTGCAGTTACCTTTCCCTCTTCTAAACCGATTCTCCAAAAATCATTTACAAAAAAACATATTTTATCAAGTAATGAATATAAGACTCTAAATGCCGTTTTACCTTGTTCCACCCGTATCGAATAAACTGTGTTATCAAAGCTCCCAAGAGATAAAGTGACATCTTTATCAGCAAAATGGGGATATGCATCCTCTTGGCTACTAGTAAAACATAGATACCTTGCATAAATGTATTCTTCTTTTAAATTATTTAACATAGCAAACCATCTTGGTGGTTCTGCTGGGTTTCCATTGATTGAATCAGAGGCGGTAATATCTTCAGTATATTTTATGATATTCAATGGATCGTGAGCAAATGCAGATTCTATTTCAATTACATCATTTAACGGATTAAGAAAAAGATGATTTTTTAAGCACCATTTTCTATATTGAATCTCTTCATCACTATCTCCAAGTGTATATTCAGGAAAAACTATTGGTTTATTAACATAATCAATCGATGGCAATGCTTCATATTCCTCTACAATTTTTCCAAACGCTGATAATGCCTGCTCATGCATATCATAATCAATGTTTTGTATAGCTTTTTTTAGTGCATGATACGCATAACAATGCAGTTCTTGATAGTGTCCCTTATCATTTACCATATTTGCCAAAAACATTAAAGTTCTACCATAATTTCCCATTCCCATCGAAAACTCATTATCGATTCCAAGTACATTGCGATATACATTTAGTGCTTCTATGTACCGTCCTGCAATCACTAACTGATTTGCATAATTTGTTAATATACATAACTTTAATCTTGAGTCAGGATTACTAACTCCATTATTCAATTCAAGACTCTTACGAAAATAAAACATTGATTTCCGTCTTAAATCTATGACTGACGAATCAAATTTATCATTCACTGATTGTTGCACATAATCGGCATATATACCAAAACCAGTTCCAAGATAGTAATTAAAATTGACATCATTGCTTACATTATCATCAGCATTTTTATATTCAATCATGTCGTCCAATACTTTTTTTAACTCTTCAAATTTACAATTTAATGATAATTCATCAATCTGACAGCCATACTCAACTACTCTATTATATTCCTTTTCTATTCTAGTCATAATAATTAGTCCCCACCAACTTTTATAAATTTATATTATTAAAAGCACACTTGTGCCAGCTATATCTTTCCCAAAAGTTCCTTAAGTCCAAGTATTCCTTCGGCGCCCCAAAGAGTTAAAGCCTGAGGAACTACAGCTACAATAATACCTACTATAACGCCCTGCCATCCAAGAGATGTAAATCCATTAATAAATGAACAGATACCACCAATAACAAAGAAAGCCCCTAACAACCAGCATACAATATTTGCTAATCCACCAATAAAGCCGATAGCAAGCATCAGTAATGTAAGAGCTGCCTGTACCGGCAATAATGAGATTCTAACGATCACTCTTAAGACTGTTCCAACACCATATAATACTGTCATCATAGGTTCCCCCTTTCCTTCTCCATCTTAACTTTATATGCAATCAAGCGAAGCACGTAATCCGGCATCTGTCTGCGTCCAAGTTCCCATTCCTGCATGGTCCGATAGGGAATGCCAAGCCATTCAGAAAATTCTTTACGATTCATACCAGACTGCTCTCTAATTGCTTTAAACTGATATGCTACAAGTCTACGCTCACGATTGCCATCATTCCTATCTATATGTTCCACTTCGATTTCAATGCCTTCGACATTGTATGTATCCTTCTTCATGGCTGTCCTCCTTTATGTAGTCACTGCGTGTATCTTTAGTTTCATTATAATGTAGTCATTGCGTACGCGTCAAGAAAAAAAGACCATCCATTTAATTGGATGGTCTCAATCTACTTTATTTTATTTCTGGTTGTTTTATTTGCTCTTTTATAATTTTCCTTTTATTTATTTCACCACGGTAATACATTTCCTCATAATCAAGATGTTGATTTTTCGCCCATTCTTCTGCATATTGTTCAAAATAATGCTCTATAAGCTGTATCATTTTGTGATATGCACCTAAGGTCGAGTCTTCCTTTTCACGCCTTATACTTCGTAGTGTTTTATGGTTATCATCTTCCAACAACAATTGCATTATGTGATCATCAACCACAACCTCATTGTCCGCCTTTTGCATAGCTGCTACCTTTTTATCTAAATCATATAATTCAACAATTCTACTAGCATAATCATGCCAAACCATTGGAATGCTATAAAAAGAATCTTCACAAAGAAACTCTGACCACCATTGAGTTATAGAAAATATACTACTATCATCATTGTCACTTTTATATTCTAGTAAGCATTTTACTGCCTTTTCTGACAAACCCGTTTTTTTACAAATCTCTTTCACATCCATGTCAACAGACATTACGTCAGTTCGTCCATAAAGATAATCAATCGAACAATCCAAAACCACACTATACGCATAAATGTATGTACTGGGAACTTTGTATGGATCTTTCTCATTTAAATGCTTTTGAACATTTCTTAAAACATTATCTACCGGATTAGAAGCGACCTCCTTTTTTCTTTTTCTCATCTTGATTATCCCTCTACAAGTCTCATCACTATATAATTTTTCCGCCAATTCCTTGGTATCATCAATCTGTTTATTATTTGCAGCCATAACTAAACGATAAGCAAAACCCTCGTATTCACTCAAGCTTTTTCCTTTAAGCATATATAAAACTCCTTTATACGAATTATTATTCGTTAGAATAGATTCGACGCACGCAAATGATTTCTTACGCGAACTATTATTCTTTACTTATAATACCACACCTTATAAAATAAAACCAACAAATAAAAGATTTCAGGAGGATATAAAAATGAATTCTACAGCAACACAAATAACAAAACTAATTAACACGCCGAATCCATCTGCTCCAGTTACCACACACGCTCTATCAGAGTTGGGTAATGGAAGCATGCAAGATGGTCTAAAGCGTATTGTACGTTACTATGCATCAGAATCTGCATCTAACCTTAAACTTGGGAGAATTCAAGGGGCTACAGTTGGAATATTGATTACTGTAACAGTAGGCGGAGGTATTGCATTAATAAACCACGCCAAGCAGAAAAAGAAAATCAAACGTGAAGGACAGGTAATACTAAATACACTTCAACACCCTTCGAGCCATTGTGTAACACAAGATGATTCTGTCGATGACATAACAGAAGAACAATCCGCCATCTTATAATAGCTTTATGCAGCATCGAATATGAGGTTTCGGTGCTGCATTTAACTACATAATTAAAGAAGGCCGGCAAGTAAATATCACCAACCGGCCTTTCAAATAAACTGTTAAGTTTTATAGTAATCCTTCAACCTTACGCTTTATTACCCAATAAACATCTTCAACTTCTCGATCAGATAGTTTTTCGAGTAACTTAAGGAAAGAACTATACTTAGCAGTTAATCTCTGCTCGTCTCCTGCTTCTGTAAATTCAACAAAAAGCAATTCTCTCACATCTACA
>JAILAV010000189.1 GCA_024681435.1 Pseudobutyrivibrio sp. | reverse complement strand
GCTTATGGTGCTAGTTTATTTGATGCCAAAGACGGCAAAGTAAAAATGTTTGCTTCTGGCGGAGGAACAGGAAACACAGTATTATTAGCTAATTATGAAAATGCATATTGGGTAGTACATGCTTTTTCATCAGCTGACTGTTATGCATACAGCATGTTTAAATATAATGGGGCAGATTCTATTGACGAAAAATTATGTTTTGGATATGAAATAGACGAAAGCGGAAAAGAAATATATTATAAAGAGATTGACTCAGGAGAAGAGATTGATATTACTCAAGAGGAGTATAAGAGTCTTATTGATACGATTATTCCATTTAAATGACTTGAATTATTCCATAAAAAAATATGAAATATAATTGCCTTCCAAGAAATTAAAATATGAAATATAAAAGAGTAATAATATTATTAGCAATCATAATCATCGTAATATGTTCATTTATGGTGTACCGTAATAAGGATAATGCTGGTAATACTGATTCAATAAAGTCACCGCTTAATATTGAGGAATCAATTAATACAAATGAAATGTCAAGTACTAAAAGTGATGATTCAGAGAACAAAAGTGATATTAGTAATAAAGAATTAGCAATAGATTTTTTTAAAGAGCATATTGGAATTTACGATGATTATGAAATAGATGAGAGTTCTATAGAAATCTATGAAGAAAATGGTGATTACGCTATTATTGGAAATGGGTTCAATCCAATCTATGCTAGTTCTTGTGTAAAAACAATCAACGAAGGAGAAGATATAATATATCTCTTTAAGAGTGCAGATGGCTTTGGAGATACATTTTACAAAATAAGAGTTAATAATTTATCTGTAATTATTTCTTATGGTGATTCTGAAGATGATTGTAATAATGTGTGTGGTAGATTTGAAATAAGAGAATAATATGTATAATTTGTTAACAAATAAATTATGTACTATAATGACCTCTCAGGAGGTTTCAATTATATGGAAAACATAGGAAACGTATTTTATTTCCAGTGGGAGTTGGATTTACTTCAATGGTTTCAATCTATACATAATGATGTTCTAGATTTTATAGTTCCAAAAATTACGATGCTAGGAGATGCAGGATGGTTTTGGATAGTAGTAACACTGCTGCTTCTCATTCTTCCGTTTAATAGAAAGTTAGGAGTACAGTCAGCCGTAGCACTTGTTATCACTGCATTAATATGTAATGTAATATTAAAGCCTAGCATTATGAGATGTAGACCTTGTTGGTTAGAGCCAGAGGTTCAGCTACTGGTAAAGGTACCACATGATTATTCTTTTCCATCCGGACATTCAAATGCAAGCTTTGCTGTTGCTACAGCTATTTTCACTAGAAACAAAAAACTTGGAATTCTAGCACTAATTTTAGCTGGACTTATAGCTGTTAGTCGTCTGTATGTGTTTGTTCATTGGCCAACAGACGTAATTGCAGGAATTATTGTAGGTGTTTGTGGCGGTATTGTAAGTTACTTTATAGTTGAAAAATTAAATAAGAAAAATAAAGCCATATAATTAATGAAGGTTGACGCTACTTCCAATGTTTAGTATATTGTATACATCTTCGTGAGGGAGTAGCTAGCGTGTATACGTTGTTTGTCAACAGACTCGGTTTAAACCTGGCAAACATTAAATAGTGAGACTCACGTGTGACTGAAGTTACAGTTGCACGTGAGTTTTTTTATTATAAACATTATTAAATTGGTATAATGGCAATATAATTCTAAACACAGATGTAAAAGGAGTACGTGTATGAATTTAGTAGATATTCTACTGTTAGGAGTAGGATTATCAATGGATGCGTTTGCAGTTGCAATATGCAAAGGACTAGCAATGAGAAAAGTTAACAAGAAGCAGATGCTTGTTATTGCACTTTTCTTCGGAGGATTTCAGGCTTTGATGCCATTAATTGGCTGGGCAGTAGGAAGCACATTTGCAAAAAAAATCACAGCCTATGACCATTGGATTGCTTTTATTTTATTATCATATGTTGGTGGTAAAATGGTAGTTGATGCAATCAGAGAATGGAAAGAAAATGAC
>JAILAV010000188.1 GCA_024681435.1 Pseudobutyrivibrio sp. | reverse complement strand
TCCCTGGTTAAAAGGCAAGAAATAAGTGTGTGGTCCCTCCAAACGTGTTGTCATATACACATTGGTAAGGTCCACAGCGAAATGAACCAATACTCGTTCCTTAAAAGCAAAGATTGTATCTTTGCTAGCTCGGTCAAACTTATACTGATTGATGGCATTAGTGGTACTCTGCCCAGTGAACTGACATTTCAATTCCATAGACACAACCGGAATACCATTTATGAAAAGCACGATATCAATGCTGTTCTCATTCTTTATGGAATAATGGAGCTGTCTGGTACAATGTAGAATATTTGCCTCATACTGTGCTTTACTAGTTTCATTTAATGATGTTTCCGGCTTCCAAAATATCGCACGAAATTTAATCCCCCTGTCGGTAAATCCATGACGAAGTACATTTAGGAGACTTGTCTGCTTTACCTCACGAGAAAAACGCTCAATAATCTGTTTCTCTGCCATAGCATCATAGATTTTTACAAACCTCTCCCACTGCTTTGGCTGAGAATTCTTAATAAATTCAACAAAGGTGCCTTCATCCAAGCCACTTACTCTGTTAAATGTAGCCGGATTCCCCTTTTTATATCCGCCGTGATGAATCAGATAATCTTCAATATCTTCTTCAAATCGACGCTCTTTTATGTCAAAATCAGACATAAACTAAACCTCCCTTTTGCCGGTGATGACTTCGTAGATTATAGATTGTTTATATTGCATTTCCTTCCTAATCATTGTTTCCTGCAAATAGATTTTTTTATCTATTTGTTCGCATTTTTCACTGATATACTTTGCTATTTCTTTTTGCTCTTCTATAATTGGATAAACAATCGGTATTTTTGAAATAATGGAAGAGTTTAAATTTGCCATAGTAGTACCAACTGAATTCAGCTCCAAATACTGTCTTATATAAGATGTTTGTAAATATAGAGTTAAAAAATGTGCATCAAGTCGTTCATTGCATTTTAGCTTAATACATCCTGTGCCACAAAAATACCTGTTTCCATCATCTTCTACACATGCACATCTTCCCATTTCACCTCTTCTTCCAAAAACAATATCCCCTACTTCCAAGATATGTTGTTTTAGTTCATATGCTTTCTCTAAACTGATAGACACGTTGCAATCTGGGACAATTTGTCCATTAACAATATTTGCAGGATTAATTAAATAAAGATCACCATTTTCAATATAATCTTCTGAATGCAGCTGGCTGCCAAATGGTCCTGTTTGAACAAGCGATATACCATTAGATAAAGACGTAACTGTCCAACTACTTGGTATCTTTTTTATCCACTTAATTCCACTATCCTTCATCTCCGCATCCGGGTTCAATCCTTTTGTAACAGCCTCAGTAATCACTGATAATTTGTATTCCTTCAGCTTCTCGATAATCTGCCCCTGCTTGGCTATGATGGAATCGATTTGAGCACATTTGGAATCCAAATACTCCACCATTCTCTTCTGCTCTTTCAATTCTGGCATTTGACATTTTAAAGATAAAAATTTGTTTGGATATAATCTTAGTCTTGAATCAATAATGCCTGTTGAATACTGCTTGAATAAACCCGCATATAAATCCGTTCTATACAGATAATGGTAATAGCCTGTATCTATTTCATTTGTTCTTTTTCTATAAATGCAATACGCAGGGCTAATTATACCCTCATATCTGCTAACTCCCAAAGCCCTTTTCCAAGCAAGCATAATATTCATAACGATATCATCTGGTTTACATATTTTGTATCCCTCGAGACTATCTGCATGGGTAAGGAAATCTCCCTCGTCAACCTTTTCAGCCTTTGGTGCTACTCCATAGTTTTCTGATACAGAAAGCAACTGATAATCATCGTTTTTCTCTGATCTCTCATTCACTTCATAGAACAATTCCTTAATTCTTTTAATCTTCCATTCATTTGGAATGCTTCCAATCCACTCGATACCACTATCTCTCATCTCTCTCATTTTGAGCTTTCTCTTCCTTTTCGTTTATTTACGATTATCCTTTAAATGATCCTCTAACTCCATGAATCGATCAAAATCGCTTTGGAATAATCGATCCTGAATCACTCTATATTTTTCAAATTCCGTTTCCGCATGAATCTTAGCTTGCTCTGCACTAATTTTCCCCTTATCCTTAAGAACCTCATGATCCATCAAGGTAAGAAAACCATCTAATCTAATTTCCCAATCCGCCATAGTCATAGGAATATTTCGCATTGCCATACTTTCTGCCAAATCCAGATAGGCCGTAACCATTCTACTAAGG
>JAILAV010000181.1 GCA_024681435.1 Pseudobutyrivibrio sp. | reverse complement strand
AAAGTATACATGCAATGCTGCAGGCCATACTAAGGCGAACTTTCCTAGCAATCCATATACAAGACCCATAATGATTGTTCCTGAAAGAACGTTTGCAAATAAACGTAGTGACATTGAAATAGGCACCGCAATATCAGAAATAACATTGATTGGTAACCAGATTGGTAACCATGGTGGCAATGGCGAACACTTGTCAATCCAAATGTCCTTTGCACTCTGATGCCTTACCTTTACTACATGAATGCAAACAAAGGTAATTAATGCAAGAGCCAGTGTAGTACCATAATCGGCTGTTGGTGGTCTTAACCCAACCAAACCAGATAAATTAGATACCAAAATGAAACAGAAAATGGTACATATCCAGTTTGCAAACACTGGTGCGTGCTTACCCATACTTCCTTCTACAATTCCATCTAATAGCCCAACTATAAGCTCTAAGATGTTTTGGAAGGTATCAGGAACTTCAGTGGCATGTTTTAGCTTGTGGTTAGCTATGAGTGAAAAGATAACCAATGACAGCCAAACAATTAAAATGCATACATGGGACGTTGTAATCCAGACTTCGTGTCCAAATACTTCATACTTGAACAAGCCTTTAATCATGTCCACAGTATCGCTCGAGGCCAGCAAAATTCCTTCTGTCACACTTTCACCTCCTTTTATATATTTATTTCTTCTTTGTTTACCTCGGATATATGTGAGTTGTTTTTTCCGAGAAATTTGTATAGCAAAGGCTGTGCGTATGCACTAACCTTGAGCCCTAAAATACCGATGATTGCTGTAAACATGTTGCCAAGTTTAAAAACCATCATCAAAATCATTATTGTGCAAACGGCTAGATATCTTAACACAGATTTAAAGGACAAGTATTTTTCATGTCCCTTACCGATTCGCACAGATTCTTCAATTATCATTGCTATATGAATTGCCATGCCAACTGCACAGACAATTCCAAAAATCAGTCCTGTTGTATATCTGATTTTGTCTGCTACAAACCAAACTCCAACCAGCTCAACAATGACTCCGTAAATCAATATACCTAAAACCAAACCAGGCAAAGCCTGATTCAATCTTTTCATCCAATTAATCATGCTTATCACCTGACTGGCTTTTGGACTCTTCCTCGAGCCTTCTAGCCCTTTGCCCTGGAGACTCCTCGTTTTTGAGGTATCCCTTTACAGAACGATACGCGCCGTTAAATGCCGCAACTATTCCAATTAGAATTCCTCCAATAATAAACAAATCACTGTGAGATTTTGTTACTTTTGAAAGAAGGATTCCAACTGCCATGCAAAGCAAAATTGGCACTATTACATTTATTCCAAGCTGAAGCACCATCACAAGTGAATTGGCGACTTCTTGTTGTTGTTTCTTTTTGTCCTTCACGGATGCTCCTATTTCTCAAACTATAGTGTTATCGAAACTTCTCTACCTGTATGCTGATACTGATAGAATTCGACACCTGCCGCTCTAAGCATTCTCTTTGATGCTATAGTTGATGGCATGTTTTCATATTTGTCACTGTCGTAAATAACAGTTTTGATGCCTGACTGAATAATAGCCTTTGCACATTCATTACATGGAAAAAGTGATACATACAACTTTGAGCCTTCTAGTGAACCGCCTCTATAATTTAAAATGGCGTTAAGCTCGCTGTGTGTTGTATAGAAATATTTATTTTCCAGAGGGTCCCCTACTCTTGCCCAAGGGAACTCATCATCTGAACAACCATTTGGAAAACCATTGTAGCCCATAGATAAAATCTTATTGTCCTGACTAACAATACAAGCTCCAACCTGTGTGTTTGGGTCTTTAGATCTCATACCCGATAATACTGCTACGCCCATAAAGTACTCATCCCAGCTAATATAATCAAGTCTCTTATCACTCATGGTCTTCTCCTCCAATACGCATATAATTTTTAAGCCTCAAGTACCCTCATTAATTTTTCAATCGACGCCTTTAGGACCTCGTAGCACAAACCATAGGTTTGCACTGAACCACCGTAAGGATCCATCACCTCGAGCTCATCCCCCACGAGCTCATTTAAGAGACGTGTATTTTCTTCGGTGCCTTTTTCATATTCACTTAATATTTTTTGCCTTTGGGTCTCTTCCATTGTAATTACTAGCGTAGTGTCAGAAAAATCTGCATCCGTCAACTGTTTGGAAGAGTAATCCTTCAGCTCAATACCGTTGCTGATAAGAATTGCTTCCGCCTTTTGATTCAAAGGCTCTGGAAACTGAACTACCAAACCTCTCGCCTCACAAACTATGGGGCGTTTATGCTCCGTGGCATGGAAAATTGCCGCGGCCATAGGTGATCTGGAGGTTCCGCTTCCGGAAGCAAAAATCACTCTATTAATATTTTTCATTCTATTCTCCTAGTTAAACTTCTATTGTTTTTTGACCTGCTGCCTTAAGTAATCTGTTCATTATAGCCTGTCCCATATTTGGTGTAGAAAAGCTTTCAGAATAGATAATATCAACATCCAGTTCATCAAACTGACGAAGTATATCGTACAGATTGTGTGCGATACTTCCTTCATCTGATCTGTCGCCAATAACTAGAACCTGGCCCAAGTTATATCTGTCCGCAGTTTCAGATGTGGCTATAATGCCAACCTTGGAGCCCTTAGCTATGGCGCTTTCTGTCTTTTGATTTATTGTAGAAATAACTTTTTCTTCGTTCCCTGATACGATGGTTAAATCGCCCTTTGGCGCGTAATGCTTATACCGCATTCCCGGAGCCTTAGGCTTTGCTCCACTGGTAGTGCCTTTGTCATTGTACACAATACCAGGGTCCATTCTTACTTCGCCAACAACTTCCTTAAGCATCTCCATATTAATGAAGCCTGGTCGAAGAATTGTAACAACATCCTCAGTTAAATCAACTATGGTAGATTCCAATCCAATATCAACTGGACCACCATCAAGAATTGCCTCTATCTTACCTGACAAATCCTCGTACACGTGACTAGCCTTTGTTGGACTAGGTCTGCCTGATGTGTTAGCACTAGGTGCTGCTATCATGCATCCACTGTCTTCAATAAGGGCTAAAGCCACTGGATTATTTGGCATTCTCACTGCCACTGTATCCAAACCACCTGTAGTCTCGTATGGAATAACCTCATTCTTATTGCATACCATTGTAAGTGGTCCTGGCCAAAAAGCATCAGCTAATTTCTTAGCTGTTTCTGGTAAATTAGCTGTAATCTCCTCTAGCTGAGAAAACTTTGCAATATGAACAATTAATGGATTGTCCGAAGGACGACCCTTGGCTGCGTATATCTTTTTTGATGCTTCTTTATCTTTGGCATCTCCGCCCAATCCGTAGACTGTTTCGGTAGGGAAAGCAACTAATCCACCCTGCCTAAGTATTTCAGAGGCCTCTTTAATATAGGTCATATTAATGGGATCTCGTGAAACATCCATAATCCTAGTAATCATACTCAAAATTATATCACTTTTACTTTATAACACAAACCCTTTAAACCGTTACAAATCCTAAGAAACCGTGATTTTTCTGTGTCCGTGGCTTCCTATAAATATTTTGCAATGGTGTTCCATGCGCCTGTGCTATCAAATCCTTTCTTCCAGAATGCAGCACCTGCAAGATTATACTTGTCCATGACCTTGAGTTTCTCCTCAAGCGAAGTTTCATCTTCTACCCAGATTTTAAAGGTGCTGTTTCCTTTTTCATATTCTGCGTAATACTGACCGTACTCATCGCTCCATGTTGAAGCAGCACCATTTGTACTTAAGAATGACTGAATTGCATCCATACCATAAGCCTTGCTTGAGATTTTGCCATCTTCGGCGATTTCCCAAACTCTGCAGTAGAATGGCATACCAAGGATAACCTGATCAGCTGGAACTTCATCAAGTGTGTCCTTTACTCCCTGCTCAACCCAGCCGATTGACGCAACTGAACCGGCCTCTTCGCTACCTGAATAGTGCTCATCATAACCCATAATAACTACATAATCAGCGTAGTTGGCCTGGTCAGCTCTATTGTATCCGACAGATGATGCTGTTGGAACATAATTATCTACAGAAAGAACGATGTCGTTCTTCTCACATTTAATAGAAAGTTCTTTGATGAACTGTGTGTAGCCATCAGAAGCAGCTCCTGCAAGCTGTTCAATATCTACGTTAATCCCGTCAAGGCCATATGTGATAGCCTGTGCAATCAAGTTGTTTACTAATGCATCTCTTGCAGATGTTGTATTGAGAACTGTTGTTGTATCAACGGAGTCATCCTCTAAGTTGCTGACAAGTCCCCATACCTGAACGCCTGCTGCATGACATGTGCTTACATAATTAGTGCTTGCAATAGATGCGATTCCACCCTTGTTATCATTTAAATGGAACCATGTTGGTGAAATAACATCAATATTTCCTGAGCTTGCAAGAACATTTGCTACTTCCGCATTTGCGGCTTGCGCTGTTACCTGATGCCAAAGCAATGAAATATCCTGACCTACAGAAATATGGTTGTATGTTCGCTCTGGAAGATTTGCTCCGACTTTTTCTTCAGATGTTTCGGAAATCTTGTTGTTTTTCATGTAACCCATGACGCCATTTTCAGAAACAACAAAGCTCCACTTTCCTGTATCTCTAACAACAGTAAGTTTCTCACCCTTAGTTACATCCTCAAGGATTTTACTCTTTGGTCCATTAAGAACTCTGATTTGAGACTTACCCTTTGCTGTAGCCTCGTTACGAGTGTAGCCGCACTCCTCTATAAAGACACGGTCTGGCTCATCATAATATAGATAATTGAAATCTGTAAGAAGCTTAAGATAATCTGCCAAAATATATACAGTGTCATCCTGGGCAACTACGATATTTGCGTTCATTGTGTTGTTTGACTTGTCTACAAGGTAATTGCTGCTTCCAAGGTTAGCTGTGTAAATTTCTGAATCTGTTGCATAGCGCAATGTAATTTCTGTAGGGTCATAGACATATCCATCATCCATGTGTTCCTTTACAAAACCAAGCTCAAGATAAACATTTCCATCCTGAACAATTGCGTATCCGTGCTCTATATCTGGTGTTGGCTCAACAAGCTCACTGTTGATAACCACTGCAGCCTCGTTTTCATGAGTTAACTCGAAGTAATCCTCAAGTCTTGCGTGCTCTCTAGTTGGTGTGTATTTTTTGATTGCGTAGATTCCTACCACTAGCACACTTAAAAGAATTATAGCTGCTGCAATATATACATAACCTACTGGTACTCTGCTTCTTTTCTTTCTTCTTCTATTTCTATTATTGTAACGATAGCTCATAAGCATCTCCCTTAAATCTATAATCCGTTTAAGTATAGCAAAAGCATGATTTAAATTCTACTTCTGCAGGTATTTTGTCTAGTAAAAACGAGGGCATCTCTGCCCTCGTCTCTTTACAATCTTTATAAATCGGTTTTTATTTTTGTCTTTTTCTTTATATTTGATTCCTTGACGATATTGGAATCTCCTTTATTTCATAACTTACTCCTTGCAGCTACTGTATCATTTGAAACAGAGGATCAAAATCCTCTTCTTTCAATGAAAATGGATTCTTTATATAGGGAAGTGATTCCATGGAACAGCCGTACATTTTTTTGAAATCATTTTTTTCGTTTTGACTATTACAAACATTGTAATACATATTTTTTAATCCTGTTCCTCCTTTCAATTTACTCATTAATTGGTATACATCTTTTTTGCACCATGGCTTCATAGACCCTATAACAATTCTTCTTTCACACCGGTTAAATATCACTTTTGTTTCCTCAGAATATTTGAAGATGTCCACCACTATGTATCCATTGAAATCATTTATAAGACTCAGGGCATCCTCTACGCTGCAGGCCAAAATATAATTAACACCCTTATAGAAAAATCCAGTTTTATTTAGGATAGTGATTTGTTTTTCACCAACCATCCCAAGTAACTGACTTTCATCTGAAAGCTCTATATATAAGACCTTTTGCTTTAATGCTGAGCTTAAGAAATTTGCTAAACATAAACACATGTGTGTCACTCCCAGCTTTCTGGATGCTGAAATAATTGATATTGTCTTTTGTTTTTTTATATTTTTAAACTTTTTGTTGGACATTTTGTTCCAATGCTTAAGATAAATCCAATTCATTTCGCAATATCGCTTGAAATATCCTTTCTTCACCCTTAGTAATTTGTGTGCCTGTATTTGTAGGATATAGATAAACCCGCTTTTTTAGTTCCTTTGCCAAGGTGATGCAGGGCATCTTTGATGACAAATTCCCTATAATATGAACAGATTTATTCTTTATCCATGTGGGGTAATTATTGTTGTGCCACGGCGAAGGATTCATAACTATAACTATTACATCTCCCTCTGAGGCAAGCTCATAATCAATCCCACAATCAATTACATTTAATCCAGTAGGAGGCGTGTTGGTTTCAACGGCTTCTCCATAATTTATTAAGCCTTTAAAATCCTTGTGGTATAAAACTCCATCCTTAATTCTGGCACTTTTCAAATTTCCCATAAGATTATGAACGGTATCTTTCTTTGCATCCTCGTAATATGCACAAATCTTTTTTCTATTAAGAAATCTACATATTTTAATCGCGATAAATGTGGTGCCCACAGATTTATCTGTGCCTACCACTGTAATTGTTTTGTGGAGATGACCATTCCTTTTATCTTTGTTACTACTGCCATTTTGAATTTCTTCTAACATCTCTTTGACAGTAGAAATAGATTTTATTCTTTTATCTAGATTTTCTTCTATTAATCTATTTACTAGTTTTTTTAATCTCAAATCATCTTTTGCATAACTGTTAATCTGCATAAACTCTATTATCTTGCCTACGCTATAAATATCACAGCGCTCATCTAAAAAGCCTCCTGTCAGTTGCTCTGGTGCAGCCCAATTCACTGTGCCTAGGGGCTTTGCCTTTGCCGCTTCAGATTTCCTCACAGATATGCCAAAATCTATTAGTCGAATCATGTCATTTTGCAATATCAAATGCTCTGGCTTCATATCCCGATAAAGCAGAGGCTCTGGTTTTGCTTCATGCAAAGCTTCAACCACATTGCATAGACTTATAGCAATTTTTATTAGCTCTTCTTTTGATAATTTGTTGTCTAGCAGATACTCCCGTAGAGTTACTCCCTCTACATACTCCTCCACGAGGTAGTACATTTCATCAGTATCTTCTACACTGTATATGGTGGGTAATTGGGATGAATTAATCCCTTGTAAAAGATGTGCTTCGGATAGGATGCTGTGCGCATCAGGATGTGCCCTGTGAATGGCTTTAAGAATCCTTAATGCTCCTATCTTTTTGTAATTGACAAGTAAAACTGCTGTAGCTGCTGTTTCTCGCAGTGTCTTGACGACTTCATACTCGTCATTAATACCCTTTGGTATCAATTTACATCAGCTCCTTCCTTTCGGAAAGGCATCTCGCAGATAAGTTTATATCACAGAAAAAATTATAATGCAAGTAAAATTTTCTAAATGTCGTTCTTCTGTAACAAAATTGTTTATAAAAATTTAATACTTTTATCACGAATTTTATAGCTTCTCGCCTTTACTTTCCGATATAATATATATATAATTCGAATAAGAAATTTGCTAAGCGCATCTTATTTCGATTCGGGAGGTGATTTTTATGAAGATTGAAAAAATCAACGAGAACCAGATCAGATGCACTCTTTCGAGAGAAGACCTAATCAGCCGACACATAAAGCTTTCCGAACTAGCTTACGGCTCAGCCAAAGCTAGAGAATTATTCCGGGAACTTATGGAACAGGCTTCCTACCAATACGGTTTTGAAGCGGAAGATATTCCACTTATGATAGAAGCTATACCACTTTCATCAGAATCCATTGTCCTTCTTGTGACAAAGGTTGAAAGTCCAGACGAGCTTGATACTCGTTTCTCCAGATTTTCTGAAGATGACGATGATTATGATGACGACGACATGGATGCTGCCTCAGCACCAGCAAAGCCATTCAATGAATCGGCAGCTGATGACATCTTAAATATATTTAACAGCTTGATTGAAAAAGCACAAAAGGCGATTTCAGCTTCGCCAGAAAAAGCAGCAGCCAATGGATTACCTGTAGATATCACAAAGATGTTTGTCTTTGATAATCTAGATGATGTTTTAAGACTTTCATCGATTTTGGCCACATTCTACAATGGTAAGAATTCTCTCTACAAGAGTCCATTTGATGACAAGTATTATCTTGTAGTCAGCAAATCAGACGATTCGGCTGAAACTTACAACAAAGTGTGCAACATTTTGTCAGAATACAGTGACCAGCAAAACTACGTAGTAGGCACCGACCAATACATGTCAGAGCACTACTCAACAATGGTCAAAAACAACGCTATTCAAGCGCTTGCGCAAATTTAATATTTTATGAAGAAATCTAGTTACGACCACACGCCTAATGATATTTCTAGCTTCGCATAGAAAGCTCCGCTAGAAACATATTAGAGCTTGATGCCTACTAGATTTCTTTTATTATATTTAAAAAAAGCGCTATCACTTGGATAGCGCTTCGCTTGCATATTAAGATTGTGCATCAAGAAATGTATTAATTTCTTCTACAAGATCATCGGCGTCGATACCGTGAACCATTGCTGCCTCCTCAATTGTTTCCATCTGAGATGATGGGCAGCCAAGGCAGTGCATGCCGATATTAAGTAAAATAGGAGCTACATCAGCATCAATCTGAAGAAGCTCACCAATCATAGTTGATTTAGTTACTCTTGCCATTATTAGTACTTCCTTTCTCTTATTTTCACTTGATAATATCATGTATTTCGATTTTTCGCAATTGATTATCTGCATTGTTAATAGATAGTTAATAATTATTGCAGTTAGTTACTGACTTATTTGTGTACACAATTTGAACTTTTGTTAGCCACAATCAACAGCAGTTAGTCCGCTCAAACCTTGATAACCCCTTATTTATAGCCTATTTTAAAAAATAAAAATTTGTTCTTGATTTAGACACAATTTAGATGTATTATAGTCTCATCAGTTGTGAAATTGATAAATTTTATTAATAAATACTTTTAAGGAGGATTTTTATCATGGCATACGTTATTTCTGATTCATGTGTTTCATGTGGTACATGCGAGCCAGAGTGTCCAGTAGGCGCTATCTCACAGGGAGATTCACAGTTCGTTATCGATGCAGGTGCTTGCGTTGATTGCGGTACATGTGCAGGTGTTTGCCCAACAGGAGCTATCGCTCAGGGCTAATCTGATAACTTTATTAAGAAAACCGGTTAAAAAAGGATTCAGAAATTATTCTGAATCCTTTCTTTTTATTTAAGATGCATCTTCAAGCTCTGTAGTTTCCTCTTCGACTTCAGATATTGATTCTATATCATTTGTTGACTCATTTTCCATATCCTCCATATTGTCATTCTTCGCGGCTTGTTCTTCAGCATCATCTTCCATCCAGTCATCGCTCTCATCCCAAGTATGATAACTTCCTGCACTACTTGTAGCTACATCATCATTTACAGTAGATGCTACATGTTCTTGGGTGTTTTCTATAAAATATGCTTCTTGATTTGAACTATCTTCTGTTCGTCCCTCTAATGGACTTTCAGAAGTCTTTGAAAAATCATACAGTATACTACCATTTGCGATTTCACCTGTTTCATTATCCGAATATGAATTTAACTGATTTAAAAAATCGGTTGCAAATTGTGCGGATGCACCTGGGTCGTTTTCATCATCAGGATCGTTTTCATCTGCTGGCTCAGTTAAGAATTTTTCTTCAAATTCCTGTAATCCACTATAATTTGTTTCGTCTCTTATTATTTCATCAAGTGATTTTCCTTCATGAAGCCATTCTAAGATTTGGTTGACACCATTTCGAACTTGCTCGGATGTAATGGTGGTTCCGTCAATAATTTCTCCTTGCTCAGCATTTACGTATGCGCCAAGATAAACCAAGGCTAAATATCCTCCTGAATAAGCACTATAAACTGCATCTTTATAACTAGTTTGATAATAATTTATCTTGTTTTGAGGAATACTATACCATTCAATCAATCCATCATATATATAACTGTTTGTTTCATCATTTTTAAAATATCCATATTCATTTTCTCGATATTGATATCCATTTTCTACTGCTGTAGCAATACCTTCCTCGAACCATGGTGGAAAAGAATTTGGCATCTCAGTGTGTTCAGGATTATACCATCCATTTGCTGTAATCCATCCAGTTCTTGTATAATCAAACATAAAGGCATGCATAAGCTCATGTACTATTGTATTTTCCAATTCACCCATTCCAGCCTCATTAAAAATATAATCTTCTTCCTCAGTTTGAACAAATACTCTAAAAGTGTTTAATCCTATGAAATAACAAAGTTTTGCATCATTGAAAGCTGGTTCAACATAAGCTAATGAGCCAGACGGATTTTTGTCATTTTCTTCTTCAAATCTAGAATCATAGACATAAAGCCCTATGGATTTTCCAAGTTCTCCGTTATCTGCTGCTGTTTTGTATGCTGGAAAACTATCAATTAACAAAGCAACAGCTCTTGGTTCAATCGTATTTTTTATGAGACTTACGAACCAATTTAAATTGTCGAATCCAATATTATCTATAGTATTTACGGCACAATGAATCTCCACCTGCGTCAATTCACGAGGCGGAGTTTCGGTATTATTGTTTTCATCATGACTAGAACTATTGGTCTCTTTATTTTCTGGGTGATATGAATATAAATTATTGTTTGTTGTTTCAGGGTTATATGTGATATAGGTGATTCCAGTAGTGTCATCTAGAGCAAACAATAACTGGTCTGAGCCTAACAGCTTTTGTAAATATTCTGGTAGAACAATAGAAAATGCCCCAGTACTGTCCGTTTTTACCTTATATCCACCTGGTACATAAAATGCAAATACTGGTAAATAAGATTGACCTTCTTTTGCAATGGATGCTGCTGCACCACTTTTGTCTACCCATATTACAGGTATATCCCATGTAATTCCTTGGTCAGTAGCAATTGTTGCAATAGAATCTAAAGGCTGTCCAGCCACTGGTGCATCTATTTCTTCAAACCTTATCCCTGTTACAATTGTTTCATTTGCTGCAAATGCTGTTGCAGGAAATATATTTCCTACTAAAAGCATAATAGTCAGGATAATAAAAAATGTTTTAATTCTACTCCTCATACACACCTCCTATATACCTCATATTTTCATTATATATATTAATGTGTATTATCTTTGATAAAAGTATGTCCTCTGCAGTTTCTGCATAATAAAAAAGCACTTATCTCAATCTTTTTTGATTGAAATAAGTGCTATATATTTATTCTTCTCTATTAGAATACTGACTATGGTCTCTATTAGCGAAACGAGTGTATTCTGGGAGCCAAGTAAGCTCGATTGTTCCAATAGGACCGTTACGTTGCTTAGCAACGATGATTTCTGAGACACCCTTTAATTCTGTGTCGTGGTTATAGTAATCATCACGGTAGATGAACATAACCACGTCGGCATCCTGCTCGATGGCACCAGATTCACGCAAGTCAGACATCATAGGACGATGGTCTGGACGCTGCTCAACGGCACGGGAAAGCTGTGATAGTGCTATAACTGGAACGTTTAGCTCACGGGCAAGTCCCTTAAGTGAACGTGAAATCTCGGAAATTTCTTGCTGTCTACTTTCTGATTTTCCATTACCAGACATCAACTGTAAGTAGTCAATAATGATAATAGATAATCCAAATTCCATTTTGAACTTTCTACATTTACTACGAAGCTCTCCGATTGAAATACCAGGAGTATCATCGATAATAAGCTTTGAATTACCAATTTTTCCTGCACCTTCAATAAGGTTTTCCCAATCTGCTTCCTGGAGGTTACCAGTACGGAGCTTCTGGGCGTCTACTCTAGATTCTAGGGCAAACATACGGTTAACCAACTGCTCCTTTGACATTTCCAGTGAGAATATCGCTGCGCACAAATGCTCATGAATTGTAATGTGCTGAGCCAAGTTCAATACGAAAGCGGTCTTACCCATTGAAGGACGGGCTGCAATCAGAATCAAATCCGATGGCTGAAGACCTGCTGTCTGTCTATCCAAATCAATAAACCCTGTAGGGATACCTGTAACTACGCCTCGCTGCTTTGAAGCCTGCTCAATCTTTGCAATGGCATTCATAACAACTTGCTTGATTGGCACGTAATCAGTGTTACCTCTGTTTTGAACCAAAGAAAAAATGTCTCTCTCGGTCTGATTAAGGATTGTATCTACATCCTCACTTCCTTCAAAACACATATTTTCAATGTTCTGATTTACCTTTATTACATTTCTAAGTATCGCCTTATCTTTTACGATATTAGCGTAGCTCTTGGCATTTACGGTAGTTGGAACTCCAAGTACAAGTTCCTGTATAAACTCCAAAGATGCCACCTCTGGTGGAACACCTTTTTCTTTTAACTTATTCTGCAGTGTGACCTCATCTACAGGCTCGCCTGCATTGTACAACTCCACTATAGCTTCAAATAGAATTCCGTACTGCTGATGATAGAAATCATCTTTTAAAAGAATCTCCGAGCATTCAACAATAACATCTCTATCTACTATCATGGAGCCAATAACAGACTGCTCAGCCTCTAAGGAGTGAGGCATGGTCCTTTTTATTACATCTTCCATAATCTATTCTTCCCTTTATTACTGCTCTGATACGTGAACACGAAGTGTTGCTGTCACCTTTGGATGAAGCTTTACTTTAACCTCGTATGTTCCAAGTGATCTAATTGGATCATCAAGAACGATTTTCTTCTTGTCGATTTCTTTGCCGTACTGCTTTTTAGCAGCCTCTGCAATTTCCTTTGTTGAAACTGAACCGAATGTTCTTCCACCTTCGCCAGTCTTAATTGATGTCTCTACTTTCCACTCTTCAATCTCTTTAGAGAAGGCTACAGCTGCTTCATAATTCTCCTGAGCAACCTTTTCATCATGTTTATTTTGAAGCTTAAGGTCATTGAGTGCTGCGTTTGTAGCCTCTACACCAAGCTTCTTTTTAAAGAGCATGTTTCTAGCATAGCCTTCGCTAACTTCAACAACTTCTCCCTTTTTGCCAAGTGATTTAACATCTGCAAGTAAGATTACTTTCATAGCTTTATTTCTCCTTCTTCTAGCATTTTATCTATTGTTGCCTCAAGGTCCTCGCGAACCTCGTCTATTGTTCTGTTTTGAATCTGAGCACCAGCGATATTAACGTGTCCGCCTCCACCAAGACGTGCCATGATACTTTGAACATCAATCTCATCAATTGAACGGGAACTGATGAATATTTTGTCCATAAATTTAGTAAGAACAAAGGATGCCTTTATTCCGACGATGTTGAGAAGCTCGTTGGCAGCCTGCGCACCTACAACTGTAGGTGATTCAACGCTTCCGTCTGGCTCACACTCTGCAATTGCAAAAGCATCTCTGTATGTCTGAGCATTTCTTACTACCTCAGCTCGTGCCTTATATGTTTCCATGTTTTCACGAAGCATCTTACGAACACGGGTAACTTCTGCACCATTACGACGCAAGAATGCTGCCGCTTCAAATGTACGGACACCAGTTTTTGTCATGAAGTTATTGGTATCAATAAGGATACCTGCATAAATACAATCAGCCTCTGTTGGGTTGATGTTGATTTTATCTGCAAAATACTGAAGCACCTCTGCTATCATTTCGCTGGCAGATGATGCGTATGGTTCGATGTAAGAAAGAATTGGATTCTCGATGATTTCCTCAACCTGTCTATGGTGGTCAATAACCACGATATTTTTATTCTTATAAAGAAGGCCTGGACATTCTACATAGCTTGGTCTATTGGTATCAACTACCATAATAAGTGTGTTGTCATTGCATAAGTTAAGAGCTTGCTCGCTGGTGATGAACATATCGTCAGGATACTCTTCCTTTTCGGTGAAGCTCTCAACAACCGGTCTCATAGCACCTGTAATAGTATCGATTACAATATTAACTGGCTTACCAATCTCACGGCCGGCACAGTAAACACCAACTGATGCACCTAAACAATCTGCATCTGAAAGATTGTGACCCATAACGATGATTCGCTCACGAGACTCCATAAGCTCTCGAAGAGCCTGAGCCTTAACACGGGCCTTAACACGAGTTGAACGCTCAACCTCCTTACCGTGTGTGCCATAGTAAGAAACGTTCTGGCCATTCTTTACAACAACCTGGCAACCACCTCTTGCAAGGGCAAGGTCGATGGCCATATGGGCATACTGGGCTTTTTGAGTATAGCTATCGCTGCCCAAACCAACGCCCATACTTACGGTAATATCTTTATCATTGCCCATTTTGATAGTAGTAATATCTTCTACGATTGAGAATTTATCTTCCTCAAACTGCTTGAGATATTTCTTCTGGAACATGATTAAATACTTATCTTTTTCAAGACGACGAACAACTGCATCTGCTTCGCCAAAGTATTTATTAATCTTTCTATCAAGAAGGGCTAAAAGCATTGATCTCTTGGCATTTTCTACCTGATCGAATACCTCATCGTAGTTATCTACATAAAGAAGTGCCATTACCATGGCCTGGTCATTTATCTTTGCCTTTGTAGCCTGAATATCAGTCTCATCAAATAAAATAACTGAAACCAAGCCGTCAGATGACTCGTCCATGCTGGCAACAATATTTCCGCCAGAAAGAGGCTCTGTCATATCTAATCGCTGAAGACATGCAAGATATTTTCTCTCATTATATTCAATGTGAATATCGAAATTATCATCCTTGGCATGGTCAATACCTTCTCTTGTAATTTCAGAGAAAATGCTGGTGATTGACTTATTATATGTCTTGCTCTTATCTACAAGGGCGCAGAACTCCTCATTCATCCACATGATTCTGCCGGTAGAATCCAGCAAAACATAAGGAAGTCTGAAGTTTTTAATAAGCTCCTTTTGCACAGTTCCATAGTGAACGGCATATTCAATTATTGTGTTCTTGAAGGATTTCAGATTTACCTTGTAATATATGTAGCAAACGATTCCATAACAAGCCACGAAACCAGATAAGATTTCTGCTGCTTTCTTATCGAAAAAGCTAACTACTATACATCCTATTATAAAAATAATAAGCATATACAAAGGAAATCTAAGATATTTCTTTAGACGATTCCTATATTTTAATGCTTCCATAAAATTCATTCTCCCGAATAATGTTCTCTATCATTCTCTTGGGTTATCCCTTTTGGGTCATATTATAGCACAAGAATTCCCCTTTTTTATCTTTTAATCGCAAAGTATGGGATAATTGCTCAATTTCTATTTTCCCCTTTTGTGCACTTTCCACACCACATTGTTAAAATAACGAAAGGATTTTGTATTTTTTGGTTATTCTAACATTGTCCATAAGTTGGGGTTTTTCTATAATTTTTATTAGTTAAGGGGGGAACCCTAATTTTTCAAAGAGAGGATATTTTATTATGGCAGACATTTCATTAAAGAACATTAATAAGGTTTATCCAAATGGCTTCCAGGCTGTTAAGGATTTCAACCTTGAGATTCAGGATCAAGAATTTATCATCTTCGTAGGACCTTCTGGTTGTGGTAAGTCTACAACACTTCGTATGATTGCAGGTCTTGAGGAGATTTCTTCAGGTGAGCTTTTCATTGACGGAAAGCTCATGAATGATGTAGAGCCAAAGGATAGAGATATCGCAATGGTATTCCAGAACTACGCTTTATATCCACATATGACTGTTTACGATAACATGGCATTCGGTCTTAAGTTACGTAAAGTTCCAAAGGATGAAATCGATAAGAAGGTTCGCGAGGCAGCTAAAATCCTCGACCTTGAGAAGCTTCTCGACAGAAAACCAAAGGCTCTTTCAGGTGGTCAGAGACAGCGTGTTGCCATGGGTCGTGCAATCGTTCGTAATCCTAAGGTATTCCTTATGGATGAGCCTCTTTCAAACCTTGATGCAAAGCTTCGTGTTCAGATGAGAACTGAGATTTCTAAGCTTCATGATTCGCTTGGTGCAACAATGATTTACGTTACACACGATCAGACAGAAGCTATGACACTTGGTACAAGAATCGTTGTTATGAAGGACGGTGTTGTTCAGCAGATCGATACACCTGCTAACCTTTATCAGAAGCCAAACAACCTCTTCGTTGCTGGATTCATTGGAAGCCCACAGATGAACTTTCTTGATGGAACAGTTAACGCAGAGTGCACAGCTATTCAGGTTAACGGTGCAACTCTTCAGATTCCTATCGCTAAGTCAAAGGCTCTTAAGGAAAAGGGATACGCTGGCAAGGAAGTTATCCTTGGTATCCGTCCAGAAGATATCCACGATTCACAGATCTTCGTTGATACACAGCCAGATACAGTTATCGAAGCTAAGATTTCTGTATACGAGCTTCTTGGTGCTGAGGTTTACTTATACTTCGATTATGCTGGTACTCAGGTTACAGCTAGAGTTGATCCTCGTACAACAGCTAGAGGCGGCGACACAGTTAAGTTTGCTCTTGATATGGAGAAGGCTCACTTCTTCGATAAGGACACAGAGCTTACAATTGCTAACTAATACATATTGATTTAAAATGGAGGTATCTTTTTGAAAGGTACCTCTTTTTTTATGGATTACGAAAGCAAGAAGGAAAAATTACTAGAGCAACTGTCAAAAGCGACAGGCATAAATTTTGAGATAGCTGATTCGGAGCTTTCAGATGAAGATACATTAAATAAATTAAAAGAAATGGTTGTTAGATTTAATGTGTTGGATTCAAAAAGTTCATTTTATCGTGCTTTTTTAACTAGAGAGCTTGCATATTCAGACGCTGCTGCCTATATCCATCGTTTCCATATTGATGAAGACAGCATTCGAATGATTTTCTATCTTGAAAGTCAAAGTGACTATTCAAAAGAGGCTGTATCTTTGCTTAAAAGCCTTCTGCAAGATTCTCAGGATGCATTGATTCAGATAGATGCTAAGCACTTGGCACTCATCGTCCATTTTGATACAGAGCCTTCTTCTGATGAGATTTTGCAGTATTGTCATGAGTATTTAGATATGCTTGAGTCCGAAGCCTTCACTTCCTTCAAGCTTGCCTACGATTTGCCGGTAAAGAAATTCACAGACTTGCCAGCTTCATTTAAGGATGTTGTGATTGGCATGCGCATAGGAAATATATTCAGAAGTTCTGATCACATATATTCCTACAGCACCTTAGGTCTTGGCCGCTTACTATTTAATATTCCTGACGATGAAGTTGAAACATATTTAAATAATCATATAAATATTGACATTTTAGCGCAACTTGACGCGGAAACTTTAAACCTTTTAGAGGCCTTTTTCGACAATGACTTATCACTTGCTGAAACTAGTAGAAAGATGTTTATACATCGAAATACTTTAATCTATAGACTTGATAAATTCGCTGATTTAACCGGATATGATGTTAGAAAATTCTCAGATGCAATCACTGTAAAGCTTTCGCTTATGCTTTACAATTATATAAGAGCCACCAAATAATGGTGGCTCTATATTTATACCTCATTATCATACATATTACGGCGTAGGTAATACCTAAAGAATAATTTTTATAATTCCATTCACGAATTGCTTGATTAATTTATTGGATAACTCCTATGCAATTCTCTTAGCACCGTCACCTATATCTACAACATAGAACTCTGCATCTAAATTGTACTTTTCTTTATAGGCCTTTCCAACTGTTTCTTTGAAATTCTCAACTGCATCGTTTTCTACAATTGCTACTGTGCAACCACCGAAACCGCCACCTGTGATGCGGGCGCCGATAACACCTGGAACAGACCACTGTGTCTCAACAAGGAAGTCAACCTCTTCGCAAGATACTTCGTAATCGTCGCGAAGTGATACGTGACTGGCATTCATAAGCTTTCCGAATGTTGCAATGTCATTATTGTTAAGAGCCTCTACTGCTTTGATTGTGCGTTGGTTCTCTGCAACAGCATGTTTTGCTCTGCGATAGTTTACTTCATCCTTGATGGCTGAGCCGTATTTCTCAAACTCTTCATCTGTAAGCTCCCCAAGTGTGCTAATACCACATACAGTCTGAAGATCAGCAAGAGCCTGAGCGCTTTCATTTCTTCTATCATTATATGCACTGTCTACAAGTGAGTGCTTTACCTTTGAATTTGTGATTACTATCTTGGCATTTGGTAATTTTACGCTGGCATATTTATAGGATAAATCTGCACAGTCAAGGAAAATGGCGTGGTCTTTTTTACCCATTGCCACCGCAAATTGGTCCATTATACCACAATTGCACCCGTTGAAATTATTCTCTGAGTACTGTCCGATAAGGGCTAATTCCGTCATTGTCTTATCTAAACCAAACATATCTGTGAGAACTGTACCTGTAAGCACCTCAAGTGAAGCTGATGATGAAAGGCCTGAACCGTTAGGAATATTACCCCAAACGCACATTTCAAATCCTGATTTAATTTCAGAGCCTTTCTCTTTAAGAGCCCAAACTACACCAAGTGGATAGTTTGCCCAGTTATATTTGTCTTTTTTTGTCAGATCATCAAGGCTGCTTTCTACAACACCAATCTGATCTAGATTTGCGGAATAAAGCTTTATTACTCTATCATCACGCTTTCTTGCTACTGCATAGGTTCCAATTGTAAGAGCGCATGGAAAAACATGTCCCCCATTGTAATCAGTGTGTTCTCCAATGAGATTCACTCTTCCTGGTGCGAAGTATGTTCTGATATCGCCCTCTCCACCAAACTTTTCCTCAAAAACCTCTCTTAATTCCTTCTCGTTCATAACGCTTCTCCTTAACGATAAATGTCTCTTTTGTTATATTTTTCCATTGCTGTAAGCAATTTATCCGAAGGGTTCAATATTACTTTGAAATCGTAGCCTTTTGCCTCGCTATGAGCCACTAAGATGTAATCTTTTTGCTCTTCATCATGGGCGCTGCAGTCATAAGTCTTAAGCTTTACATGGTCAAACTTAAGTGATTCATTTGTGCCAACTGCTGCAACCATCTTTACTTCGCTAGATTCCACTGCAACTATCTTTTTACGCTTCTCATTATTAATTATCTTTGCAATCTCAAGACTACCATTAGTATAGTCATATTCATATTCAATGTTTTTATTTCCAATAAGAATAAATGTTGTGATTGCACTTATGATTAATAATGCAATTGATATGAGTTGAATAATACCTCCTGTTACCACTGTAGCTCCTAAGAATAATACAGTTGCAATAATAGACGCTGCCTTTTTGATTTTGTCCGCTGATGTCTCTTTAGATTTAATCGCATCTTCTACAAAAGTGTCATTTGATTCAAACATTGTAAAAACCCTTTCTTGCCTATTTTAAAAATGTCGGCCGCATAAGCTGCCGACATTCATTATAGCTTATATTCCCCTAAAACTAAAGGAAATCTCCATGTTCTTGCTGTTATCTAGCATGTATTCTGGATGTGTTTTTGCACCCCAGGTATCGTCTCCTGCTACTCC
Organism: Pseudobutyrivibrio sp.; assembly: GCA_024681435.1. Classification (GTDB taxonomy): domain Bacteria; phylum Bacillota; class Clostridia; order Lachnospirales; family Lachnospiraceae; genus Pseudobutyrivibrio. The sequence continues at coordinate 5,601 of JAILAV010000181.1, read as the reverse complement.
CATCTGTCTTCCTATTCTAACATGTGAATAGTGGACAGGAGGAAGCTCAGTTGGGTGCATAGCCTCGTCAATCTCATGAACTGTGTATGGCAGAGCTGAGAATGCGTTTTTATCTGTAATGAACAACACACCATCACCTTTATCATCAGTTAGTTTCGCATATCTTGTTTCCTGGTGATTGCCACACTCCTGTGGTACAAGGTATTTTGCCATATTGTCGGCTACTTTATTTCTGAATACGCCAAGCTTTGCATGATCCTTATCTGGATATGTTTCTTCTGGCCCTTTACCATACCACTCTAAATTATTCAGCTTACTATCTAATGAAAATACCATTGATAACTCTGGAAGCTCTCCAATATCATCAGATTTTTCAAGGATTAATCTACAATCTACAAGCCCATCTGAGTGAACGACATATTCTACCTGACATATACCTTCCGGCTTTGTTGGCAAATGATAAGTGTAACTTACCTTTACATTGTCCTCATTTATCTCAAGGACAGGTAATTCATTTATCTTTTCATCCATGATAAATGTAGATAAATATTTGCTGGCAAGCTTCCACTGACCTGCCCTAAATGGAAGCTGATTAGCTAAATCATTTTCAGTCATTGGACGCCAGAAATTTGGCAATATAACTCTCTTTAAAAGCTCCTTATTATGGTATTTATAAGAGCTTAGTCCTTTCATTCCAGTGAATAAAACTTCAAAGTCATGGCCTCTAACACCGATATTATGGAATCCTTCTGTGACAGTAAGCTTTTGCTTTGGACCTCTTTCAAATGTGAATCTGCCAATTATTGTCTGTCCAAATGCTACTTCATGGCCCTTCTTAGCCCATATTGTATCTTCAGCCAGCACAAAGGTTATCGTAATTACATATTCGTCATCATGAGGTAAATCAAGCTCTAAATTATATTCTGTGGTTGAAAGAGGTGGACAATCAATCACTATTTCCTCTTCTGCTACCAAATCGCCCATTTTTTCAATGGTTAAAATTGCATTATACTCATTTGTATTTGTAAATAAGTTTCTATTTACGATGACAGCTTTATTGCCCTCAAAATTAATCATGATGCTTTGATAATCATTTTTAACTTCCTGCATCTTTGGGCTAGGCTCTCTGTTTTTACTGTAACAAATACCATCTCCAGAAAAGCTTCCGTCATTTGGTCTATCATCAAAATCTCCGCCATAACCTTCAAACTCTACGCCATTTGCGTCAGTCAAAGTAATAGCCTGATCGATGTAATCCCATATAAATCCACCCTGGAAAAGAGGCTCCTCATAGGCAAGCTCGGTGTACTTTCTCATGGCACCGCAGCTATTTCCCATGGCATGCATGTACTCACAATTTATGTAAGGCTTATCCCTGTGTGTGCTAAGCCATTCTTTTATGGCTTTTACAGGAGCATACATGGTGGATTCCATATCTGATAAATCCACTCTTCTGTCATTGAAGACACCTTCATAATGTACAAGCCTTGTGCTATCCCATTCATGGAATTTATCCTGCATTTTGCGAAGATTGCTTCCACCATAGCTTTCATTACCAAGGGACCAAATCAAAATACATGGATGATTTTTATCTCGCTCAAACATGCTTTTTGCTCTATCCAGCACATTTTCAGTGTACTCGTCTCTATCGCCTGGAACCGCATAACTATCATCTTTCTTCTGCAATATCTGTATAGGAGTCTGCCATGTGCCGTGAGTCTCAAGATTAGTTTCATCGATGACATACAGTCCAAAAATATCGCATAGACGATAGAAGAATGTCTGGTTTGGATAGTGGCTTGTGCGGATTGCGTTGATATTATTCTTTTTGATTGTGATGATATCCTTTAAAATATCTTCTTCAGAAAGAACTCTACCTGTAGATGATGAAAACTCATGGCGATTAACGCCCTTAAACACAATGCGTTTGCCGTTGATATGCATCATGTTGTCCTTCATCTCAAAACGTCTAAAGCCCACCTTTTCTTTGATTACTTCATTCAAGCGTCCTGTTTCACCAAAGATTGTAAGCTGTAAATCGAAAAGGTATGGGTGTTCTGCGCTCCAAAGCTTTGGCTCTCTTACGTGAACTTCCATTATATTTTTGCCATCTGACAAAACCACCTTATTTAAAATATCAGCCTCATCATCGGAAAGGGTCATTTGAGCTAAGCCAGAGCCTATTACATCCATCTCGATTACAAGAGTTGCATCCTTATAGTCATCATCTAAAATAGTGCTGATTCTCAAATCCCTCACATGAGTTTTTGGAACTGTATAGAGGTAGACTTCTCTAAAGATTCCCGAGAATCTAAAGAAATCCTGGTCTTCGCACCAGCTACCGGCAGTCCATTTAAATACTTGCACAGCAAGTTTATTCTCACCTTCTTTTATATAAGGGGTAAGATCAAATTCAGATGGTGTAAAGGAATCCTCACTGTAGCCTACATATTTTCCGTTTAACCAAAGGGCGAAACCACTTTCCACTCCTTGGAAGGAAATATATACAGGGCTATCCTTCATGAAATCCGGAATTACAAAGTACTTTACATAATTTCCGACGGGATTTTCTATCGAAGGAATCTCCCCTGGTTCCAAATCTTCATGGCCATCCCATGGATACTGGGTGTTGACATACATTATCTTGTCATAGCCCTCAAGCTGTATATGGGCTGGCACTTTGATATCATTCCAACCTTTAGAATCTCTGGACTCCTTAAAGAAATCTTTGTCACAGCACTCATAATTTTTCGCATACTCAAATTTCCATGTGCCATTTAAAGAGTACTTGAAGTTGGATTTGTCACCGTATGCAAAGCTTTCGCTATCATAGAATTCATGGTCTGAATGAGCCGGTAATCTATTCTGTTGAAATACTCTTGGGTCTTTTACTATTGAATAATTAAATTCATTCATATTATTTTACCGATCCTGTAATTCCTTCTGCAAACTGCTTCTGAAGCACGAAGAATACTATCATTGTTGGTAGTGAGCAGAATAATACGCCGAGCATTGTCATGCCGTAATCTACTGTGTAACCACTTGAAATATTTGCTATGAACATAGGCATTGTCTGGGCGCGGTTGTCGCTCATTACTACCTTTGGCCATAGATATGCGTTCCATGCATTCATAAATGTGATAACTGCAGCTGCTGCATAGATTGATTTTTGAATCGGAACATACATCTTGAAGAAAATCTTCCATTCAGGCAATCCATCAATACGGGCAGCTTCCATGATGTCAGGTGGGAAATTTCTAGAATTCTGCCTGAACATCATAATCATAAATGGTGTTGAAATACCTGGTAGGATAAAAGCCCACACTGAATTTAAAAGCTTTGCCTTTGAAACAAGTCCATACAAAGGAACCATTGTTGCAACAGCTGGTACCATCATTGCAAGAAGAAGGATTCCAAAAAGCTTATCCTTGCCCCTGTCATGATAAAGCTCAAAGCCATATCCAGCTATAGAGCAGACAAAAAGTGTAAATATTGTCTGCACAATTGAGTAAAGGAATGAATTTCCCATACTTGACCAAAGTGTTCCCTGTACTGCGTTCTTTAAATGTTCAAAATTCACAAGCAGCTGATTTCCAATTGCCACAGAACCTCTTGCCACATTTATTGATGCATTTGTTGCTGCTGCAAACATCCAGTAAAGTGGAAATACTGAGATGAATGAACAGATAATTAAAAATATGTATGTAGGAATAAGCCTACGCTGTATCATTGATCTATTTTTCTTAGTCACGTGTATCACCTACTTTCAAATTGATGAATGCAAGTATAGCAACAAGGACAAATACTATAAATGACATTGCTGATGTGTAACCAAAGTTACCAACACCCTGTCCAAATGCCTGATTGTAAATGTAATGAGACATTGTGATTGTTGAATTTGCAGGTCCACCACTTGTTAAGTTTACTGACTCGTCGAAGAGCTGTAATGTACCGTTAATTGACATGATTGCTGTCATAACGATTGTTGGCTTAAGAAGTGGAACTGTAATGTACCAGAATGTTTTCCATCCATTTGCACCATCGATTTTAGCTGCTTCATATACTGAATACTCAATGTTTTGAAGTCCTGCCAAATAGAACACCATGTTGTAACCTGTCCATCTCCAAATAAGAGCGATGATGATTACGGCTCTGGCTGTACTTGCTGTTCCTAAGAAATTAATGTTTTCGTTGGTCAGTCCAATATTCTGTAAGATGGTATTAATAAGACCCTGTGTTGCAAACATTGACTTGAAAATCAATGAATAAGATACAAGAGATGTTGCACATGGTAAAAAGATACATGTTCTAAATAGTCCCTTGAATTTAAGGTCCTTATTGTTAAGAAGCTGGGCTAATAATATAGCCAGAATCAACATGATAGGAACCTCTACTATTAAATAAAGGAATGTATTTTTCATGGATGTTTTGAAAATTACATCCTGTAACATTCGAGAATAATTATATGTTAATGGGTCAGCAAACTTGATGTTTACTCCCTTTCCTGATTTAAATGATGTGATAAAAGCCTGTATTATTGGATAGAAGCTCATTATAAAAATGAGGATTGTTGCTGGTGTTAAGAATATCCAGCCGGCTGCCAATTGCTTGTTTGCAAGCGTCATTCCTTTTCTTTTATTTTCCACTTTGGCATCCCCTTTCTTTAAAAAAGGGAAGTGGGCGAGCCACTTCCCATAGAATAATCTTTATGATTTGGAATTAAAGTCCCATGTCAAATCTTAAGTTTGTTTCTGCCTCTTCAAGTGCCTGCTCTGTTGTGTATCCGTTATCAAGTACGTTCTGAAGAGCAGTTCCAAGAGCCTGTCTTGCCTGATAGTGATAATCTGACTGCTCTACTGTAGGAACGTTCTGTGTGTAATCAACGATATCAGCGTAGATTGCCTGACCATTGAAGAAATCAACACCTTCCTGATATACATCTGACTCTGCAGCTGCTGCACATGTTCCGATTACACCACCGTTAAGAAGTGCTTCATCATATGTAATTGACTGTCCGTCTTCTGCTGAACGTCCACCAAATGTGTAAGCTAAGAAATCCTTAGCAAGGTCTGCCTTCTTGCAGTTAGCTGTTATATAAAGTGAAGAACCACCGTTTGAAGCGTATCCTGGCTTACCTGTAAGTGTTGGAGCTGGAACGATTTCCCACTTACCAGAGTTCTCTGAAACCTGCTTCATTGTTGGAATAATCCAGTTACCATTGAATACACCTGCAACCATGTCGCCTTGGATTGCCTGATCAGTGTAGTCTGACCAGTCGTTTGCAAGATAAAGAACATTGTCCTTAGCAAGCTGAGCTACTGCTTCGAATACTTTTACAAGTGTCTCATTATCTTTGATATATGGCTCACCGTTTTTGAACTGTGAAACTCCCTCTTCCTGGCACATCATGTAGAATAAATCATTTCCGCTACCGTCCATGCAAAGCAGGTACTTACCTGTCTTCTCATAAACTGCTTTACCGATTTCGTCGAACTTCTCCCAAGTGATTCCTGTAACATCATCGATTGTGTAACCAGCCTCTTCAAGAAGATCTGTGCGATATGCAAAAATTGCTGTACCTGCATCTACAGGGAATCCATA
>JAILAV010000047.1 GCA_024681435.1 Pseudobutyrivibrio sp. | reverse complement strand
AAATGGAACATTATAAGTTCTTTCAGAATAAGGAATGTGAATATTTTCCTTGCCATAAAATAGAAAATATAGAGGACTTTAACTGCTTGTTCTGTTATTGTCCTCTTTATCATTTGGGCGAAAACTGTGGTGGTGACTTCGTATATACGGATAAAGGTGTGAAGTCCTGCGTCAACTGTTCACGCCCACATATTAAAGGTAACTACGATGAAATTATAAAATGCCTGAAGGCTAATCGTAAAACTACTTCTTAATATCAACAAAAGAAACTCTTATGATTTTTTCTATGTCACCAACAGATATCTTTACTTGATGGCCGACTTTTCCCGCAGAGAAATAAATCTCATGAAAAGTCTGGGCAGAAGCGTCAATGATGGTTGTAAAGAATTTCTTCATTCCAATTGGAGAGCATCCACCGTGGACATATCCTGTTAGAGGAAGTAAGTCCTTTTGCTTTAACATCTCAATAGATTTTTCAGAAACTGCACTGGCTGCCTTTTTCAAATCTAATTCAGCGGCAACTGGTATAACAAATACATAATGAGCACCAGTCTTTCCTGTAGTTACTAGAGTCTTGAAGGCCTGAGCAGGATCTTCAGAAAGCTTACTTGCAATCTCTTCACCTGATAGACCTTCTGCGTTTTCTAGTGATAAATGCTCATAAGAAATCTTCTTTTGATCTAATAATCTCATTGCATTTGTCTTATCATCTTTCTTTGCCATTTTAATCACCTCTTTTCAATCTAGTGTACAGTATAGTTCAAACCGTTTCCTAAATGAATATTATGTGAAAATTTTAATTTTTTAATAACTAAAACACAATAAAATGATATACTTTGCTTTGGGAGAAAAACAAGCATATATATTAATTCTACTAAATAGGAGGACAAGAGAATGAATATTGAGCGAAGACAAATGGCTGAAAAAAACCGCTTGGCAAGATATTGCGGTAGTATTACTTGCCTTGCATTAATTTTTTTCAACATAAGATCTTTTGTAGTGTATGGCCCTCAGATATTGGATGTTATCAGATTAGTGATTGCTGTTATATCGCTTATAAGTTTCCAGATAGGGGCAAAGTTGTTTGGTGATGAGCATAAATATAAGTATTGCGTTACCTTGTCTATGGTGGTGCTTTTCTTACTTACTATTTTCTATCCAAGCGATGAGCACATGTACATATTCATGTATACAATCATTTTGATTGTTATGGTTTATGGCGAGGCACAGACTGTTAGAGTTGGATGTGTCGTTGCTAATGTATCATTGATATTATCAGGTATCATTGAAATTAATAGAGGCAATTTACAGGTTGTTGAGTTTATTACTCAGATTGTTTTTAGCATTATCGCATGTACAATCGCAGTTATTGTTTGTAAGCAGCAGCGCAGGCAGACAACAGAGACTCTTGATACTATCAAGGATCACGCAGCTGACCTTAAAGAAACATCAGAGACTATTGTTGATTTGGCAGAGCAGCTTAATGATAAGTTTGTTGAAGCTAATGAAGTTTCATCTAAGCTCAACGAATCAATGGATACTGTTCATGTATCTGTAAATGAAATTGTTGAGGGAACAAAGAACACAGCAGAAGCAATTGAGAATCAGACAAATAAGACTGCTATTATTCAGGAAAGCATTCAGACTGTTGGCGAGGAAGCAAATACAATCGACGATGTATCAATTAAAGTTGAGGATTCTGTAAACGAAGGTGTAGACCTTATCAATCAGTTAAAGAGTCAGGCTGAAAAGGTTGAGAATATCAATATCGAGACTAGCAACACAACTCAGGCACTTAACGATAGCATCCAGGACATTCAGGGTATCACAGAAACAATCCTTGGAATTTCTAGCCAGACAAATCTTCTTGCACTTAATGCATCAATTGAGGCAGCAAGAGCTGGTGAAGCAGGTAAAGGTTTTGCCGTTGTTGCTGATGAAATCAGAGCTCTTTCTGAAAGCACAAGAGAGGCTACAGAGGAAATTGCAAAGATTATCGAACGACTTACATCAGATGCTCGTTCAGCATCATCTGCAATGTCAAAATCAGCAGAGTATGCGAGCAGACAGCATGAGCTTATTTCTGAGACAGGTACAAAGCTTGATGCTATCAAAGAAGGCACAGATGAATTAAGACATGGTGTAGTTCAGGTTAAGTCTTCTGTAAATGATGTCATTTCCGCTAACTCAGAGATTATGGATAATATCACTAATCTTTCTGCAACATCACAGGAGGTTGCGGCAGCAACAGATACAGTTGGTTCTGTAAGCGATGATGCAATGGATGCCCTTGCTAACATGAACGAAACACTTGAAGTGATTAACAGAATTGCAAAAGAAATGGAACAAATGGCACTTAAATAACAAATAAATTTACACTGAGGGCCCCGGTTACGCTCTCAAGCCTATATGTTACTCCGCTCAGCAGAAAAATGCTTCGCTTGAGTAACAAATAGAGCTTGATAGCTACCGGGGTTTTTAATGTTTATTAGTTACTTGCTTATTTTTTGCACATTATACGTTAAAAGAGTAAAATTAGCTTAGTTTTAACGATGTGTAGGTATTGGGAGGAATGGTGTATGGCGGATAGACCAGTTTCAAGAAAGAAGAATATCACAGGAAGTGGCGGAGTAAATAGAAGAGGAAGTGGTTTAGGCTCAGGGCCAGTAGGTGGAAATGGGCATGTGCCACAAATGGGTTCTGGCGATGGTCCAAGTCGAGGCGGTTTTGGAGGCGGGGGCCTAGGTAAGCTGCTTGTACTTGCTATAGTTATTTTGCTAGGCGGAGGCGGTGGTTTGGGCGCTCTGTTTTCAGGTGGTTCAGGTACAACATCTTCATCATCAACAGCCAATACAGTAAATACTATAGGAACTCTTGCTAATGTGTTTCTTGGAAATGGATACACAAGCAATGCATCAAGTGGAAATGCTAGCTGGAGTAGCAAGGCCAACACTGGTGTGCTTGATGAAACTGTTGCAAATAATGCAAGAGACAAATATACAATTATTAAAGGTGACTGGAATGATGTTGTCACTGTAATGGTTTATATGTGCGGAACAGACCTTGAATCCAGAGGTGCCATGGCATCGAAGGATATGCAGGAGATGCTCAACGCCACAGTTTCTAATAATGTAAATCTACTGGTATACACTGGCGGATGTACAGGTTGGAAGAATACTGTAGTCAGCAACAAAACCAATCAAATATATCAAATCAGCGATGGCAGGATGAAGATTGTAAAGGACAACATTGGTGATTTGCCAATGACAGATCCAAGTACTTTATCTGATTTTATAAAGTGGGGCGGCAAGAATTATCCTGCAGACAGATATGATTTGATTTTCTGGGATCATGGCGGCGGTTCTGTAACAGGCTACGGTTATGATGAGAAGCACAAAAACGCAGGCTCAATGAATTTGTCTGAGATTAATAAGGCATTAACTGATGGCGGATTGAAGTACGATTTTGTAGGATTTGACGCATGTCTTATGGCAACAGTTGAGACTGGTTTGATGCTTGATGCACATAGTGATTACTTAATCGGCTCTGAGGAAACGGAGCCTGGTATTGGATGGTATTATACAAATTGGCTTACTGATTTAAGCAAGAATACATCAAAGCCAACTATCGAAATCGGCAAAACTATTGTTGATGATTTTGTTAGCAACTGTGCAACTCAGTGCCCAGGCCAGAAGACTACACTTTCCGTGGTGGATTTGGCTGAGCTATCTGCTACAGTTCCTGATGATTTAAAGAGCTTTGCATCATCTACTACAGAGATGATTGACAAGAAGCAGTACAAGACAGTATCTACAGCACGTTCCAGCACAAGAGAATTTGCCACATCATCAAAAATCGACCAGATTGATTTAATTGATTTTGCAGTAAAGCTTGGAAATAGTGAAGGAAAAGAATTGGCTGACTCTCTTAAGGGAGCAGTTAAATATAATAAGACATCCCAAAACATGACTAATGCTTATGGCCTGTCTATCTATTTTCCATATCGCACCACAAATAAAGTGGATAACATGGTTTCAACCTATGACGAGATAGGTATGGACGATAGCTATAGTGAGTGTATCCAGAAGTTTGCATCTATAGCTTATTATGGTCAAGCCGCAGGAAATGGTGCAGCAGGCGGAAATAGTTCAGCTGCAAGCACGCTCTTTGGTAGCGGAACAAACAGCATGGATAATGCGGAAGCTGTAATGCAAATGATTAACTTGTTTATGAATACAAGCTTGTCTGATAGGGATGCCACAGCTTTCCTTGATAAGGGCGTTGATATTGAGACTGCAGCAGATTACATTGTTGAAAACAATATTGATGCAGCATCTATAGAGTGGAAAACAAATGCATCAGGAGATAATGTAATTGCCTTATCAGAAGACCAGTGGGATTCAGTTGAAGGCATTGAACTGTCGACCTTTGTAGATGACGGCAGCGGTTATATCGACCTTGGACTTGATAATGTATTTGACTGGGATGAAGATGGAAATCTTATTGCAAACACTGACAGAAGCTGGATTGCCATTGATAATCAGATAGTGGCTTACTATCACATCGACACCACCGGTGATAGTGATAACTACACAATCACTGGTCGAGTCCCAGTTATGTTAAATGGCACTAGGGCTGATTTGATTTTAGTATTTGACAGTGAAAACGAGGATGGCTATATCGCAGGTGCAACTTATGATTATCACGAGGGAGAGACAGAGGTAATCGCCAAGAATCTAACAGAAATATCTCAGGGCGATACAATCGATTTCTTATGTGATTACTACGGATATGATGGAACATATAATGACAGCTATTATCTTGGTGATGAGATGACAGTCACAAAGGATATGTCAGATATGAGTATTTCGAACCTGGTAATTGAAGAAAAAGACATCATCGTTTCATACGTATTTACGGATATTTATGGAAATGAAATTTATACTGAAGGCTTAAAAGAATAAAAATAAGGCACAGCTGTTAATGGCTGTGCCTTTGTTGTTGATAAACACTTTATTCGCCTGGAGCGCTGTTGATAACCTTGCCAGTATTCCAAAGCATTGCTGAACGCTCAGCTGCTTCAAGCTTACCCTCTTCGGTCTTATATCCTACGGTTCCAGTGTAGCTGCCGCAATCAAGGCAGGCAACGTAAAATCCCATGTCCTCTTCCTCGATGATACCGACGCCACCGCAGATAGGACAATCGTGCAATTCTATATTTTCTGTAATATCCATTTGAATCACCTCGTTAATCTAAAATTCACTTAATGATTATAGTAGAAAAAGCCAAATCTAGCAATTTTAAGCTTAGAAAAAGTGTGCTACAATAAACCTTGAACATTTAGTCTATCAGAGGAAGGAAACTATGAAACAGACACAGGATAAGGCTCGTAACCTTACAATGATGATGGATGAGTACGAGCTTACAATGGCAAATGCTTATTTTAATGACCCTACCATTGATAATGAAACTAGGGTTAGCTTTGATGTGTTTTACAGGGTTAATCCAGACGGGGGCGGATTTGCTATTTTTGCTGGATTGCAGCAGGTTAAGGATTATCTGTTGAACATGCACTTCACAGATGATGATATTGAATATCTCAGAAGTGTAGGACATTTCACAGAGGACTTTTTGACATATCTTAGGGATTTCAAATTCACAGGTGATGTGGATGCGTTCCCAGAGGGAACTATCATGTACCCTAATGAGCCAATCATCACTGTCACAGCTCCTATTATCGAGGCACAGCTTGTGGAGACAGAGATTTTGGCGCAGATTAACCATCAGTCTCTGATTGCCACAAAGGCAAGCAGAATTGTCCGTGCAGCAGCGGGCAGAGCTGTTTCTGACTTTGGTGCCAGACGAGCTCACAATAACGATGCTGCCATTTATGGTGCAAGAGCTGCATACATCGGTGGAGCAAGCGGAACAGCCACTGTTTCTGCTGGTCAGTATTTTGATATTCCAATCGGTGGTACAATGGCTCACAGCTATGTAATGTATTTCACATCTGACGATAACGACTATCGTAAGTCAGAGCTCATTGCTTTTAGAAGCTTTGCCAAGAGCTATCCTAATAACTGTATATTACTTGTAGATACATATAATGTTTTGAAATCTGGTGTGCCTAATGCTATTAAGGTATTCCAGGAGATGAAGGATGCTGGAATTCAGTCAAAGAGCTATGGTATCCGAATCGATTCAGGTGACTTGGCTTATCTTACAAAGAAGGCTAGAAAGATGCTTGATGAGGCAGGTTTTACTGAGGCCAAGATTATCGTCAGCAACTCACTTGATGAGTACACAATCACGTCTATTTTGCAGCAGGGCGGCCAGGTTAATTCATTTGGTGTAGGCGAAAGGCTTATCACTGCCAAGTCGGAGCCAGTATTTGGAGCAGTTTATAAGCTTTGCGCAGTTACTAATCCAAAGACAGGAGAGGTTATCCCAAAGATTAAGATTTCTGAAACCGTTGAAAAGATTACAAATCCGGGACTTAAGGATGTATATCGTATTAAGGATAAGAAGGGTAGAGCAGTTGCCGATTTGCTTGCTATAAAGGGCGAGGTTGTGGATATGAATGCCGAGGGTGGATACAGATTTGTTGATCCAGAGCAGCCATGGAAGAGCACACATATCTTTGAGAATTGCACAGCTGAATTGCTTCAGCAGCCACTTATCAGAGATGGAAGGGCTGTATCTAAGGACGAGGATATGGAGACAATCCGCAAGAGAGTTCAGGACCAGCTTGCAACTAGCGTATGGCTTGAGGAGCAGCGTTTTGAAAATCCTCACAAGCACTATCTCGATATGACACCTGATTACTACAACATGAAGATGGATCTTCTTCGCAAAGAGGATAAGTAGTTTGATGAATGAAGAAAAGTTAAAGGAATTAAATTCAAAGCTTGAAACTTCAGGATTAGCCTTGAGTCAAGGAGACTCGGGGCTTTTTCTTACGGATGGAAATCTGAGTATATCTGTTGATTTTAAGGAGATGCTGCCTAGATTAAAGCAAAGCAATCTACAGAGAGAAATGCTTGTAAAAGCAGCGAGAATAAAGGGACAGGAAATGCCACAGACTCTTGTAGATGCCACAGCAGGCTTCGGTGAGGACTCGCTGATTCTTGCGGCAGCAGGATTTCAGGTTCAGATGTATGAGTTTGATGAAGTTATAGCTGCGCTTTTAGAGGATGGCTTAGAACGAGCCCGCCAAATACCAGAGCTTGAAGAAGCTGTAGGTCGAATGAAGCTTGTAAATGCTGACAGCACTATTGCCATGAGACAGCTGGATTTTAAGCCAGATATTGTTTTGCTTGACCCAATGTTTCCTGCAAGACAAAAAAGCGCTTTGATTAAAAAGAAATTTCAGCTTATCCAGAGGCTGGAAAGCCCATGTTCAACAGAAAATGAGTTGCTTGAGGCTGCTATAGCAGCAGACCCAAAGCGAATTGTTATCAAAAGGCCTCTTAAGGGCCCAAATCTTGGTGACAGAAAGCCAAGCTACAGCTTGGAAGGAAAAGCAATTCGATATGACTGCTTCGTATTTGCGAGAATTTAAATAGTTTTTTCACAAAATCCACTAATTTATGTAATAAGATATCAATATATATAATCACGTTTAGTGGAGGATGTAAGATGCGTAATTCTTCAAAAAGAACTATCAGATGCAAGGTTACAGACAGGGTAGTAGTTGCACTTTTGATAACTATCATCTCCATTTCAGTTGTAAACCTTATATATATGTCCCGTCGAGTGGTGCAGGAGCAGCAGCAAGAGCTGAAGCTGGCCACAGAGCTGTGTGCAAGTGAGATTGATGCTTGGACATTGAATATGGAGACAATCGCTTGCGGAATTGCTGATTCTATTGCAGCATTGAATACTCTGGACGAGACAGAGATTAAGAAGCTGCTTAATCAGTCTGCATGGGTTCATGGAGATTTATTCTTTGTATATGTGGCTACCGAAGAAGGCGACATGTACATGGCTAGAGGTATGGAATATCCTGAGGATGTGGATGTTCGCGGAAGAGCATGGTACAAACAGGTCAAAGGAGCAGGTCATACAATCGTTACCAATCCTTATATCAGTGCCACTAGACCAGATATAGTGCTTGCAACAGCGGCAGTTCCAGTATATTTTGGAACCCAAATGGTAGCAGTTGTAGGCGTGGATGCTGATATTGCCACAATTAATGAGTATGTTAATTCGATAGATTTTAAAAATGGTGCATATGGTTTTCTAGTTGATACCGATGGAAATATCGTTGCCCACAAAAACGAGGATTTTTTGCCAACATCAGATGCTTCATTTAATGTTGCAGATGTTATGCCTGATGTAAACCATATTATTGAATATCCATCCAGCGAGATGATTATGGCTAGTGATTATACCAACACAAAGATGGTTTATTACACCACCAGGCTTAAGGAAAGCCGCTGGATAGTAGGCGTGGCATACCCTCAAAAAAATATGTACAAAATAATTGATAGAGGTATTAGAATATCAGTTGGAACTGCTGTAATATGTATACTCATAGCTATAGCTGATATTACAGCAGCTATTAAGAGAATCTTACTCCCAATTGAAAAAATTAATCCTGCCATGGATAGATTGAGACAGGGTGACTTTTCAACAGGGCTTGATATATCAACAGAAGAGGACGAGCTTGGTACACTTCAGCGAAATATGTCTGAAATGATGAAAGAGCTGTCTGAAATGATAAATAAGCAAAAGTACGTTTTAGGTGAGATGGAAAAGGGAAATCTTGTGGTTGAAAATATCGAAGAATTCCCAGGCGAGCTTAATGAAATCGCTGAATCAGTAAATTCCATCAAGGAGACCTTTAATGATATTATCAGTGACATACAGTTTTCTGCTATAAATTTACAGAGCTTTGCTATGGGTATTAACGAAACCAGTGATTTAGAGGAAATGCGATTAGTATTTGAGGAGTTGTCGGCAGAGGCTAATATTTTGATGGAAAAAACATCGAAATTCATTACACTTCCTCCAGGAGCAAACACCGATAATACTTGATTTATTCATACTTTATGCTTATTCTCGACACATATATGTTGTAAAATGTTGCCTACAAAGTGGGAGAAGTGAATACTAAAAGGAGGTACCCCACTATGGGTAATGAATTTAAGGAGTACATCACTTTTGTGGTGAACACTAAGGATGGCCAAGAGGTAGAAATGGCTGTCATCGACCAGTTTGAGTTTGAGAATAAGGGCTATGTAGCAGCAGCTTTAGTTGACGGAGATACGGTTAGCGACGAAGGATGCTTCATCTACAGAGTCAAGGTAGGCGAGGACGACTTTAAGGTAGAGAAGATTACAAATCAGATCGATTACAATAGAATCGCCGAAGCATATATGGAAATGATATAGGATTAAGGTCAGCTGTTGCTGACCTTTTTCAATATTTAGGGTATACTATAAATTAGATGTGGATTTATTAAAATAGATGGAAGCAGGAGTTAGCTAATGCGCAAATATAAAGCAAAGCAAATTTCAAATTACATAGCTTTATTTAGAAAGCTTGCAGAAGGCGTTGGACAAAGCCTGTCGCAAAATCCACAGAACCTGGATAAGGCATGCATTTATCTTGAAACCAGTCAGCAGAGAGCAATAGAGTTTGGAACATTAATTGAAAATGAAGAGGGCGAAGGACATCCAACAGTAAAACTTCTAGAAGAGTTTTGCGAGATAGTCTATGAGATACACGAGGATATTCTTTCAGAGAAAGGATTATCTGCCGATTCAGCAACAGGCAGAATGAACCGTATCATAAGCCGAATAGAAGAGAGTGCCAATAAGGACATCAGAATAACCAAGCTGACATTATTTTTACCATATAAGGCAAGTATGTGGGATTCACTGGAAAGTGTATGGCTTAGAGACAATCAGGATCCAGACTGTGAGGCCATTGTTATTCCAATCCCTTATTTTGATAAAAATCCAGACGGAAGCGTCAAAGAAATGCACTATGAAGGAAATGATTATCCTGACAATGTGCCTGTAGTTTCTTATGAAGATTTCGATTTTGTAAATGCTCATCC
>JAILAV010000147.1 GCA_024681435.1 Pseudobutyrivibrio sp. | reverse complement strand
ATAATTAAGAAAAGCGATAATACTGCTGTAAAAATACGTTTAAACTTTTTCATTCCTTACTTCCTCCAGACCATAGTGGTCTATATAAAATACATTTGTTGAAATACAATTTCTAAACGTTATATTAGCATATATTATTATATGTAACAATCCGTTTTGTAACTTTTATCAATAATCGAACAGCTTAAATAATTATTTATGATTTAGAACTCTTCCTCCTTTCTTGTAATACTCATTTTCTGTAAAAAAAAGCGCTGAATCATTGCAGATTCAAGGCTTCTTAAAAATTATTTAGCGTGCGTGAGAGGGCGCTGACGTCCAGTGGACGTCGTTTGGCGCCGACCGAGCCGGCAGGCGAGAGTTCGAACCTGTTCGAATTCGACCTGCCGGTGAGTTAAAAGAAAAAAGAGATAGGAAAACCTATCTCTTTCTTCTTTTAACTAAGCGTGCGTGAGAGGATTCGAAGTATTTCCGCATCAAAAAACATTGAAAAATCAAGGGTTTCAATCTCCAATCTTTGAAGTGAACAAAAAAGTGAACACATTAATGAACAAAGCACCAAGAATCCTCAGAATTTAACCCTAAGCACATATTAAGTTTTCTCAATCTTTATCAAGGAGGAGAAAACAATTATGGAAAAATCTATCAATCTTTTAACTGAAAACCATATCGTAGATGCGGTATCCAAAATCAATTTCAGTGGTAATGTGATTCCTGAATCTTGGTATCACACTATCGTCAACAACAGCGGCAAAGTAAACCTTCTTTCCATCAATATCTTATCTGACATCGTCTACTGGTATCGTCCTACCGAAGTAAGAGACGAACTTACAGGCAATGTATCTTATGTAAAGAAATTCCGTGATGATGAACTACTACAGAGAAGCTATGAACAGCTCTGCGAGAAATTCAATGTTAGCACCAAGCAAGCCAGAGAAGCGCTTATCGTTCTCGAACAACTTGGTGTAGTTAAGCGCGTCTTTAAAACTATCTCAACCGCAGGTGGAGCCTGCCCTAATGTTATGTTCCTAGAACTCTTTCCTGAGACTTTACTCAGATTAACATTTCCTAAAAATGACTCTGATGATGTTTCCCCAGAGGACAATACATCCTCCCCTGAAGGTAAAGACGTCTTTATAAAAAAGGAAACACCTCTTTCCGAAAATGTAAATACAAATACAAAGACTACTACAGAGATTAACACAGAGATTTCTGCAACAACAATGGTCGCTGAGGAAACACCTGTCGATGTTGATGTTGTTCAGCAGACAAAAGAACTCTTCTCTGAGTACAATTTCTCTGACGATGATATCTCTGCCCTTGTAGACGAAGCATATGGTGACTTTGATAAAATTCAAAATGCCTACTACTGCCTCAAGCAGCAACATAGCACCATAACCAACGCTGTAGGTTGGCTACGCAAAGCCATCCGCCGTGGCTATATTCCAAAGTACACTCCTGATCAAGAGGCGAAGTCTGTTAAAAACTCCTTCAATAACTTTTCTCAAAGGAACTATGATTGGGATGCATTGGAAAAGAAGCTATTGGGACATTAGACGTCTCGCAGGTGGAAATCTTTATTCTTTGATAAAACAGTTCGGGTCTGGATTTATGTAATTACCATATACTGCACAGGCTAAACATCTGGAGCCACCTTCACAATAATTTAGATGCTCACATTTTTTACATTCATCCGGAATAGTATGTATTTGTTGAATTACTTTTTGATTAATTCGTAGCAATTGAGATATTGAATTATCCAATACTGAGCCTAAAGTTTCTTCTAGTCGTCTACATGGCATCAATTCACAATCAGCTGTAATTGTAAAGGACCTTCTACCAGCTGAACAAGTATGACCACGTTTATCGTCTGTATCTAAGTATTGTAACGGTCTACGTAATGAGACTGTTTTGTATTTATTAGCTGCGTTACTGATAATATCTATGTATTCTTTGAATTCCTCATTCGTTAATACAAGATTATTTATTAAGTCATCCTTCTTATTTTTATCTCCCAGTGGAATAACTCTATCTGTCCATACTATATTGGCACCTGCTAAAGTTACAATACTAGCAACCTCATCAAATTCCTTGTAATTTAATCTATTTGCAGTAAAAGATATCGATGTTTTTATATCATGTTCTTTTAAAAGCTTGATTGACTTCAAGGATGCATCAAATGTTCCTTTTCCTCTGATTAAGTCGTGTGTATTCTTATTACCGTCTATACTTATTTGTATTGCTCTAAGCTTCTTGTATTTACTTAATCTTTCTACTGTTTCCTCAGTAATTAATGTGCCATTTGTTCCGATGGCTACATCTTTTATACGAGGTTGCATTTCTATTAAGCTTAATATTGCAAATAACTTTGATGATACAAATGGCTCTCCGCCTGTTAAATCAATCTCCCCATATCCATCTATTTCATCAAGATATTCAACTATCCTATCTAATACCTGTTTTAACTCAACCAGCGTTGGCTCTTTAGCATATTCATCTAAATAACAATGACGACATCTAAGATTACATTTATGAGTTATATGCCATTGAAATACATTCATAACTCCCAGACCTGCTTTCATAGTTTTAACTCCTAAAACAATTATATTTATTATAGATATATGTACAAAAAAGACACCCACAAATTTTGTGAATGTCTTACACATATCTATACT
Source organism: Pseudobutyrivibrio sp. (assembly GCA_024681435.1). Classification (GTDB taxonomy): domain Bacteria; phylum Bacillota; class Clostridia; order Lachnospirales; family Lachnospiraceae; genus Pseudobutyrivibrio. Next base: position 838 of record JAILAV010000147.1, on the reverse strand, counting down.
TATGTTATCTCCATGTAATACAGCCACCAAAATCATTACCTGATGAACCACCGTTTCCTGTTCCCTGCTCATTTGGAGCTCCGTCATCAAACTCTGGATTGTAATCTGAATCTGATGAACTGTTTCCACTTGGAGCTGGCGCTGGTGTAGGTGTTGGTGTACTGCTACTATTACCAGCATTAGATGAGCTTGAGCCGCCATTGCCATTACTGCTATTATTTGATGAATTGCTTGAACCATTAGATGGCTTTTGTGTGCTTGATGAAGATGAACCACTTGACTGATGTGCTTTTGCATACTCATCATGTATTCTATAATGTGTCTCACCTATATCTATTAATAGCTGCTGTCTTATTTCTTCAAAGACTGCTCCCTGCTCATTATCTTTTCCTGCTACATTGTCATAGACTTTATCAAAAATCTTGTCATCTGTCTGATTTAGCCACCAGTTGACTTCTTCCTCTGTTGCTCCCTCAGCTATATCCATGTCCATGAGGATTTCCGCTAGTTCCTCATCCATTTCATAACTGCCTTCTGAACCAAGAACATGTGCCTGTGAGAAAACAAATGCAGTTGGAGAATGTTCTTCTTCAACCTCTTCTTCCTCCACTTGCTCTACTTCATCTTCTGGCTCAGTTTCAACAATTTCTTCCTGTGTCTCGACTTCTATATCTTTTTTACTATTTAGATAAACACCTGTAGCAACTCCACCAGCCACTACTGCAGCTGATGCTATCAAAGCAATAACTTGCTTACGTTTCATATATTCTCCCTTAATTCACGCCATAATCAAATTGATCTGCCATTATTAATAGCTAAGTATCGTTTATTTCCAATT
>JAILAV010000107.1 GCA_024681435.1 Pseudobutyrivibrio sp. | reverse complement strand
AAAATACACTTCACTATGTAGCAGCGGGATGCGACCATAAAACCGCGGCATTGCCTTCGTCCAAGTGACAACTCCCTGTTCACCTGGCACTTAACGCTTTACAGTCTACTCTGCATTTCTTTTTTTCGTATTATATCCATATAGGCAACACAAATCAATACAATGTAGATAAAATTGAAGAATTTGTAAAAACATGCTAGTTTTTACGGTTATTCCTCACTTTATTGATACATTATTCACATTAAGGACATTGTTTTTTGTTAGTTTAAAAGAATACAAGATTGGGGTATTACAAATAGTATGGGTATAAATGTAACGTAATTCGAATTTAATTCGAGGAGGGGTATTATATGGCAAAGACTAAGGTAGTAAAGCAGGGGAAGCTAGCTACAAGAATTGCTGCTGTTGTTATTGCAGTGTTAATTATTAGTATGACAATTCTTGTTGTGCTTGTTACTTTTACTGCACGAAATGCTATGGAGCAATCTGCAGAAGCTAGAATGAAAGAAGCAGCAGAGGCTAGAGCAGCTTTGATAAATAATTATTTTAGCGATATAGAGACATTTCTAGCAGCATATGCAGTAAATCCTTCTATGGTAAGATTGGCAGAAAATCAGGATGATCCAGAGGCCTATGCGGAAGCTAAAAAATATACCGATGAATATGCTGCAAGAATTCCAAATCTTGAAAATATCTATATGAGCCGCACAAATACATATGTACTTTGTGGACATGTAGATGAGACAATAGGTAAGCAGTCTGTAACTGACCAAGCATTACTTGATACACTGACACCTATGTATGAGGCCATGGGACAGGCTGGAACACCGATGTTTTCAGGCGTAATGGCATCTCCAACAGGTGATTTGGGTATCATATTCTCATATCCTGTAATGAGCGGAAATAAGATGGTTGCAGTTGCAGGTATTTCTGTTAATGCCACAGGTCTTATCAATCAGCTGAGCACATTATCATTTGACGGATGGGACAAGGCAACTGTATCACTTGTAGATGTAAATAATCTTAATTACACATACTCTGATGACCAAAGCTTAATTGGAACAACTGTTGAGGAATCAAGCTATGTTTTCCCAATTATGTCTTATGCCAACGGTGAGAGTGGAGTTAATAGCGATAATTTAGGAAGTAAGGGAATCCTTCTTGCCTATTCAAATATTCCAAACTATGGAATTACAGTTTTAGTTCAAGATACTGCTGATGAAGTATATGCCTCTATGAGAAGCATGACTCAAATGGTAATAATTCTTGCTATAGTGGTAATTATATTTATTACTGCAATCACATTTATAGTAATCAACGTATTACTTAAGGATTTAACAAGACTTAGCAATAATATTAATGATGTTTCATCTTCACTTGATTTGACACAGACTTCTGGTCTAGAAAAATATGCACATCGTCACGATGAAGTTGGTATGGTTTCTAATGCAACACTTGGATTGATTAAGGCCATTACTGATATTGCTAGCGCACTTAAAATCAATGCAAATGGACTTAGGACATCGGCCAATGAACTTGATAATTCAGCAAGTTCTACAGAGCAGACAGCACTTAATATTACAGAGTCTGTAGCAGAGATTGCAGAGGGCGCATCATCACAGGCTGAGACAATTCAGGATGGTGTTCAGGCTGTGGCTGATATTGTAGATTCAGTTCAGAATCTTAATGATAACCTTTCTGGTGCAGATCAGCAGGCTGAGGAAATGTCTAAATCATCTAAGGATATGCTTTACAACTTCGAAAATCTTGGCAAGGCAATGGAAGAAACACAGGCCAGCCTTGTACAGGTTTCTGAATCAATGGCAGCGGTGGATGATTTTGTTAGCCAGGTTCAGGAAGCGGCAGATGCAATTGACTCTATTGCAAATCAGACCAACTTGCTTTCACTTAACGCGTCAATCGAGGCTGCTAGAGCAGGTGAGGCGGGTCGTGGATTCGCAGTTGTTGCAGAGGAGATTGGTAATCTTTCAGAGCAGTCAGGACAGGCAGCTCATTCAATCGGAGAGATTATGCAGCAGTTATCTAATCGCTCAAAGGAAGCCGTAGCTACGGTTGATGACCTTGGAAGTGTAGTAGAAAAGCAGCAACAGATTAGTGCAGATACAAGAAAGGCAGTTACAGAAGTTATTTCAATGATAGATGAAGTTAGAAATAGCTTTACTCTAGCTAAGGATGCCTGCCTAGATATGAAGAATAAGTCAGCCGTAATTGAAGATACAATGTCAGGACTTTCTGCAATATCAGAAGAAAATGCTGCATCTTCACAAGAGACATCAGCTTCTATGGAGCAGGTTAACAATACAGTTAAATCTATAAAGGAGATGGCATTTAACTTAACAGATATTTCAGATGAGCTGAATGAATCACTTAGCAGATTTAAACTTTAAAAATAAATTTATGAACTGCCCTGGTTATTTAACTGGGGCAGTTATTTTTTTGCCTAATAGGTATTGCTAAAGAGTTTCGAAAAGGGAAACTCTATTTATATTGGAATTAACAAAAGACAATTGTATAATTAGGGAGAATAAGCGAAAGGATATATACCAATGAGAGACTACATTCATACAGTTCAGTATTACGAAACAGATAAAATGCAGATTACTCACCATTCTAATTACATCAGATGGATGGAGGAGGCTAGAGTTGATTTTTTAGCACAGATGGGGTGGCCATTTGATAAGTTAGAAGAGCTTGGAATAGTCTCTCCAGTGTTAAGCGTAAATTGTGATTACAAGTTAACCACAACATTTCCAGAACAGATATCTATAAACGTTAAAGTTAAAGAGTTTAAAGGGGTAAAATTATTTCTCCAATATGAGATGAAAAATAAAGATGGCAAAGTGGTATGCACTGGAATTACAGGCCATGCATTTTTAAATGTTCAGGGAAGACCAATCAGGATGAAGCAGGATTATCCTGAGTTATATGATTTGCTTACAACAGGCACTAAATAGTTTTCATTTAATTAATTCTAAGAAGGAAGAGTTTAGCAATGAAAATAATGGTTAGCGCATGTCTCTTAGGAGAAAATTGCAAATACAATGGCGGTAACAATTATAGTGAGAAAGTCATCAAGTATGTGGAAGGACATCAGGTGATACCGGTGTGCCCTGAGGTAGATGGAGGACTTTCAACACCTAGAATTCCTTGTGAAATTGTGAATGGAATTGTCACCGATAGGCAGGGACAGAGCAAAGATACAGAGTTTAGAGCGGGAGCTGAGCTTGGGCTAAAAAAAGCATTAGAAGAAAAGGTAGACTTGGCTATACTTCAGTCTAGGAGTCCATCATGCGGAGTTAAGCAGATATATGATGGCAGCTTCACAGGCAGTCTAATAGATGGACAGGGTGTATTTGCCAAGTTACTTATAGAAAAAGGAATTAAAGTAATAGATGCAGCAGATATTTAATGATGAAGGGGTAGGAGATATGAAGGGAAAGCTTGAGAAAATTAAGGTATTATTTGGAGATGTAGACAACACATTACTTTGCCTGAAAATGTACAATGAAGAGGGTAAGCGAATCGTAGGTTTCGAGGATGCCAATGATTGGCTGAAATACAATATTAATCACAACGCCTACATTAAGTGTCAGGCTCCTAGAGGAGTTAAGAATCTTATAGATGATTTGCATTTTAATAATGGCGTGAAAATTTACGGACTTACAGAATGTAGCAATTCCTTTGAATACAATTCAAAGTTCAATAGATTAAAGGAATGCTATCCAGGAATATTTGAGCACCATGGCGATTTGATTTCAACAGAGTCCCGCCATAAAAAGGTGCTTATCATGAAGATGATTGCTGAGCGTGACGGCTATAACATGGACGAGATTATGTTCATTGATGACAGCTATACAGAGATAATGGAGGCATTTGGAGCAGGAATTCTCTCTATGCATACAACTGAGGTTATGGAGCGATTTATGCAGTAACATTCCAAAATGGAATGGCAAATCTAATAATTATGAATAACTAATACCCCTTAAACATTTGATACACTACTGGTTTAATAGTAAACTAGACTAGTTAAAGAATGTTTAAGGGGTATTCTCTTTTGAAATATACAATCAAACGAATTCTACAATTAATCCCAATATTGTTTGCAATTACCTTCTTGTCATTTGCTATGATGCGACTGGCTGGCTCAGATGTTGTTGAGCAAAAGATGCTTAACACTGGCCAGGTGGTTACTGATGCCCAGCTGGAGGTAGCAAAAGCCCAGCTAGGTCTTGATAAGCCTTTTTTAGTTCAATACAAAACATGGCTTACTGACTTACTCCACGGTGATATGGGAGTTAGCTTTGTATCTGGCATGGATGTTTTTGATACATTCATTTCAAAGCTTCCAGCTACATTGTTCCTTACTGTTACATCCATAAT
>JAILAV010000100.1 GCA_024681435.1 Pseudobutyrivibrio sp. | reverse complement strand
TATGAGAAAATTTTCTGAGCTTTGTTCTGAGGAATTTAAACAGCTTTTCTATGAGTGTACATGTTCGCTGAATCAGCGTACTGCTAATGAGTATATAGGTTATGTAAATCTCATTTGTGAGAAACTTGGAAAAGATTATTTAGAGATTAGAACGCAGGATGCGGAGAGGTATTTCAGTTATCTTAATGGTAAATTAAAGGATGGGGCCATTAAAAGAAAAACGGTAGGAGTACGTCTGTCTTGCTACAGGACATTATCACAGTTCATAACTGATAAAGATGATTCTTATAATAATCCATTTGTAAAAATAATCCGACCAGAAATATCTTCTGATATTAACCCTGATAGAATACCAGGGATGGAGGAACTTGATGCTCTAATGAGTGAAGCTCGCAAAGAGCCAAAGGCTTTTATGATCATGGCGCTTGCAACACGCATGGCATTGAGTGCAACAAATATACTATCTCTTAAAGTGAGCAATATAGTAGAAGAGGATGGTAGGAAGTATCTTTTCTTTTCAAGTAATTCTGATTTTAAAAAGGATACGTATATAAGCGTTCCAGAGGATGTTTCAGAAATATTGTCTGATTATGTTGAATCTCTTCCTGATGGGGAAGTCTATCTGTTTAAAAATAAGCGTGGTAATAAGATGACGCTAAATAATGTTGACCGTATGATCCGAAACTTAAGTGCTTCCTGTGGAATTACAGATTATACTCTTAAGGATTTTAGAAATAGGGCTATTTTAGAAATGGCTGCTAACGGAGCATCAGCTGAAGCACTTTGTTCGTATACAGGTCTAATGCCGCTACGCATTGAGTCATTTATAAAGAACAAGGAGCTTGTTAATACAAAATGTCCGGCTGAATTGGTAAACTATAGGCTTATAGCAAATTAAATCAAGTTCTGTAGCAATTTTAAGCTAAATGCATTTGTTTGAATTTTTATTTATAAAACCCATATATTCTGTTGTAAATATCAATATAAAAATTAATCCAAGGCTTTCAATAATCTGCCTTGGATTTTTGTTTTTTAGGATTATTCAATTACATCTATTGCTGCTAGTTTTTTGTGTTCCTCAGTTGAGGTTACATAGTGTCGTTCCGTAGTTGAGATTGCGGAGTGACCAAGTTGATCTGCAACCAGCTTAATGTCGTTTGTTCTAAGGTATAGATTTGTTCCGTATGTTTTTCTTAGGAGATGAGGGTGAAGTTTTAATTCCGGATCATCACTAAATGTAATATTACTATACTTTTCAATCAGCTTTTGAATTCCTCTTACAGTAAGCCTGTTTCTTTTTAGGGAAATAAAGAGAGCTTGCTCTGTTTCGTCTTCGACAAGTGAACCCCTGCTGCCTGTGCCAGTTCCATACAGGTATTGCTTTAGAGCATTGGCAACTTGTTTTGAGAAGTATACGTGTTGCGTATTTCCACCTTTTCTAATTACTCTGGCGGTGTTCTTCTTGAAATTGATATCGTTGACATTAAGGCCAACAAGCTCTGATACACGCATTCCGGTACCAAGAAACAGCATCATAATAGCGTAGTCTCTTAAATAGCAGTGGGAGTTGAGTTTAGCCTGGGCTTCGCTCATTCCCTGCCTATACATAATGGTCTCTAAGAGTCTTTTCTTTTCTTCTTCGTTAAGGACGACAATATCTTTCTTATGTATCTTTGGCATTTCTACAAGCTCTGCAGGATTCTTGTTTATGATGTTTTCTTTTAGCAGATACTTGCATAGAGATTTAATGCTTGATAGTTTTCTTGATTTGCCAGTTTCACCATTGTGTCTATGATCGCCTTCGAACTCATAAAGCTCAATATAATCCAGATAAGCATCTAGGTCATGCGTTGTTATTCTATTGAATATGTCAGGCTTGATGTCACGGATCGGCATATTATTTAGTTCTTGAAAGTAGTCTCTGATGAAGTAAAAGAATACTTTGAAGTCCATTGCATAAGCATACTGACTCTGTTTTTCAAGAACATTGGCTCTGGCATTAAAGAACTGTGTGCAAAAATAAGGCAGTTCCTTTTCTAAAACCCTGAGTTTTACTGTATATCGTTGTTGTAGTTTTGAGTGATAATTTTCCATGTTTTTATTATACCATACCATTACGCAAAACATATCTTTAGCGTAATGGTTTATT
>JAILAV010000097.1 GCA_024681435.1 Pseudobutyrivibrio sp. | reverse complement strand
TTTCAAGGATACATGTTTTAAAAACTTGTATTAATTCAAGGTTTGTTTCACTGTTCAGTTATCAATCTTCGCTTCGTTGCTTACCTCAGCAGCAACTCGTTTATATTATCATGTTGCTAGCTGTTTGTCAACAACTTTTTTATTTATTTTTGAAACTTTTTCGGAAGTTTAAATTGTTTATACAATTTTCCCAATTCCTTATTTTGTTTCAGCACTTCGTTTCCCTCAGTGCTCGATTATAATATCACCTAAAATGGGCAGTGTCAACACATTTTCTGTGAATTTTTTAAAGTAAATCTATTTACCGTTTTAGCTATAATTGTGTGAATTGTACCAATTATTTTTACAATTATTTCAGCCCCACAATATTTAGCTTTAAGCTTATTTTAAATTAACGAGATATAGCATCTACAGCTTCTTTAATATTAGCTACCCCTACTACTGTTATTCCAGAAATAGATTTAACACTTGCCATATTCGATGCTGGAATTATTACCTTTTTAAAGCCAAGCTTTTTAGCCTCATTAACCCTCTGCTCTGCCATAGATACAGAACGGATCTCGCCAGAAAGACCTATTTCACCAAATACAATAGTTCCCTCATCCACTGGAATATCCTTTTCACTAGAATAAATAGCCAAAGCAATTGCTAAATCGATAGCTGGCTCATTAATACGTATACCGCCCGCTATATTTACATATATATCTGAGCGGCCTAAGAATATACCACAAGACCTATTAGCCTTTACATCTCTCATGCGCTCTAATACTGCAACCAATAGATTTACTCTATTGTAATCACATCCTGTTGCCATTCTACGTGGTATTTCAAAGGCAGTCTTGCTAACAAGAGATTGTATTTCTACTAATATAGGACGAGTCCCTTCCATAGAACATGTAACAATAGAACCCGTTGCATTTTCCGGTCTACCATCCAGCATTACAGCAGAAGGATTCTTTACCTGCTCTAATCCTGTATCACGCATTTCAAAAACGCCAATTTCATTTGTTGATCCAAAACGATTCTTCACTCCACGAAGTATTCTATATGAAGCATGTCTATCACCTTCAAAGTAAAGAACAGTATCAACCATATGCTCTAGTACTCTAGGTCCGGCGACAGTTCCTTCTTTTGTAACATGACCAACAATAAATACAGCTATACCTTTTCCTTTGGCAATTTCCATTAATACACTTGTAGATTCTCTAACCTGCGAAACAGAGCCAGGTGCAGAGCCTACAGCTTCATTAAACATTGTTTGAATAGAATCAATAATTAGAACTGTTGGCATTTCTCTTTCAACAACTGCTTTAATAGTATCTAAGCTAGTCTCACACAAAAGATCCAGCTTATCATTAAATTGACCTATTCTATCTGCTCTTATCTTTATTTGCTGTAGAGACTCCTCGCCTGAAACATACATTACATTAACTCCAGATAAACATAGTTTCTGACATGTTTGTAGCAAAAGTGTCGATTTACCTATACCTGGATCTCCTCCAACAAGAACCATTGAACCTGGTACAACTCCACCTCCGAGAACACGATCAAATTCTTCTATATTTGTAGATATTCTCTGTTCGTTAGATGCAGTCACATCAATTATCTTTGTAGGTCTAACATCAGCTACCTTTGCTCTAACTTTTGAAGTCGCCTTATCTATAGTTTCTTCCACAAGCGAATTCCAAGCTCCACAGGAAGGACATTTTCCAGACCACTTTGAAGTTTCGTTTCCACATTCTTGACAGAAAAATACTGACACTTTTTTATTTGCCATATATAGCCCCTTTATTTATAGAAAGTATAGTTACAAAAAATCTTCCCATTTGAAATGGGAAGATTTATCTTTTTAATATTAAACTCTTTTAACTTCAACTAAAACAGCAACTCCAGGATCTAGCTCTACAGATAAATTTAATTTACCACCAAGATTAGTCTTCATCTGGCCTGCGCTATTTCCGCCTACTGTAATATCATATGTTGTTTCAGGCTCAAGTTCCAATGTAACCATTGCATCTTCCTTACCCTCAACCGAAAATGAAACAAAATCAGCTGAACATTTAAAATTCTCAACTGCTGTTCCCGGAACCGACTCATATACAAACATTCCATTTCGCTCGAGCTTTGTAATATCACTGAAGGTCTTTACTTTAAATAAATCTCCTTCATGTTTGAAATCCTCAAGCTTTTTCTTGTCAGATAAAGTATAGTCCCCAAAGCTGATGGTTCCATCTGCTTCACTGCGAATCAACTCGCTAATCACAGCCATTTCCATTCCTCCTATAGTCACTGCTAAACCGCAGATTGTCTTATCCCGATTATAGCAAAGGAATGTTATTTTAACAATAAAAGTAATGAATAAAAATTAGCATTTTTCAAAAACAACAACGTCTTTTTTAACTTTAGCTTTTACTGTATCAGAAGACTTGATTTTGCCTGCAAGTATATCCTCAGCCATAACATCTTCAAGAGCAGTTTGAATCTTTCTGCGGATTGGTCTTGCTCCATATTTTGGATCAAAAGCTTTTTCTACAATCCAAGTTTTAACAGCTGCGGGTATAGTAACATTTATATCCATCTGCTCCTTGCATCTAGAAATAAACTGCTTAACCTGAAGCGCAGCAATCTGCTTCATATCATCCTTAGTAAGCGCTCTGAAGACGATAGTTTCATCAATTCTGTTAAGGAATTCAGGTTTAAATATACGTTTAACCTCTTCCATAACACCATTTTTCATGAACTCATAGTCTTTGCTTGCATCTTCTTTTGATGCAAAACCTAGCTTCTTAGGCTCAATAATAGCCTGAGCGCCAGCATTACTTGTCATGATAATAATAGTATTCTTAAAGTCAACTTTTCTTCCCTGCGAATCTGTAACATGACCATCATCCAAAATCTGAAGCATAACATTAAACACATCTGGATGAGCCTTTTCAATTTCATCAAATAATATTACCGAATAAGGATTACGTCTAACTTTCTCTGAAAGCTGACCGCCCTCCTCATAGCCAACATATCCTGGAGGTGAACCAATCATTTTAGATACAGAATGCTTCTCCATGTATTCACTCATATCAACTCTAATCATAGAGTTTTCATTTCCGAATACAGCCTCCGCTAAAGCCTTTGAAATTTCTGTTTTACCTACACCTGTAGGTCCTAAGAATAAGAACGAACCAATTGGACGTCCTTTTTCTTTCAAGCCAACACGTCCACGTCTAACAGCTCGAGCTACTGCTGATACAGCTTCCTCCTGGCCGATAACACGCTTATGTAAAATATTTTCGATTTTTCTAAGTCGAACAGATTCCTGCTCTGTTAATTTAGATACTGGAATCTTTGTCCAAAGAGCAACTACTGATGCAACATCATTTTCAGTAAGTACTATATTTTTAGAATTAGAACGTCTTCTAAGACGTTTATCCTCTGCTTCCTTTTTCGTAAGTAATTGGTCTTTCTCCGCTTTGATAGAACTTGCAAGCGCAATATCACCAGCAATAATAGCTTTCTCCATCTCCTCTGCTAAATCAGCAATCTTTTCATCTAAGCCATCATCCTTAGCAACGACCTTTACTGATTTAAGTTTGATAGCTGCAGCTGCCTCATCCATTAGATCAATTGCTTTATCTGGAAGGAAGCGGTCTGCAATATATCTTTCAGAAAGATGCACACATGCTTCTACTGCCTCATCTGGAATTGTTATTCCATGATGCTCTTCATATAAATATCTAACGCCTTTAAGAATTTCTATTGTTTCTTCTGTAGATGGTTCCTCTACCATAACAGGCTGGAAACGTCTTTCTAAAGCAGCATCTTTCTCTACGTATTTACGATATTCAGTAATAGTGGTCGCTCCTAAAATCTGGATTTCACCTCTAGCCATAGCAGGCTTAAGAATATTAGATGCATCAATTGCACCCTCTGCACCACCTGCACCAATAAGAGTATGAATCTCATCGATAAATAGAAGGATATTACCCTCCTCTATTACTTCTGCTATAACCTTTTTAATTCTCTCCTCGAACTCACCACGGTACTTTGAACCTGCAACCATACCTGATAAATCCAAAGATAATACTCGCAAATCCCTAACAGATTCTGGCACATTTCCGTCTACTATACGTTCTGCTAAGCCCTCAACGATAGCGGTCTTACCAACGCCAGGCTCGCCAATAAGACATGGATTATTTTTACCACGTCTAGATAATATCTGAATAACTCGCTGAATCTCTGAGTCACGACCAACTATTGGATCCAACTCACCATTTTCAGCCTGCTCTGTTAAATCTCTAGAAAACTGCTCAAGATAAGATGTCTCATTACGCTTGCGACCACTATTAATAGCCTGCATCTCTTCTTTATATACAGTTCCTTCTGCACCCATTCCGGCTACCAACTCAGAAAAAAGCTTGTGAGGGTTGATATCCAAGGAATTTAACAAGCGAGCACCAGAACAATCCTGCATACGAATCATTGCTAAAAGTAAGTGCTCTGTTCCTATTGTTTTTGAATTGCATTTATCAGCTTCGTCCGCTGCGTGGTCCAAAAGCTGCTCCATCTTTGGTGTATAGCCATCTCTATCCTGAATAGCTATTTCACCACCTGGAGATATAAGTTCTTCAACAAGCTTAAGTAACGATTCTTTGCTTACGCCGTTTGAATTCAGAACTTTGGCAGCAAGAGAATTCTCCTGCTCAATTATAGAAATAAGCAGGTGTTCAGTACCAACATAGCTATGCTTTAATGATTTAGATAGCTTTGATGCGCCAGTAATGGCGCGTTTTGCCTGTCTAGAATATTCCATATTCTTTAGCTCCTTTTATAAATCGTTCAAATCCATCATATTAAGACTTGAAGCTCGACGTGCTTCGTATGATTCAGATTCATAACGTGCTCTTGAAGCATCCGTATCGTCATAATCCTCTTCATCATCATAGTATTCATCTTCATCTTCATCATATTCATCTTCATCATCTTCTTCGTATTCAGATTCCTTTGAAGTAAACACGATAGAACGAGGCAATTTACGAGATGTCTTAACTGGTGCTTTTGCAAAAACATCACCATCAAAATCATCATCGTCATCGCCATGGCCTCTAAGCGCTTTGTTAATAAGTACGAATAACAAAACAACACATAGAACAATAAGTCCCATGATTATCTTTCTATATAAGTTAAGTTTTTGGATATAGACGCTGGTATCAGTGCTAGCATCATCCTCTTCTGTATCCTCTGCTGGTGCTTCAACACTAGTTGTTGTAGAAAGAACTGATGGGTCCATTCTTGAAACAGTCTCATAAGTCTTATCATAAACATACCAGCCTGTAGAACCATCCTGATTAGTACCATATACATAATAGAACTCTGAACCATCAACTGTATAAGCTGTAGCTGTACCTCCAGTAACATCTACAGATGTAGCAGTAAATGCTGATGAAGGGCCTCCGTCAGGAGTAGAGATAATTACATAACTATCCTTTGAACCAACCATTAAGAACTCAGAAACTGTACCTGCAGCTTCATCGTATAAATAGAACACACCTGAACCAGCTGTATTATCTGCTGGCTTAAGGTATAAAAGTGTAATGGAACCATTTGTAGGCTCACCATATGTGCTTGAACCAATTTTGATTGTGGTCTTTTTAAATCCTGCTGGCATTTCTTGATCTGTGAATCTCTCAGATACTACATATGCTGTGCCATTAATATCAAATCCACCGTCTGAATTAAGTGTACCAACCGCACCTGATGTAGAAGCTGCTGGTGCTTCTGTAGTCTCCTCAGTTGTAGTCTCTTCCTCTGTAGTTTCTTGCTCTGTTGTTTCTTCTGTAGTAGTTTCAGCAGGTTTTTCTGTTGTAGTAGTCGAAGCTGCTGCGCCTGAACCACCTATTGTAAGAGTAGTACTACTTCCTGAATTAGCTGTTGATGAAACTATAATTGAAGCTGTACCTGATGCAGATGCACTAAATACAATCTCACCCTCTTTTCCTTTGAATGTAACTGAATTACCCTCTGCGCTGTATCCTGAAACATTACAGCTAGAGAAAGTCAACATACTAGATGTGTATTTAACTGTGATAGAACCATTCTCAGTACTTGTAACTGAAACTGTAACAGAATCTCCAACCGCCGGAGCACTCTTAGACACAGAAATAGATGTAGTTCCCTGAGCAAAAGCCACAATATTAAACGCGATTAAGCATACGCACACACATACTATATTTATTAATCTTTTATACATTTTATTCATAGACATTACCTTCCTTAAAATAGCACTGTTAACAATGCAATAAATCTATGCATAGTAACAGTAATACACTACATATAGATACTATAATTATAGGTAACGCACTATATTTAGTCAACAATTTCTACAAAGCAAAATTAGCCATATAGAGCTGGAAAGCCCAGAATATGAGCCAATTACTTCCGCCATATTGTTATTGTTTATTTCTATATCAAGGATAAATAATACAAAGAAAATAATGCCAACAGCCACCATAAGTGAAATAACAGCAAACGCAATAATCATCTCTTTATCTAATCTTCTTTTCATAAAAAAATACCTCCTGACTTATCTATAAATAGATAATATCAGAAGGTATGTCCTTAATTATGTACTGTAATTATACTGCTAAGAAAAACTTAACAAGGAATAATAATGAAATTATATATGTAAGTGCAGATACTTCCTTTGGCTTTCCTGTGAACACCTTGATAAATGTGTATGAAATCATTGCAAGACCAATACCATGTCCGATTGAACCAGAAACTGGCATTGCGATAAGCATGATAGTTACAGGAACACAAACTGAAAGATCGTCAAAGTTTACTTTCTTAAGACCTGTCATCATAAGAACACCAACATATACAAGTGCTGCAGATGTAGCAGCTGCAGGAATAATTGCTGCGATTGGTGCTAAAAAGATGCAAGCAAGGAATGCGATGCCACATGTAAGTGCTGTAAGACCTGTACGTCCGCCAGCCTCAACGCCTGATGCAGACTCAATGAATGTAGTAACTGTAGATGTACCTGTGCATGAACCGATGATTGTACCAACAGAATCTGAAAGAAGAGCTTCCTTCATGTTTGGCATATTACCCTCTCTATCAACCATACCTGCACGTGAAGCAGTACCTACTAATGTTCCAATAGTATCAAACATATCGATTACACAGAATGTAATAACAAGTGTGATTGCTGTAAACCATCCCATCTGTGCAAGACCAGCAAAGTTAAACTTAAATAATGTAGTTGATGCCATATCACCAAATGCTGGTACAAACGAAGCTGTAGCAAGTGATGCAAATGGATTATTTCCAAGAACTGCAGCATCTCCAATCCAGTAAACGATTGAAGCTACAAGCATACCAATAATAACAGAAGCCTTAACACCCTTAGATGCAAGAGTTACTATTACAAACAATCCAACAAAAAGAGTTACAACAGAAAGTACCATTGTTGGATAAGCATCAGTCATTGTCTGCTTAGCATATCCAGCTGTAAGTGCACCAAAGAAATCCTTCATCATGAAGAACTGATTGAAGTTTGAATCAGCGATATAGATATTTGAGCCAAAACCAATATTCAAAAGCATAAGACCAATAGCTGGCGAAATACCAAGTCTAATGCCAAGTGGAATAGCATCTACAATCTTTTCACGTACATTTAAAAGTGAAAGAACAAGGAATACTAAACCTTCGATTAAGATGATGCAAAGCATAGCCTGGAATGACTCTACATATCCCATACCTGTCATAGCAACAAGATTACCAATTACAATTGCCATGAATGAATTAAGTCCCATACCTGGAGCAAGGCAGAATGGCTTGTTTGCTAAAAATGCCATTACAAACATTGCTACTGCAGATGAAATACATGTAGCAAGGAATACACCATTCCAAAGCTCCTGTCCACCTGCGCCATAACCTGTAAGAAGGTTTGGATTCAAGGCAATGATATAAGCCATTGTCATGAAAGTTGTGAGACCAGCAATAATCTCTGTCTTCACAGAAGTGTTGTTAGCGTTAAGTTTAAATCTTTTCTCTAACATAATATTCTCCTTTTTATATAAAATTATATTGGAACCTATTTTAAGCTTGCCTTAATGAAGGCTGCAAATAATGGGTGTGGCTTATTTGGACGGCTCTTAAATTCTGGATGGAACTGAACACCTACATGGAATTTATTAGTTGAAACTTCTACAGCTTCAACAACCTCATCATTAGGTGATGTACCAGAAATTGTAAGACCCTTTTCAGTCATAAGCTCACGGTAAGAATTATTAAACTCAAATCTATGTCTGTGACGCTCAGAAATATTCTCAGCCTTGTATGCATCGTAAAGCTTTGTACCAGTTCTAACTGCACATGGGTAAGCACCTAAACGCATAGTACCACCCTTTCTAAGAACAGCCATCTGCTCTTCCATAAGGTCAATAACACAGTTTTTGCCTGTGCTGTTAAACTCTCTAGAGTTAGCATCCTCAAGACCGCAAACATTTCTAGCAAATTCAATTGCAGCAACCTGCATACCTAAACAAATTCCGAGGTAAGGAATATCGTTTTCACGAGCGAACTGACATGCAACAATCTTTCCTTCAACACCTCTATCTCCGAAACCACCTGGAACAAGAATACCATCAACCATTCCGAGCTTTTCTTTTACATTCTCTTTTGTGATTTCTTCTGAATCAACCCACTCAATTTCAACATGAGCATCATTAGCATAACCACCATGATAGAGTGCTTCACGAACTGAAAGATACGCATCATGAAGTGCAACATACTTACCTACAATTGCAATCTTTGTGGTCTTCTTAAGACCTTTGATGTTAGCAACCATCTTCTCCCACTCTTCAATCTTTGGAGTAGGATTCTCAAGGCCAAGTTCACGACATACAACATCATCAAGACCATACTTATGCATCATAAGTGGAGCCTCATATAAGCAATCAAGTGTATCATTCTCGATTACGCAGTCCTTTTTAACATTACAGAAAAGAGAAATCTTATCTTTGATAGACTGTTCAAGTGGATGATCCACACGGCAAACAATAATATTTGGAGCAATACCAAGTGACTGAAGCTCCTTAACAGAATGTTGTGTTGGCTTTGACTTGTGCTCCTCTGAGCCTGAAAGCCATGGTACTAAAGTAACGTGAATGAATAAGCAGTTCTCACGGCCCTTTTCAAGAGACACCTGTCTGATTGCCTCAAGGAATGGCTGAGATTCGATATCGCCTGTTGTACCACCAATCTCTGTAATAAGAACATCACAATCAGATGTTTCAGCACCCATGTAAATGAAACGCTTAATCTCTTCTGTAATATGAGGAATAACCTGAACTGTCTGCCCTAAGTATTCTCCCTTACGCTCGCGATTAAGTACATTCCAATAAACCTTACCAGATGTAAGATTTGAATATTTATTAAGACTTTCATCGATAAAACGCTCATAGTGACCAAGGTCAAGATCAGTCTCAGCGCCATCATCTGTAACGAAAACCTCGCCGTGCTGATATGGACTCATAGTACCTGGATCAACGTTCATGTATGGATCAAGCTTCTGTGAAGCAACCTTATATCCTCTCATTTTAAGTAGACGTCCAAGGGACGCAGCTGTAATACCTTTTCCTAATCCTGATACTACACCACCTGTAACAAATACATGCTTTGTCATTTTAATCTCCTTCATACTCTCTAATTATTTGTTCAGCGATTTCAATTCGAGATAATCTCAAATCCATCGCTTGTTTTTCAATAAACTTATGTGCTTCTTCTTCTGTTATATCTTTTTTAATTATCAGAAGCAATTTAGCTCTAGAAATAATCTTTAATTCCTCAAGCTTTTTTTCAAGCTTTGCGCTTTCTTTGTGGGCCATACCAATTCGCCGCTGCGCAACCCGCGCAAGCTTTAAGGCCTGCCAAAATAATTGCTTATTAATAGGCTTAGAAACAGTAATCACACCATAATCTTCAACACTAGCAGTGATTTCTTCGTAATAATCAGCTTTAACAAACAATATAACCTGGCATATGTTTTTTTCAGCAATATCAATAGCCAAATCCTCACCGTTTGTACCTGCGATAGGACCATTAATTATGCAAACATCAAAATCATAATCTAATATGACCCTTTTCGCCCGAGGACCATTTTCGACAACTACCAAATCCACTATACCATTCTCTTTAAGGAATGATTTATAAAAGGCAGTCCCTTTTTCATTGTCACAGACAATCAACGCCCTTTCCATATTATCACTCCATTAAATAAAAGATTTTATCGTTTCAATATATCGAGTAGCTATATTTGCAAAGGATGAATTCTTGATAAACTCACTATTCTCCGCACAATCAATAGCCTCCTCAATAGATAGTGGAAGCATCTCTAAATAAGCAGATCTATCATCTGATAAAAATCTAGAATTAACTTCAAGTGCTGGTGGAAGCTGTTCTTTATTGGCAACACCTGCCAAACCGGCCTGAATAACCATTGCGCTAGCTAAGTATGGGTTAATGCATGAATCTGGTGAACGAAGAATGAAATGGCCTCGTTTTCCATTGATTTCAGGCACTCTAAAGAGTCTGGAATTATTTTGAGCCGACCATGTAATATACTTTGGTGCTTCAAAAATACCAACTCTGTTGTATGAATCCTCACGGCAGTTAAGGAATATAGTAATATCTCTCATTCGATTAAGAATACCTGCCATAAATGCTTCTGAGAATTCCTTGTCTGTTGTAAATAAATTAACACCATCCTTATAAGTTGCCATCTTAATATGCAAACCATTACCTGGCGCATCTTCAAGTGGAAGTGGATCAAAGGATGCATGCGCTCCATTTCTTGAAGCAATATTTTCAACTACATTCTTGTATGTAACAAGATTATCTGCTGTTGTAAGAACATCTGCAGATATGAAATCAATTTCATTTTGCCCTGGTCCTCTCTCATGATGTGAAGACTGAGGCATGATTCCCATTTCTTCTAATGTAAGACATATTTCTCTTCGAATGTTTTCTCCTTTATCGTTAGGAGCAACATCTAGATATCCACCATTATCAAAAGGCTCAGATGTTGGATTACCATCCTCATCTGTCTTAAAAAGATAGAACTCAGACTTAAGTCCCATTTTTGTAATAAAGCCCATCTTTTCGCAGGTAGCTAATGTCTCTTTTAAGAAATTGCGGTAATCATACATGAATGGTGTACCATCAGCCAAAACAATATCGCAATACATACGAACAACACGGCCAGACTGAGGTCTCCAAGGAAGGATATGTAATGTGTCTGGGTCAGGCTTTAAGAACAAATCCTGTCCGTCTGCATTGTCATATCCCAAAATAAGAAAGGAGTCGAAATTAACGCCCTCTTCGAAGGCGTGTTTCAACTCCTGTGGCATTATAGAAATATTTTTCTGTGTACCGTAGAGGTCACAAAAGGCTAGACGTATAAATTTCACGTCATTTTCTTCAACAAAATCAATAATATCAGAAACCGATAAATGTGACATGATTCCTCCTGAAAATAAAAAAAAGCGTTTTTTTTTATGAGAAATTCTTCCCACAAAAAATGTACGCCCATGTACTTTGAAAGTGTACAACAAGCAATCGTTTTTGTAAAGAGATTTATTCAAAGAAATATAATTTAAATAAAACAATGCTTATAACACTTTTCGAGATTTGTTTATTGTATAATTTCCTTTCTTTATTTATAATACGATAGGTTGAAATAAAGTATTTATATAAGGAAAGAACAGAAAAAACTATGTCAAATAATTTATTTAAACTTGGCATCGACATTGGTTCTACAACTGTTAAAATTGCAGTTCTCGATGAGGATGACAAATTATTATTTTCAGATTATCAGAGACACTTTGCCAATATTCAGCAGACACTTACAGATTTGCTGACACAGGCAAAATCAGCCTTGGGAAAAATCCAGGTTCGTCCTATGATTACAGGTTCCGGCGGTTTGACACTTGCTAAACATCTTGGTGTTGAATTCGTTCAGGAAGTTATAGCTGTTTCTACAGCACTTACACACTACGCTCCACAGACAGATGTTGCTATTGAGCTTGGTGGTGAGGACGCCAAAATCATTTATTTTGAAAATGGCAATGTAGAGCAGAGAATGAATGGTATCTGTGCCGGTGGTACAGGTTCTTTTATAGACCAGATGGCATCACTTCTTCAGACAGATGCAACTGGTCTTAATACTTATGCAAAGGATTACAAAGCAATCTATCCTATCGCTGCTCGCTGTGGTGTATTTGCTAAGACAGATATTCAGCCACTTATCAACGAAGGTGCATCTAAGGAAGATTTATCTGCCTCTATTTTCCAGGCAGTTGTTAACCAGACAATTTCTGGTCTTGCCTGCGGTAAGCCAATCAGAGGTCACGTTGCATTTTTAGGTGGCCCTCTTCACTTCCTTGATCAGCTTAGAGCTTCATTTATTCGTACTCTAAAGCTTGATGATGAGCATGCAATTATGCTTGATAATTCACACTTGTTTGCAGCAATTGGTTCTGCTCTCAATTCAAAAGAAGAGAACAATGTTCCTATGGATGAACTTATTGATAAGCTCTCCGAGGGAATTAAGATGGACTTTGAAGTTGCTAGACTTGAGCCACTTTTCGAATCTGAGGAAGACTTCAGACAGTTCAAGGATAGACACGCACAGGCTGAGGTTAAAAAAGGTGATTTAGCTAATTACCACGGAAAGGCTTACCTTGGTATAGATGCAGGTTCTACTACTACAAAGCTTGCAGTTGTTGGCGAAGATGGTACTCTTCTTTACTCCTTCTACTCAAGCAATAATGGTAGTCCACTTGCAACATCTCTTAAGGCATTAAAGGAAATCTATTCAATAATGCCTGAGGATACACAAATCGTACATTCTTGCTCAACTGGTTATGGCGAGGCTCTTTTAAAGTCAGCCCTACAATTAGATGACGGTGAAGTAGAAACAATCGCGCACTACTATGCGGCAGCATTCTTTAATCCAGATGTAGATTGCATTTTAGATATTGGTGGCCAGGATATGAAATGCATCCGCATTAAAAACGGTGTAGTTGACAGTGTACAACTTAACGAAGCTTGTTCTTCAGGATGCGGTTCATTTATTGAGACTTTCGCAAAATCACTTGATTTTACAGTACAGGATTTTGCTGAGGAAGCTTTGTTTGCTTTGAACCCAATCGATCTTGGTACCCGCTGTACCGTATTTATGAATTCAAAGGTTAAGCAAGCACAAAAGGAAGGCGCTTCTGTAGCAGATATTTCTTCAGGCCTTGCTTACTCTGTAATTAAGAATGCCTTATTCAAGGTTATCAAGCTTTCAGATGCATCTGAGCTTGGAAAAAACATTGTTGTTCAGGGTGGTACATTCTACAATGATGCTGTTCTTCGCTCTCTTGAAAAGGTTGCAGGAGTTAATGTAGTTCGTCCTGATATTGCAGGTATCATGGGTGCCTTTGGTTGTGCCCTTATTGCAAAGGAAAGATATGAGGAAAATCCTACAACTACAACTCTTGGCATCGAAGAAATCAACAACCTTACTTTCGATACAAAGCTTACTCGTTGTCAGGGATGTGAAAACCACTGTTTACTTACAATAAACAGATTCTCAGGCGGACGCTCATTCATCACTGGTAACAGATGTGAAAAGGGGGCAGGCGGTGTCAAAAATAAAGAAAACATCCCTAACCTTTATGATTACAAATACAATCGTTTATTTGGTTATGAATCCCTTTCTGAAGAGGAAGCTAAACGTGGAACAGTTGGAATTCCACGTGCGTTAAATCTATATGAGAATTATCCTTTCTGGGCTACATTCTTTAAGGAGCTTGGATTTAGAGTTGTACTCTCTCCTCGTTCAAATCGTAAGGTTTATGAAATGGGTATTGAGTCTATCCCTTCCGAATCAGAATGCTACCCAGCAAAGCTAACACATGGCCATGTACAGTGGCTTATTAACGAAGGCAAAGTAGATTTCATTTTCTATCCATGTATCCCATATGAAAGAAATGAATTCCCTGATTCAAACAATCACTACAACTGCCCAATCGTTACTTCATATGCTGAAAATATCAAGAACAATGTTGACGAAATCACTACTGGAAAGGTACGTTTCTTAAATCCATTTATGGCATTTACAAGCGAAGAAATCCTTTCTACACAGTTGGAAAAAGTATTTAAGGATGAGTTTAACATTGATGCTTCTGAAGTTAAATCTGCAGCTCATGCCGCTTGGTTAGAGCAGGAGAATTTCAGAAAGGATATGTATGCAAAAGGTGCCGAGGTGCTTAAGTATCTGGAAGAAACAGGTAAGCATGGTATTGTTCTTGCAGGCCGTCCTTATCACGTGGACCCTGAGATTAACCATGGTATTCCAGAACTTATTAATAGCTACGGCATCGCAGTTCTTACAGAGGATTCTATTTCGAACCTTGGAGAAGTTGAGCGTCCACTTATTGTTATGGACCAGTGGATGTTCCATTCTCGTATGTACGCTGCTGCTAACTATGTTAAGAAGCATGAAAATCTTGATTTGATTCAGCTCAATTCATTCGGATGTGGACTTGATGCTGTTACAACAGATCAGGTAGCTGATATACTTACAAATTCTGGTAAGATTTACACATGCCTTAAGATTGATGAAGTTAACAACCTTGGTGCTGCACGAATTCGTGTACGTTCTCTTCTAGCTGCACTTCGAGTAAAGAAAAAGAAGAAAACTCAGCGTAAGATTGTTCCAGCAAATTATAACCGTATCGTATTTACGGAGGATATGAAGAAGAATTACACAATTCTTTGTCCACAGATGTCTCCTATCCACTTTGATTTAATCGAGCCTGCATTTAATGCTGCTGGATATAATCTTGTGGTACCTGATATTCCTACACGTACTTGTGTAGATGTTGGACTTAAATACGTTAATAATGATGCATGCTACCCATCTTTGATGGTAATTGGTCAGCTTATGGCTGCTATCGATACAGGAGATTTTGATATGAGCCGCACCGCTCTTATGATTTCTCAAACAGGTGGTGGTTGTCGTGCTTCAAACTACATTGGATTTATCAGAAGAGCTTTAGCTAAGGCTGGTTATCCAGATGTTCCTGTAATCTCACTTAACCTTAGTGGACTTGAGAAGAACCCTGGTTTTAAGCTTACACCAAGCCTTATCCAGCACGGTTTATACGCTCTTGAATTTGGCGATATTTTACTTCGCTGTGTATATAGAATTCGTCCATACGAAGCAGTTCCTGGTTCAACAAATGAGCTTCACGATAAGTGGAGAAAGAAAATTGTAGAATTTATTTCTAGCAAGAAAATACTTTCTCATAGTAAGTTCAAAAAAATGTGTCGTGAAATAATTAGAGATTTCGATAACCTACCAATCATCGAAGGTTTAGTAAAACCAAGAGTTGGTATTGTAGGAGAAATCCTAGTTAAATTCCTTCCAGCTGCTAACAATCATCTTGCAGAATTATTAGAGCAAGAAGGCGCTGAGGCTGTTGTTCCTGATTTGACAGATTTCCTTCTTTACAGTTTCTACAATGCAAACTTTAAGAATGAAAATCTTGGAACAAGCAAGAAGACTAAATTCTATTGCAATATGGGAATTAAATTCTTTGAGTGGCTAAGAAGCGCTGCTAGAGATGAGTTTGATAAATCAAAGAGATTTACTGCTCCTGCTTACATCACAGATACTGCAGCAAACGCAAAAGAAATCGTATCAATTGGAAATCAAACTGGTGAAGGTTGGTTCCTGACAGGTGAAATGCTTGAACTTATCGAAACTGGAGCGAGCAACATTGTATGTATTCAGCCATTTGGTTGCTTACCAAACCACGTCGTAGGTAAAGGCGTAATTAAGAGAATCCGCAAAGAACACCCAGAAGCTAATATTGTGGCCATCGACTACGATCCGGGAGCTTCAGAGGTTAACCAGCTCAACAGAATTAAACTTATGCTTTCAACAGCAAATAAGAATTTAGACAAAAAAGAAGCCTAGGGGCAATGTTATTTAATTAATGATAACAAGAAAAGACCTTTATATCATAGAATGATATAAAGGTCCTTTTTTACTGTTCAGATAATAAACTATTAAGCTGAACCTTGCTAACTTCTACTGCCATGACGCACTATAAGTGCCTTTAGCATTGCAATATATAGTACAAGTGTCATCGCGAGATTGAATAGTCATCGAAACTGGGTCAACTCCAAAATTAAATTGACTCGAAAAACTAACTCTAACCCATGCATTATACGCGGAAGGTCCTTTCGCCGCGCCAACTGTTGTTACATCCCATGCATATGCATTGTGAGTACCATATGCATCGATAGGCTTACTTATAGTACCGTTTATACTATATTTTCCGACTGCATTTAATGTAACAATTTCTATTCCATAAACATTCTTTATCGAAAGTTTTGATGTAATAGTTTTCTCTGATGCTTGTGCTCGAGACACTTGATTAAGGCCCAATACACTATATGCATCTGACTCTTCATTAGTAATTACTTCGAGAACCAAATTTTCACTAACCGGCACTGTTTTAACAACAGAACCATCCAACTGTTCTACACTGTCAGTGTTTTCTAGTTCAATTAATGCTGATTCGAAATTATTTTCAAAATTAATTATCTCATTTTCAGTAATTCCATATTCTGCTTCAAATTGTTCTAACGAATATTGCCCTTGCTCATCAATTTCTGCTGCAAAAACAGGCTGAGCAGCACCTATACAAAGCACCATTGTCATAAGTAAAGACACATATTTAATTTTTCTCATTAGCATATCCTCCCAATTCTATAATTCTAAAATGTAATAAAAAATGAAATATAGAAAATTGTAAATAATAGTAAAATCAAAAGTATTCTACCTACATATTTCCATATAAGTTTTGTTCTTCTATTTTTCTCTGCAAGAAGCTCATTGGTCATTGCAAGCTGTTCAGCTATCTTATTTCTTACTTCATCATCTTCATTTGTATCTGGTAACTTTATATCAGTCCCCAATAATTCTTCAACAGATGAGTCTAATAAATCTGCAAGATGAATTAGCATTTCTGCATCAGGTAAAGACAACCCTTTTTCCCACTTGGAAATAGTTTGTCTTACGACGCCTAATCTATTAGCAAGCATTTCTTGAGTTATGCCTTTTTTCTTTCTTAAAGTGCATAGATTCCTGCAAAACACACTGTCACCTCCTTCTCCATATTTTCGTTGATGTAGCGCCACATCTTTTTTTCTGTTATCTACCATAAATTTTTTCACCTTTCTTTGCAAGCAACGTATGTTAACATCCCATAAGGCTTGATTATCCAACATTTTATCTATGCAATTATTTATAATGTTAATAATTATTAATATTTGTAGATTAATATACATCTCCAAAATATTGAGTGTCAATCCACCGTTTTACACTTATGTTTATCTTTGTCAAGTTTTGCCACAGCGCAGCATAAATAAAAAGGATTCAGAGACTATTACAAATAGTCTCTGAATCCTTTACTTTTTCTATTCACCTTAAATATTAGATACTACTATGCGGAACTCATATGGTTTAAGCATAAAATCAAGGCGCTCATCTTCACCATAGTTTCCAAATATAATCCTGTCACCATAGAATTCAACAACTTTATTCATGCTGGTGAGGTTACAATAAATATACAATCTTTCCTCGTCCGATTCTCTAGTGAAAATATAAACGTCACCTGGTGATGCAACTCTTCTGTATGTGCCCTCCTGAATTGCTTGAGAACCTTTTCTAAACTCTATCATTGACTTATAGAAATTTAAGATACTGTTCTCATCTTTGCTTTCATCCTCGACATTAATAAAAGACTTATTATCATTAATTTTCAGCCATGGCTCTCCTGTTGTAAATCCAGCTCCTTCGGAACTATTCCATTGCACAGGAGTACGTGCATTATCACGTGATGTTCTAAGAATAAGTTTTCGGCGAACGGAATGTGTAAGCAACAACCTTTTCATAGATTGATTAATATTGAAAGATTCTACATCCTTTATATCACGCAAACCTCGGAAATCTCCGTTTGTCATGCCTATTTCTTCACCTTCATAAATAAAAGGAACGCCTCTTAGGGATAAGTTTAAACCACATAATAGCTTGGCACTTTTCTCCCAATATTTCTCCGTGTTTCCGAAGTGATTTACAGAACGAATCTGATCATGATTTTCAAAATAATTGGCAGGAACCTCCAATGTGTTTTGCCATTTATCAATAATTCTTATAAATTTGCTAGGATGATATTTCTTTTTAAACCATTTAACGATTCGACTATCAACATCCATGTGCTCAAAGAAGAAAACAGTGTCTAGCTCTTTTCTATCTTCGTCAGTAAGAAGCTTAGCATTGTCTGGGTTGATACATACAGCTTCGCCTACGATAAATGTCTTATATTTGCTCCACACATCATCATTAAAACGACGAATCAAATCATGACAGCCATCTGTATTTAAATAATGCTCTCTACCTGTTAGAGCAAGATGCTGCTTACCATCTTCAAGATTATCTTTGAAAATTACATTAATAACATCACATCTAAAACCAGCGATACCCTTGTCCAGCCAAAATTGCATAACACTAGTCATTTCCTCATATACATCTGGATTATGCCAGTTCAAATCAGGTTGCTTGTCACTAAATAGATGCAGATAGTAATCACCGTTTTCAGTTTTCGACCAGGCTCTTCCCCCAAAGAAAGAACCCCAGTTATTTGGGTATTTTCTACCATTGCCATCTCTAAAGTAATAGTAATCTCTATACTTTGGATCACCGGCTAATGCTTTTTGAAACCATTCATGTTCGTCTGAAGTGTGATTGATAACTAAATCCATAACTATCTTGATACCAAGTCTCTTAGCTCGACTAATGAGCCTATCCATATCTTCCATGGTACCAAATTCAGGATTGATATTTTTGTAATCAGAGATGTCGTAGCCATTATCGTAGCCAGGACTAGAATATACTGGGCTCAGCCAAATTGCATCAATGCCCAAATCTTTTAGATATGGTAATTTTGAAATAATACCGGGAATATCGCCAATACCATCCCCATTACTATCACAGAATGAACGTGGATAAATTTGATAGATTATCGCATTTTTCCACCATTTCTTTGTGCTAGAAGTTGCCATAACCGCCCCCCGTGTAGTCAACTTTGTATACTCGTATCATATCCGATTAAACCTGTGTTTTCAATGTTTTTTTCACATTTTGGTCACATTTTACCTAAAGAAGAGCAATAATTTGATATAAATTACGAAATAGATAGAAAACGGCAGACTAAAAAGTCTGCCGGTAATTCTTTATGCAAGTATAACATCAGGTTATTATACCTAACTTAGTATACTTATTTTATTATTTTGTCAATAACATCATAATCTTATTTGAACGAGCAACGAACTCAGTCATAGCCTCTGGAGAAAGAGGTGCATTCGCAATCTTAGCAAGATCATAAAGCTGAGCTGCAAATGTAGGAACGTTTTCAGAATCCTTGTTATTAAGGATGTACTGAACCAAATCATTATTAGCATTAAGAACAAGTGTCTCTGATGCAGAACCAAACATACCCATATCCATGCCGCCCATAGCGTACATCTTCATCATATCCTGCATACGACGGCTCTCTTCTGATACTGTAAGCATAGAAGAAAGATCCTTATTCTTGAACTTCTCTACCTTAACCTCGAGGCCTTCATTACCAAGTGCCTTACGGAATACATCTGTAAGAGTCTCTGTCTCTGCCTTAAGCTCATCCTCTGATGTCTCTTCAACCATTGTATCTGTAACATCTGCATCGATACGACAGAACTTATAGTTCTCATTGCGCTGCTCAAGCTGAGTGATGAATGAAGTATCAATAGCATGGTCGAGAATAACTGCATTCTGTCCCTGCTCCTTGAACATATTGATGTACTGAGACTGCTGCTGAATATCTGTTACATAGTAAACTGTCTTTCTAGTATCCTCTGGTGCCTTGTTCTCATCAGCATCCTTTGGCTCATCAACAACCTCTGCCTCTACTGCCGCACCATTTTCATCTGTAGCCTTCTCTTCGTCCTTTACAAGAAGCTCTGGAAGTGTAGTGTATTTATCATTTATATCCTTGAATAAGATGTAGTCATTCATCTTATCGCAGAACTTTGTATCCTTTAAACAACCAAACTTGATGAATGGAGCGATATCGTCCCAATATTTCTCGTATGATTCCTTTTCTGTCTTGCACATACCTGTGAGCTTGTCAGCTACCTTCTTGGTGATGTACTCAGAAATCTTTGTAACGAAACCATCATTCTGT
>JAILAV010000043.1 GCA_024681435.1 Pseudobutyrivibrio sp. | reverse complement strand
TTCTTCGCTCATCTAACACGATTCGCTCCAGAAATATTAGAGCTTGTCTACTACTGGCTCATATAAGCATCTATGGTTCTCGTGACGACCACATAACCTTTGCAAGCGCGAGCAGGCCAGGTTATTAAGTGAGTAATCATTGAGATGAATCATTCATCGAAAATGATTACGGATTAAAGGTCGCAGTTTCCTACTGTACGTGGGAATGGGATGACATCGCGGATGTTGCCCATGCCTGTGAGGTACATTACGCAGCGTTCGAAACCGAGTCCGAAGCCTGCGTGGCGAGAGCTACCGTATTTACGAAGGTCAAGGTAGAACTGATAGTCTTCCTCCTTGAGCCCGCATTCCTGCATTCTCTTGAGAAGTACATCGTAGTCATCCTCACGCTGTGAGCCTCCGATGATTTCTCCGATACCAGGAACAAGGCAGTCCATAGCTGCAACAGTCTTTCCATCTGGATTTAGCTTCATGTAGAAAGCCTTGATTTCTTTTGGATAATCTGTAACGAATACTGGCTTTCCGAAAATCTTTTCTGTCAAATATCTCTCGTGCTCTGTCTGAAGATCGCAGCCCCAAGATACCTTGTAATCAAACTCATCGTTGTGCTTCTCAAGCTCAGCAACAGCATCTGTGTATGTGATGCGGCCGAAGTCAGAAGTTGCAACGTGACGTAATCTATCGAGAAGTCCCTTGTCAATGAAATTGTTGAAGAACTCCATCTCCTCTGGAGCATGCTCAAGAACGTAGTTGATAACGAACTTAATCATGTCCTCAGCAAGAATCATATCATCCTCAAGATCAGCAAATGAGATTTCTGGCTCAATCATCCAGAACTCAGCTGCGTGACGAGTTGTGTTAGAGTTTTCTGCACGGAATGTAGGTCCAAATGTGTAGATGTTCTTGAATGCCTGCGCATAAGTCTCACCATTTAACTGACCTGAAACTGTAAGGTTTGTAGCGTGGCCAAAGAAATCCTGTGAGAAATCAACCTTGCCATCCTCTGTCTTAGGGATGTTGTTAAGGTCCATTGTTGTAACCTGGAACATCTCACCTGCACCCTCGCAGTCACTTCCTGTAATAAGTGGAGTGTGCACATATACGAAATCACGCTCCTGGAAGAACTTGTGAATAGCATATGCACAAAGAGAACGAACTCTAAATACTGCCTGGAATGTGTTTGTACGTGGACGAAGATGTGTCTGTGTACGAAGGTATTCCATTGTATGTCTCTTTGGCTGAATTGGATAATCTGGTGTAGATTTTCCTTCGATTTCTACCTTTGTAGCCTGAATTTCAAATGGCTGCTTTGCCTCTGGTGTAAGTGTAACGATACCTGTTACGTATACTGCTGCACCTACGTTTAAATGACAAACCTCATCAAAGTTGTCGATTTTATCCTGATTAAAAACTACCTGTACAGGATTGAAAAATGTTCCATCTGCAAGTACTAAAAATCCGAATGTCTTCGAATCACGCATATTGCGAACCCAACCAGAAACTGTAACTTCTTTATCAGCATAATCTTTGAAGTTTCTAGAGAGAGTTCTTACATCTGTTGTTTTAACGCTCATTGTATTTTCTCCTTTTTTCTTAAATAGTATCCAGCTTTGCTGGATACCTGTGCAAGCACGGGAACCGAAGGTTCTTCCTTTCCGTGCTTGTCACATAAAAAAGCCTCATCAAACTTGCGCTTGATGAGGCCCTCTAATTCTTACATATTTGAACAATCTTCAAATCTCATCAACACAATAAAATTAAATCCCCTGATTATTATTCACGGAATTATTATTGTTATTATTGAGATTATTAAGCATACATGAAAATGCCATGACTGTTCTCCTTCTTTATTTGAGTAAAGTATAATTATTTAGATTTTCAATGTCAATAGGCGTTAAAGATTAAATTTTCTGCTATTTCATTTCGCGGATTAAATTTACCATTTCAATAGCACCCTGAGCGCATTCAAAACCTTTATTTCCGGCTTTTGTGCCTGCTCTTTCTACTGCCTGCTCAATTGTATCTGTTGTAAGCACTCCAAACATGACAGGTATATCAGATTTCATACTGACCTGTGCAACACCTTTTGAAACCTCTGAGCACACGTAATCATAATGTGATGTTGCTCCTCGAATTACAGCTCCAAGACAGATTACTGCATCATATTTTTTGCTTTCAGCCATCTTCTTTGCAATAAGAGGAATTTCAAACGCCCCAGGAACCCAAGCAACATCAATATCTTCATCCTTAACATTCTCACGCTTCAGACCATCTAAGGCTCCGCTCAAAAGCTTAGAAGTGATAAACTCATTAAATCTTGCTACTACAATTCCAATCTTTACACCTTCAGATACTAGTTTTCCTTCATATATATTCATCTTTACATTACCTCCAAAATGTGGCCCATGCGGCTTTTTTTAGTTTTTAAATAGAAAATATCGTATTTATTTGCTTCAATTTCTATTGGAACTCTTCTTGAAATTTCCATACCATAATCCTTTAGCTGATATACCTTGTCTGGATTATTTGTAAGAAGCTCCAGGGAATGAATTCCCAAATCTCTTAAAATCTGTGCGCCTGTGTAGTATTCCCTTAAATCTCCTGGAAACCCTAACGCTATATTTGCATCCAAAGTATCCATACCTTCATCCTGAAGCTTATATGCCTTTAGTTTATTTACAAGACCGATTCCCCTACCTTCCTGTCTCATATACAAAAGCACGCCTCTTTCCTCTTTTGAAATTGCCTTCATAGCGGCATCAAATTGCTGACCGCAATCGCATCTCATTGAGCCAAACACATCACCTGTTAAGCACTCCGAATGAACACGACATAGGACATTTTCACCATCACTGATGTCACCTTTCACCAGCGCCACATGATGCTCCCCGTTGATTTTGTTAATGTAGCAATGAGCCATAAATTCCCCATATCGTGTTGGCATTTTTGCTATAGCGACGCATTCCACCAGTTTGTCGTATACTTTACGATATTCCACAAGATCTGGAATTGTAATAAATGTTATCCCCAGCTTTTCTGCCAAATCCCTAAGCTCGGTCCCTCGCATCATGCTTCCGTCTTCTGCCATAATCTCACAGCACAGACCGCAAGGTCTGAGGCCTGCAAGCTTCATCAAATCAACCGTCGCCTCGGTATGGCCCTGTCGCTCAATGACACCTCCCTGCTTTGCCACAAGAGGAAACATGTGGCCAGGTCTCCTAAATTCAAGAGGGGTAACATCATCTCTTACGCAGCTTCGAGCAGTAAGACCTCTTTCTTCTGCTGAAATTCCTGTGGTGGTGTCTATATAATCAATAGACACCGTAAATGCGGTTTCATGATTGTCTGTGTTATGACTTACCATTGGTGCTAAAGCAAGCTTAATGGCAAGTTCTTCGCTCATTGGCATGCAGATTAACCCTTTGCCTACTGATGCCATAAGATTTACATTTTCTGTTGTTGCAAACTCTGCTGCACAGATGAAATCTCCTTCATTCTCTCTTTCCTCATCATCCATGACCATGATGACTTTTCCGTTTTTCAAGTCTTGCAAG
>JAILAV010000048.1 GCA_024681435.1 Pseudobutyrivibrio sp. | reverse complement strand
GAAGATCCCCTCATGAATTATCCAAAGGAGCTCAGTGAGAAATACGAAAAGATAGCTGACATGCCTATAGTTTTACATCTCAATAGCATTAACGCTTTGGGAATCATAGGTTTGAGAGATAGGCTTTGTGCCATGGCACGAAACATCATACTTACTATAGCAGGGCAGCATTATTACGATGATGTGAAGTTCTACTTCTTAATGAGCAATGACGATGTAAACGATTTTTACTGGATTAAATGGCTCAAAAATATTACTGATGCTGGTCGCAGAAATATCATGTATGACCAGGACAGTAAAAAGGTAATCCTAGATGCCATTTACAATGAGCTATCAGCCAGAGAAGGAGAAAAGGAATTCAAGGCAGATAAAAGCGTTCACTATATCGTATTTGCGTATCGAACCAAGGAACTTATGGAGCATCCAATTACAAAATACGTAAATAATGCTAAGAACCTTGGATTCACATTCATATTCTTTGATGAGTACAAAGAGTTAATTCACGAAGATTGTGATGAAGTAATTTATCTGGATAGAGATATGAATAAGGGCTTCTTGCAGCGTGCCGAGGATGCAGAAAAGATGCAGGGCTTTGAGTATCAGGAGATAACAAAGGAGCAGGCAAAGGCTGCAGCAATCAAGCTGGCATGTGTTCATGTAAGTGAGATAAGCCTTGAGAGCACACTTACAAAAAATATTTCATTCTTCCAGATGTATGACGTGTTAAATGCATACGATTTAAACGTAGGAATACGTTGGAACAACTCAGAAATATTTGAATCCATGGCGGTTCCAATCGGTGTAGATAGCGCCGGAAATCTTGTAAAGCTAGATATCCACGAAAAAGGCCATGGACCTCATGGATTGGTGGCAGGTACAACAGGTGCTGGTAAGTCAGAGCTTTTGCAGACCTACGTGCTTTCAATGTGCACTCAGTTCCATCCATACGAAGTAGGATTTATCATCATCGACTTTAAGGGTGGTGGTATGGCAAACCAGTTTAAGGATTTGCCTCACCTAAATGGTGCTATCACAAATATCGATGGTAAGCAGGTAAACCGCTCACTTATGTCAATTAAGGCAGAGCTGATGAAGCGACAGAGGCTATTTGCTCAGGCAGGTGTAAACGCAATTGATAGCTACATAGATTTATACAAAAAGGGACAGGTAAACGAGCCACTACCACATTTGATTTTGATAGTTGATGAGTTTGCGGAGCTGAAAAGTGACCAGCCTGAATTCATGAAAGAGCTTATAAGTGCTGCTCGTATCGGACGAAGTCTTGGAGTTCATCTGATACTTGCAACCCAAAAGCCATCCGGTGTGGTAAATGACCAGATTTGGTCAAACTCAAGATTCAAGCTTTGCTTGAAGGTGCAGGATAAGGCAGATTCCAATGAAGTCCTTAAATCACCTCTTGCAGCAGAAATCAGAGAGCCAGGGCGCTGCTACATGGAAGTAGGTAACCATGAAATTTTCCAACTACTACAATCAGCATACAGCGGTGCTCCATCTGGAGTAGGTAGCGTTGATAAGACAAGTAAGTTTGAAATTTCCCAAGTAAACCTTCATGGAACGAGACAAGTTCTCTTCCACCAGGAACCTAAAAAAGAAGAATCCACAATGACTCAGCTTGAGGCAGTGGTTGGATATATATCAGATTTCTGTGAGAAGCATCATATTGAAAAGCTTCCGCCAATATGTCTTCCACCACTTGAGGAGGTAATCCCATTACCAGATACCGCAAATGCGACGTATGACAACAAGGGAATTTGCGTACCAATCGGTATTTACGATGACCCAGAAAATCAGGTGCAGGATTATGTTTGGTTGAATCTTACAGAAAGCAACACTTTCATTATTGGCTCATCCCTTACTGGAAAAACCAACCTGATGCAGTCAATCATTAGAAGCGTAACAGAGAGATATGGAGTTGATGAAGTATCATTATACATCCTGGATTTTGCTTCCATGATTTTGAAGAATTTCTCAAGCTTAGCTTATGTAGGCGGTGTGGTCACAATCAAAGATGAGAACATGTTGTTACAGTTCTTGGGAATGATTGAAAGCATCATTGATGAGAGACAAAAGGCATTTGCAGAAATGGGTCTTAGCTCCTTTGCAGCATACAGAGAAGCAGGATACAAAGATTTTAAGCAAGTGGTAATAATCATGGAAAACTACAGTGCATTCCGCTCTACCTACGATGAACTGGAAGAGACCTTCTTGAATTTCTGTAGAGATGGATTAGCAGTTGGTGTTTCAGTGATTGTAACCAACCCAACAGTTACAGGAGTAGGATTTAAGATTCTTACAAACTTTGGTAAAAAGATTAGTTTCTACAGCAATGATTCAAGCCAGTATGGAGGCCTGTTTGATAGATGTAGGACAGAGCCAGATGATGTAACTGGTAGAGCAATCATAAACATGGATGGGGGAATTAGAGAGTTCCAGACATTCTTGGCATTTGATGCTAAGAGAGAGATAGATAGAATCGAACTGATTCGTAAATACGTTAGTGAAACTAATGAAAAATGTGGCAAGAGCCATGCAAGACGCATACCAACAATTCCAGATATGGTTGATGAGGCATACATCAATGACCATTACGGAAGTCAAAAAGAAAATATTGCTAACTACAATATTCCAGCAGGAATTAGCTATACATCAATTGAACCGGTATACCTTCCATTTATGAGGAACACACAGATATCGATTCATGGTCAAAATGAACTAGGACGTGACAGCTTTATTAAGTTTGTCTTAGCCACAATGGAAAACTACAAAAATATAGCACCAACAAAGGTTTATATCGTAGATGACGTTACTAGGGAATTAGAAGCCGCAAAGGATCTTGGTGTAGTTGAAAAGTACACAATAAACGCTGGAGACATTGTAGAAATAATTAAAGAGGTGTGTGATGAAGTCGGAAGCAGATACGACGAAATGGCTACAAACCCAGAAATCATGAACGAGAAACCGTTCTTGGTTGTACTAATTAATACCCCTATCGCTACTGATATCATTTCCAAGAATCAGCAGGCGCAGATGATGTACGACATCATTACTACTAAACTAAGGGGCTGTAGAGCTTGTATTATGCATTCCAATGCCGAGAACGTACCTGTTAGCTATAAGACACCAGACATTATTAAGAATTTGGCAACTAATGCAACACATCTGATTTTTGAGGATGTGAAGCAAATTAGAAATGTGGAAATTCCACTGGCATTTGTAAGAGCTAACAGCAAGCGTTTAGAGTACGGAGATGCATATTACATAGATAATGGCATTATATGCAAAGTAAAAACTGTTATGTCCTAAGGGACGGAAAGGAGAAACGTTATGGAAACAAATGCAGGCTTAGGAGGATTAATTGGCTTTAGCTATGCTGAGGCCGACAATGGAGTTCAATCTCTTCATAAGCACAAAAAGGATTTGGAGGACTTTATTT
>JAILAV010000021.1 GCA_024681435.1 Pseudobutyrivibrio sp. | reverse complement strand
ACTGCGCAACAAATTACAAGAACTTCTACTTTCTCAGAAGAAGAATACTTTGCATCAAGAAGACCGAAACGTGAAGCCACAAGCATTTCAACAGCAAAAGAAATAACACCTACAATTGATCCAAGGGAAACATAACGAGTTATTGCCACAATTGTAATGAAAATAACTGCTGGAATAGCAACACCGGCAGGGAATAATGCAATTATAAAACCAAGTGTAGAAGCAACACCTTTGCCGCCCTTAAATTTCATATAACATGGAAAGTCATGTCCAAGCACTGTTCCAAGTCCTGCATAAACCATATAAATATTTACATTTTCTACGAAACGTCCAAATGTAAGCCATACAAAAAAGCATGCAACAACACATTTGAAGCAATCCCAAAGCAATGTAATAAGACCTGCAGGAACACCTAAATTACGCATTGTATTAGTAGAACCTACATTTCCACTACCAACCTTTGTTAAATCAATATTCTTGGATTTGCCAATGAGATAACCCATTAACACCATTCCAAAACAATATCCAATTATTACAGCCAGTATTCTCCCCACAATATTCATTATTCGTTTTCCTTTCTCTCTCTAATTATAAATTTCAAAGATGTACCCTCAAATCCAAAGGCATCTCTGATTCGATTCTCTAAATACCGAACATAAGAAAAATGCATTAAGTATTTCTCATTAACGAAAATTACAAATGTAGGTGGTTTAACAGCAACCTGTGTAGTATAGAAAATCTTAAGTCTCTTACCCTTGTCAGAAGGTGGCTGCTGGAGCGCAACTGCTTCCGTAACAATTTCATTAAGCACACCGGTAGCAATTCTCATTGAATTGTTTTCAATTACAGCATCGATTGTCTCGTAAATCTTTCCTAGACGCTGACCGCTCTTAACTGAAATAAATAAAATTGAAGCATATGGCATAAATGAAAGAATCTGACGAATTTTTGTCTCGTGTTCCTTCATTGTCTTATCATTTTTCTCAATGGCATCCCATTTGTTTACACAAATAATTATACCTTTTCCACGCTCATGAGCAATACCTGCAATTTTAGCATCCTGCTCTGTAACACCCTCTGTAGCATCAATCATAATGATAACAACATCGGACTTCTCTACTGAAGCAACTGCTCTAACAATGGAATAGCGCTCTAAATCCTCTTTAATTTTACTCTTACGACGTAATCCTGCTGTATCGATGAAAATATAATCCTTATGATTGTACCGAACTCTAGTATCTACAGCATCTCTAGTTGTTCCAGCAATATCAGATACAATAACACGCTCCTCGCCACAGAGCTTGTTAATCAAAGAAGACTTACCAACGTTTGGCTTACCAATAACGGCAATCTTTGGAGTGTCATCCTCTTCATCCTCCCCTGTTGGCTCTGGAAAATAGCTAACAACAACATCAAGCATATCACCAAACCCTAATCTAGAAGATGCAGAAATTGCAATTGGATCACCGATTCCAAGATTATAGAATTCATAAACATCAGCCATATCACGCTCAAAGCTATCTACTTTGTTAACTACAAGTACAACAGGCTTATGGCTACGTCTAAGCATATCAGCAACCTTTGAATCACTATCCTGTAACCCTTGCTTAACATCAACAAGAAAAATAATTACATCAGCTGTATCGATGGCAATCTGAGCCTGCTCACGCATCTGTGAAAGAATAATATCCTTTGAATCAGGCTCGATACCGCCTGTATCTATCATTGTAAAGTCATAATTAAGCCAAGAAATATCAGCATAAATTCTATCTCTTGTAACACCTGGTGTATCTTTAACTATCGAAATACGCTCTCCTGCAAGTGCATTAAAAAGCGTAGATTTACCAACATTTGGACGGCCTACAATGGCCACTACTGGTCTTGACATATATTACCTCTTTTCCTAAATTCGTTAAGATGACTTATTCGCCATTCTTCTATTTAAAGTACCAAATTTAGATAACAACATATTAGTATTCTGAACGAGACGTGTTTGTCGAGTAAAGAATATCTAATTGTTGTTAGCGTAAAATTTGGTTCATTATCTACCTATAATGGCGAGAACTAAGTCACGCCCGTCTGATTGTACTATACGGGTTTTTACTTGTAAAGATTCCTCTAATTCTTGAAGTGTTATATCATCCAGAAATACTTCTTCGCCAGAACGAAGCATTGTACAAGATAAAAGCAACGCATCTCCAAGTTCCTTATCCTTCAACTGGGCAATCAAATCCTGTCCAGTAATCAATCCTGAAACTGTAATTTCTTCACCAAAGAAATCATTAGTAATTGTAATTACATTCACAGTTACTTTATTAAATTTCTCAGTGATTATATCTGAAAGTTCCTTCATAAAAGGCGCCGCAAGCTTACCTGTCGCAATAGTTACATGTCGCCTTTTCATAAATATAGGCTTTTTAATATCCTCTAAGGCATCAAGAACTTCTTCTTTTAAAAGACGAAGCATTCCCACGCCATTTTCAAGCTGAATAAATCCATCGTAATTATCCGCTTCAGGAAGCGGTCTGCCTGCTAAAATATACCATTCGTCTGAGGCTTGAACAAAGTGATTGCCAAAACGCTCCATAGCAATAGATTGCCAATTCTCAATTTGATCAATTACTTTTCCTGCTTCTTCTGAAGTGTATGTCTTAAGTGGAAATAGTCCATCCCTAAACTTTGTAACACCAACAGGAACTACAGACATAGAACTCATAACTGGAGCAAATTGAAGCAAATCAGAAATAGTTCTATCAAGCTCTTCGCCGTCATTTAATCCAGGACAGGCAACAACTTGAGCATTCATAGGAATTTCAGCATCATAAAGCTTTTTAATTTTCTCAAGAATATCACCAGCGAATCTATTATGCAAAAGCTTTACTCTAAGCTCTGGATTAGTTGCATGAACTGAAATGTTAATTGGTCCTAGCTTATAGGCAATGATTCTGTCTAAATCAGCCATTTTCATATTTGTAAGAGTTACATAATTTCCCTGAAGGAATGATAAACGTGTATCATCATCCTTGAAATACAAAGTCTCTCTCATGCCTGGAGGCATCTGATCGATAAAACAAAACGCGCACTTATTTGAGCAGGATTTGTAATCATCCATAAGTCCATTACAGAAAATTACGCCTAAATCCTCCCCCTCTTCTTTTTCAACTAAAATAGTTGAAGTAGTGCCGTCTTCATGTAAAAGCTCAACAGTAATATCTGCATCATCCGAATAATAATGATAATCAAATATATCTACAAGCTGGGTATTATTAATTTTTGTAATTATATCCCCAGGAATTAATCCAGCCTTTTCAGCTGGGCTTCCCTCAGTTACCTGGGCAATTTTATGACTTGAATTTAACATACCGGTATATACTCAAAAGCATTTTTATAATGCCTTAAATGTCCTTCCTCAATTGCAACAACATCAAATCTAACACTGCAATCACCACTTAAATGATGACTATACATATAATAATCAGCAACTCGAGAAATCTTCCTCATTTTGTTAAAGCCAACTGCTTCAACTGCAGAACCCTTAGCTGCTGATTTACGATATTTAACCTCAACGAAAACCAGATAATTTTCATCTTTAGCAATGATATCAACTTCACCCATTTTACAATAAAAGTTAAGTTGTAAAATTGAAATTCCTTGCTCTTTTAAATAATTAGCTGCAAGCTTTTCAAAATCATTTCCTTGACGCCTATAATTCAATAAATACCTCAATTCTATCTCAACTTAGACTTAATCTTTTCCATGTCGTTAACAAAAACAAGAATTTCTGCAACAACCTCATATAGTTCTGGAGGAATAGCATCTCCAATATTAAGCTTACTAAGTGTCTGTGCTAATTCGTTATCCTGGTAAAAAGGAACATCAGCCTTTTTTGCTTCTTCTATAATTTGATTTGCAACATAGCCTTTACCTGATGCCAAAATTTTAGGGGCATCGTCTCCAGCTTCATAGGATAAGGCTACAGCAGTTTTGTTTTTATCTATATGCTTTTCTTCTGCCATTATTATGCCCTCATATCAAAGCTATATCTGTGAACTAAACCATCTGAAGAAGTCTCTGTAGATGGTGCCGCCTCACCCCAAAAGTCCTCAACAAAGCTTGACTTAGGCTCTCCACAAACAACCTCAGATTTAAGATTGAATCCCTTTTTAGAAAGTCTCTCTGTTAATAAATCTAAATTCTCTTCTATGAGATTCATAGATTCTTCATTGGCCAAATTCCATTTACAGCCCACGTTTGTTTCTTTCAAACTAATAAAAATATCTGTAGGCCCTAAATACTCCATATCAAAATGAAGAAATGCTGTTATTTCTTCTCCAGCCTCATAAGAGCTTTTTTTATTTTGCCTTACATACAACATACTATCAGTATTCTGATTGTACATCTTAAGAGGAATCTGAACAAAATTATACAT
This sequence comes from Pseudobutyrivibrio sp., assembly GCA_024681435.1. Taxonomy (GTDB): domain Bacteria; phylum Bacillota; class Clostridia; order Lachnospirales; family Lachnospiraceae; genus Pseudobutyrivibrio. The sequence goes on along the minus strand of JAILAV010000021.1, from coordinate 17,481 downwards.
TTCATTTGCAGAATTCATGAAATTGATATTCTGCTTTATTTCTGAAACTTGGTTCTTAATTGTTTCAGCAGCTTTAGAATTAAAATTAGCCACAAGCTTTTCTAAAGCTTCAGTTTGCTTTAAAGCTCTCTCATACAGCTTTGAAAGCTCTCCTGCCTTTGTAACATCCTTTGGCTCCAAAGCAAAACTATTAGAAATGATATTTTTAACAAGGCCTTTGTACAAAGGTTCTCTAATAATATCATTTAATGTTTCTTTAGGGATATCTGGATGTTCGTTAAAATAATTAGTGATTTCTTTAAAAACTTGCTTAACATCAGCATCAGCTTTTAGCGTTCCATCCTCACTGAATAACTGCAAATTATCCTTTGGAAAATCTGGCAAAGTATTCAAAATTGTATTGAAGGACTGAATTTGTTTTTCGGAAGCAAAATTATTAATTAAATTGGTTCCTAATTCCTGAGATGTAACAGTTTCAGGAACAGCACTATTTTCGTTATCATTAATTACTACTTCTGCAACTTCCTCTGTTCCAGCAGCAGTAGCCCCTGTAATCCCATTTTGAGCTATAGCAGCTTTGTCACCTAAATTTATCTGACCTTCAGTTTGGATTATTCCATCTTGCTTAATTACAGATGGATTATTAGTAAGCAATTCCTTGTTAGGAATATTTTCATTGCCTACAATTTCAACATCTATGCTTACTGTCTCAGCCTCAGTAACAGAAGCTTCCACGGTCTGATATATTGTTTCCTCTGGAACAAAAACTTCTTTTAATGAATTATTTAAGAATATAACATCTCCACTTGATAATTCATCTGAAGTCATAAGCTCAGTTATCATATCTGAAATAGTATCAAAATTATCGGTTATAACAGCTTTATCATTGGCATAGTTTTGAAACATAGTCACATTATCCGGGCTAAGATTTAAATCATGCTTAGCCATTGTAACCAATGTTTGTAATTCCACATCTGGATTGTTAATCATTGCTCTATTCATTTTTGCAAGATTATCAGGACTAATAGACATGGAATTCTGCATCATAGAATTAACCATGTTGATTGTACGCTCTGTAACAGCAAGATTAGCCATGTCAAGAGCCTTTAAAAGAGTGGGATTTGCATCAAGACCTGTCAATGAAACCGGACGAATTTGCACTAAATTTCCATCATTGCTTTTAACTTCAAAGAAAACAGACTGACCCGGAGTAATACTAACTCCTTCGTCAAGTCTGGCTGTCATAGTCTGACCGTTAGCAAGACCAATTGTAACTTTACCATTATCAACAGAATTTACAGAACCTTCAAAGACCTCACCTTCTTTTAATGAATCGGTGATAGAACCAGTTAATGTCTGGCCTTGACTCATTTTGGTGCGATCAACACTATTCGCAAAATTTGAATTGTAAGGGTTCAATCCTGTATTGATATTCATTGCTCACCTAATTAAACAAAATTTCCAATAAAAGACCTTCTATGAATTGGGCAAGGTCCAAATTCTTTAAGCGCAGCAATATGCTCAGCGCTTCCATATCCTTTATTTGATGCAAAATGGTATTCAGGATAAATATTTTCGTATTCAACCATCATTCTATCTCTAGTTACCTTTGCAATAATGCTGGCTGCTCCTATAGAAATTGACTTTGCATCACCTTTAATTATAGGAACCTGCTTTATTTGCACACCAGGAATAGTAACTGCATCATTTAACAAAACCTGAGGCTCAACCTTTGCCTCAGAAATAGCTTGTCTCATAGCTTCATATGTAGCCTGCAAGATATTGATTTCATCTATGCGAGCCTCTGATACAACACCTATAGAAACAGAAACTGCTTCCTTCATAATTGTGTCGTATAATTCTTCTCGTTTTGCAGCAGAAAGCTTTTTGGAATCATTAATATAAAGAATGCTGCAATCCTTTGGCAAAATAACACAAGCAGCAACTACTGGACCTGCCAGAGGGCCTCGTCCAACTTCATCAATGCCACCAATATATTCGTAATCCGTCCAAAGATTTTTTTCGTATTCCTTTAACTTCTCAATACGTTCACATTCAATTCTTAGCTTTTCCATTCTCTTTTGGGCTACACCAATGATTTTGGAAACACCAGGTCTTCCATCATTAATGTATTCCGCAATAAAGCTTGGTAGCTCATTTGTATCTATTTGTTTGTATTCCTGCTGGATTTCTGAAATCTTTTTCTCGCTCATATTAATCAATCTTTTCTACAAGTCCAAATTCGTTAAAAGGATACATTCTTAACCATGCACGGCCTACAATATCCTGTTTCTTAATACTACCAATAATTCTTGAATCAGTACTATTATTACGATTATCACCTAGAACAAAATATTCATCCGGTCCAAGCAATATATCATCTTTGGCATCGTAAGGACTGATTATAGTTTCAGTTCCATAGGATTCAATTAAAGGCTCTCCATTAATATAGATGATTCCATCATTATCGATACGAACCACTTCACCAGGTAATCCTATAATTCGTTTAATGTAATAAGTGTTTTCTTCCTCAGTATATGGTGGAAAAACAACTACATCAAAACGCTCTGGTTCATGGAAACGATAACTTATTTTATCTACAATAAGATTATCTCCATCTGATAAAGTATCCTCCATCGAAGAACCACTAACGACAGTTCTTTGTCCTACAAAGTGAGTGATAAGAAATACCACCACAAAACAGATGAGAACATTAATAATTACGCTGATAACTTCTTTTAAGAGTGAACCTTCAGCCTCTTCTTCATTATCCTTTTTCTTTGAATCATTACCGAAATCCGACAAATCTTCAACATTAGACATGTTGCGTCTTGCCCTTTCGATATCTCTTTTAATTTGCTCTTCTTCCTCGTTAAAGTCGATAACCTTCATGATTTATGGCCTTTCAAGTGATATATTTCCAAGATTTCCATTTCTAAATTCATCAATTAAGACAGCTGAAGCCTTGTCATAATCAAGTTCTGAACCTTTTTTAACAAAATTTCTTTTAGAAGCAATGTCTGTTATGATTTCATGATTTAAAGCATCTTCATTAACATCATATCTGGCATTCATCACACCTGGATAGTTTTCTTTAAGAAAATCTGCAAGTTCCAAAGCAAGCTCTCTAGTTTCTACTATTGCATCATTAATAGAACCTATAAATGCAAGATGTAATCCAACAGTATTATCTTCGAACTTTGGCCATAGAATACCAGGTGTATCCAGCAATTCAACTGACTTATTAAGCTTTATCCATTGCTTACCCTTGGTAACGCCAGGCTTATTTCCTGTTTTAGCAACAGCTCGACCAGCAAAGGAATTAATAAATGTTGATTTTCCAACATTAGGAATTCCAACAACCATTGCTCTAACTGGACGATTCTTTATGCCTCTTTTTCTATCTCTTTCAAACTTGGCTGCACAGACCTCATCTAATGTAGCCTGAACACCTTTCATATTTTTTCTATCTCTAGAATCAAGTTCAACACAATAGAATCCCTGACTCTTAAAATATGCTATCCATTTCTGATTAGCTGATTTATCAGCCAAATCAGACTTATTAAGTAAAACAAGTCTAAGCTTGCCATTTGCAAGACCATTGATATCAGGATTCCTACTTGAAATAGGACATCTCGCATCAATAACCTCAATAACTAAATCAATAAGCTTTATATCCTCTTGCATCTGACGTTTAGCTTTAGTCATATGACCTGGATACCACTGAAATTCCATATTCACCTCATATAAATGTTGATTAATTTAGAAAGGATATTTAGCCCAAACCTTACCTAAAATATCCTCGCTAGAAACAAAGCCGACGCTCTCATATCTTGAATCTTCAGAAGAATTACGATTATCTCCTAGCACAAAATATTGATCATCTAAAAGAGTAATAGGTGTAGCGGCAATACCAGGATTGTCGATTCGTTCTACATCCAAATTCTCTTTGTACAATTCGTCGTTTAAATAAATACGACCATTGTTTATATAAATGGTATCACCAGGTGTAGCGATGATTCTCTTAACACTAAAGCTTGCATTAACATTTGATTTTGGCTTAAATGCAATAACATCTCCAGCCTTTGGTTTACCAAGCTTATAAACAATAGTATTTATAAGTAATATATCGGTTGTTTGATAAGTAGGCTCCATAGATGCATTAGAACATTCTACCTGTTTTCCAAAGGCTTCAACTACACCATAAGCCAAACTTACAGTAATAGCTACTTCCAATGCAAAAATAAAAACAACCTTCAGTTTATCGAAATTAATCTTCTTTCTGCGTCTATTAAAATTAAGTCCGTCATTTCGACGATGCGTAAATCTACTAAACAAATTAATATTTGATAAAAGCATACAAATTTTCCTTTTAATCTTTAGTATAAATATACCGCATTTTACCCTAAAAATAAAGAACAGTCGCAAAACATGCGACTGTTCGAACTTTCGAGATTAGATTCTCTCTTTAACCTTTGCCTTCTTACCTGTGAGCTCTCTGAGGTAGTAAAGCTTAGCTCTACGAACTTTACCTTTTCTTACTACTTCGATCTTCTCAACATTTGGGCTGTGAAGTGGCCAAGTCTTTTCTACACCAACACCGTTTGATGACTTACGAACTGTGAATGTCTCACGGTTGCTGCCGCCCTGTCTCTTAATAACTGTACCCTCAAATACCTGTGTACGAGTACGGTTACCCTCAACGATACGGCCGTAAACCTTAACAGTATCACCTACCTGAAACTCAGGTACTTCTGCCTTAAGCTCAGCAGCTTCAATGTTTCTAATAATCTCGTTTGCGTTCATTTTAATCCTCCTAAACACTCGCGACGTTCTTGATATTCCCTATTGAATAACAGCGGACCATCTCTTCTTTTAGCAACTCATTAATAGTAACATGGTTGAAAAGGAATTTCAACATTCATTTTCTAAATATTTAGCATATAAATCAGGTCTTCTTGCTTTTGTACGCTCAATTGATTGTTCAAGACGCCATGCATCAACTTTAGCGTGGTCACCAGATAATAAAATCGGCGGAACCCTTCTATCATTCCAAACCTCTGGGCGTGAATACTGAGGATATTCCAAGAGATTATTCTCAAGAGATTCATCCTCTCCAGATTCAGAATTAGTAAGTACTCCTGGCACCATTCTTGAAATAGCATCTATCATTACAAGAGATGGTAATTCTCCACCAGTTAAGACATAATCACCGATTGAATAATATTCATCTACAATTTCTTCTAAAACACGCTCATCTATACCTTCATAATGACCACAAAGAAGGCAGATATCTTCTTTTAAAGCAAGATTTTTGGCATCCTGTTGCTTAAATAGCTGCCCTTGTGGGGTAAGATAAATACAGTGAACCTTATGACCTGCCTTTTCACATACATATTGATAAGCATCATATATTGGCTGAGCCTGCATAACCATACCAGCTCCGCCACCATAAGGATAATCATCAACTTTTTTATGCTTGTCTAATGTGAAATCTCGAATATTGATAGCTTCAAAAGAAATAGAACCTGCTTTGCTTGCCCTACCAAGTATACTAGTATTAAGAGTACCCTCAATCATTTCAGGAAATAGCGTAAGTATATAAAACTTCATAATTAATCCATTAATCCTTCTAACAAGTGAATATCAATTCTGCGTTCTTCAACATCTACAGATAAAACGCAGTCTTTAATTGCAGGAACTAAAACAGTGCCACCTTTTTCCAAGCTGATTTCGTAAACATCATTGGCACCAGTTTCCATTACATCTGAAATAGTACCAAAGACATTATCTGGATCTGTATCAAGATAAACGAAACAGCCTATTAAATCAGCTATGAAATACTCATCCTTCTTAAGCTTAACTCTGTTTTCCTTTGTAACATAAAGGCCTTTACCCTTATATTTTTCAATATCATTGATGTTATCTATGCCTTTGAATTTAAGAATTACAAGATTTTTTTGTGGACGAACATTTTCCACCTCAAGATTGATATAACCATCCTTACCGCCGTCAAGAAGTAAGTTTTTCATGTTTTTAAAGCGGGAAATATCATCTGTAAGAGGGAAAACCTTTACCTCTCCACGAATACCATGTGTTTGAGTAATAGATCCAACTTGATATAATTCTTCCAAATCTGTTCTCCTATAAAAAAAGGCCTGATTAAAAAATCAGGCCAGAATAATTTAGTCAACGTCTATAATATCAACGATAACCTTCTTGTCAATCTTTGAGGCTGCAGCCTTAACAACTGCACGAATAGCTTTAGCAATTCTGCCTTGCTTTCCAATAACCTTACCCATATCAGATGGAGCAACGCGAAGCTCAACAACGATAGCCTTAGCATCTTCCTTCTCAGATACTACAACCTCATCAGGATTATCTACAAGTGACTTAGCAATTACTTCAACTAATTCTTTCATCACTATCCTCTTCCTTTCGAGATGTTTACTGAACGCCTGCCTGCTTGAAAAGTCTTGCAACTGTTTCTGTTGGCTTTGCACCATTAGCAATCCACTTCTTAGCTGCCTCAGCATCTACTGCAACTGCTGCTGGCTCCTGATTTGGATCGTATGTACCGATCTCATCGATGTTTCTACCATCACGTGGTGCTCTAGCGTCTGCTACAACGATTCTGTAAATTGGTCTCTTCTTCTGACCCATTCTCTTTAATCTAATCTTTACTGCCATTTTTAATTCCTCCTAAATATTAAATACTAAATGGTCTTTGGCTAGAATGGAAAACGCATTCCACGTCTTCCCTTGCCCATCATATTTGGCATCTGTTTCATCATTTTCTTTGATTGCTCAAACTGCTTAATGAAACGATTAACCTCTGCTATATCTAAACCAGCTCCAGCAGCAATTCTGTGCTTTCTGCTAGGATTTAGTAATTTTGGATTCTCACGCTCGGCTGGTGTCATTGAAAGAATGATTGCCTCAGTGTGAGCTAGTTTTTTATCATCTACAGCACCCTCAATCTGCGCCATCTGACTTGCGTTAATTCCTGGCATCATTCCAAGAATTGATGTAAGTCCACCAAGCTTTTTCATTTGCTCCATAGATGTAAGATAATCATTGAAATCAAAGGAAGCTTTTTTAACCTTTTTTGAAAGCTGCAAAGCTGCATCCTTATCAATTTCTGCCTCAGCCTTTTCAATAAGTGAAAGAACATCACCCATTCCAAGGATTCGACTTGCCATTCTGTCTGGATGGAACTGCTCTAAATCTGAAAGCTTTTCGCCCATACCAGCGTAAAGAATAGGCTTTCCTGTAACAGCCTTAATTGAAAGAGCTGCACCGCCTCTTGTATCACCATCAAGCTTTGTGATGATAACACCATCGATACCAATCTTTTCATCAAAAGTACTAGAAACATTGACTGCATCCTGACCTGTCATGGCATCAACTACTAAAATTGTATTGAGGATATCAACGCTGTTCTTAATTGAAGCAAGCTCATCCATCATATCCTCATCTATATGAAGACGACCAGCTGTATCGAAAATAACTACATCAAAGCCGTTCTTCTTAGCATAATCCATTGCTGCTTTAGCAATTTTAACAGGCTTTTCTTTATCTCCTAAAGAGAAAACCTCAACCTCTTGCTTCTTACCGTTAATCTGGAGCTGTTCAATAGCAGCTGGACGATAAATATCGCAAGCAACCAAAAGTGGTTTCTTACCGCGCTGCTTAACTTTTCCAGCAAGCTTTGCAGTGGTGGTTGTTTTACCAGCACCCTGAAGACCAACCATCATAATAGTTGTGATTGCTCCACCTGTGCCAAAGGTAATATCTTTAACATCAGAACCCATTAAATTAACAAGTTCTTCGTTAACAATCTTAATAACCATCTGTCCAGGATTAAGACCATTCATTACATCCGAACCGATAGCGCGTTCTGTAACTGTATTTGTAAATTGCTTAACAACCTTAAAGTTAACATCTGCTTCAAGTAATGCCATCTTAACTTCCTTTAAAGCAGCCTTAACATCTGCCTCTGAAAGACGACCTTTACTTCTGAGGTTCTTAAAAACCCCTTGAAGCTTTTCTGAAAGTGAATCGAAAGCCATATAATTACAATTCCTCTAAAATCAACTGAGATAAACGGGAAATCTCTGCTAAAGTAGCTTCATCTGCATTCCCTGATGTCAAATCATTAATTCGAATGACATCCTCTCGAATATTCATAAACTTTTCAACCAGATGCAATCTAGCTTCATAATCCTGTAAAAGCTTATCACATCTCTTTAAAATATCATGAACCGCTTGACGAGATACCGAAAGCGTATCAGCAATCTCTGATAAAGATAAATCATCATTTATGCTCATTTCATAGACACTGCGCTGATGCTCAGTAAGTAATTCGCCGTAGAAATCATATAAATATCCTGATTTAATCTTATCTTCCATATCTCTCCTTTTTGCGACATGTAATAATATACTATAATAAAAAAGAGGTGTCAAGCATTTATACTTTACACCTCCAAATTATTTAATTATAAAGAAGTTCTAACAAGCTTAGGCTTGTAACCGCCCTCATCTAAGGCCTTTAAAATCTGCTCTTTATGATCAGTTCCAAATGCCTCAAGTGTAATTCGAAGCTCAACAGCAGCAGAACGATTTGTTGTAACAAACTGGTTATGCTCAAGCTTAATTACATTACCCTGCTGGTCTGCAATAAGCTGTGAAACCTTTGCAAGCATACCTGGCTTATCTGGAAGAAGTACCGATACTGTAAAGATTCTATCTCTAAAGATAAGACCCTGCTGTACAACAGATGACATTGTAATAACATCCATATTACCACCTGAAAGTACCGATACAACACGTTTGTCTTTAAATCCTAAATGATTTAAAGCTGCTACTGTAAGAAGACCTGAGTTTTCTACAACCATTTTATGATTCTCTACCATATCAAGGAATGCAACGATAAGCTCGTCATCATCTACTGTAATAATCTCATCAATATTCTGTTGTAGGTATGGGAAAATCTTTGTTCCAGGAGTCTTAACAGCAGTACCATCTGCAATTGTATTTACAGAAGCAAGTGTACTAACCTCTCCCTTTGCGAATGATTCCTTTAATGAAGCAGCGCCGCTTGGTTCAACACCGATAACCTTAATCTTTGGATTAAGAAGCTTGGCTAAGGTTGAAACACCTGTTGCAAGTCCGCCACCACCAATTGGAACAAGAATATATTCTACAAGTGGAAGTTCTTTGAAAATCTCCATTGCAATTGTTCCCTGACCGGTTGCAACTGCTAAATCGTCAAATGGATGAATAAATGTATAGCCATGCTCATCAGCAAGCTTATATGCATGTTCACAAGCCTCATCATAAACATCACCATATAAAACTACATCAGCACCATAGCTCTTGGTTCTATTAACCTTAATGAGTGGTGTTGTTGTAGGCATAACAATTGTAGCTTTAACACCATATTTACTAGCTGCATATGCTACACCCTGAGCGTGGTTACCTGCAGAAGCAGTAATAAGACCCTTTGCTCTTTCATCATCTGTTAATGTGCTTATTTTATAGTAAGCGCCACGGAGTTTGTACGCTCCAGTAAGCTGCATATTTTCTGGCTTAAGATAAACCATATTGCCGCTTTTTTCACTAAAATAATCACTGTAAACTAGTTTTGTCTCGTGTGTTACCTCTGTAACGATTTTTGAAGCCTCTTCAAATTTGTCCAATGTAAGCATTTTTCTCTCCCTGCTATCCAACGTAGAACAGAGCGTCAACAAACTCATCTGCGTTGAACTTCTCTAAGTCATCAATTGTTTCTCCAACACCAATATATTTTACTGGCAATTTTAACTCAGATTGTATTGCAATTGCAATACCTCCTTTTGCAGTTCCGTCTAATTTAGTAAGAACAATACCAGATATATCTGTAACCTCTGAAAATTCCTTAGCTTGTACAAGTGCATTCTGGCCTGTTGTGCCGTCTAAAACAATAAGTGTTTCGCGGTATGCCTCTGGAAATTCCTTTGAGATTGTGTTGTTGATCTTAGAAAGCTCATTCATAAGATTCTTTTTATTGTGTAAACGACCAGCTGTATCTACTAAAAGCACATCGACACCACGGGCTTTGGCTGCATGAACAGCATCATAAACAACAGCAGCTGGGTCAGAACCTTCGGGTCCGCCAACAAAATCTACTCCTGCTCTATCAGCCCATTCTTTTAACTGGTCAGAAGCTGCGGCTCTAAATGTGTCAGCGCCAGCCACCATAACCTTTTTACCATTTGCCTTAAGCTTTCCAGCAAGTTTTCCTATAGTAGTAGTTTTTCCAACACCATTTACACCTATAACAAGAACAACAGAAGTCTTCTTTTCAAAATCAAAGGCTGCCTCACCAAGAGCCATTTGCTCTTTGATTTCATTAATTAAAAAAGCCTTACACTCAGATGGTTCCTTGATGTGTTCTTTTTTAACAGCATCTCTCAAATCATCCAATATAGTTTCTGTTGTTCTAACGCCTATATCTCCCATGATAAGGACTTCTTCCAATTCCTCGTAGAAGTCCTCATCAATGTTTGTAAAACCATTAAAGATATAGTCCATAGACTTTATAAAATTATCTCTTGTCTTGGTCAGGCCTTTAATCAGGCGCTGCCAGAAGCTAACTTTTTCTGCCATAATTAGTCATCCAACTGTGATTCAATAAGATTTACAGAAACAAGAGCAGATACACCCTTTTCCTGCATTGTAATACCAAACAATCTGTCTGCAGCGTTCATTGTTCCACGACGGTGAGTAATAACAATGAACTGAGTATTCTTTGTAAGCTTATGTAAATAGTTTGCGAAACGATCTACATTGGCATCATCAAGAGCCGCCTCAATCTCGTCTAAGAGACAGAATGGTGATGGTTTAAGATTCTGAATAGCAAACAATAACGCAATTGCTGTAAGTGATTTCTCACCACCTGACATCTGCATCATATTGATAAGCTTCTTTCCTGGTGGCTGAGCGTTAATAATAATACCTGTCTCAAGAAGATCCTCACTATCAACAAGCTCTAATGTACCATGACCACCGCCAAATAATTCTTTAAATGACTTATCAAACTGAGCTTGAATATCTTTGAAACCTTCAGCAAACTGCTTTCTCATACCCTCATCAAGCTCATCGATGATTCTTACAAGTGAAGCCTCTGCCTCTACTAAGTCATCATGCTGACCCTTTAAGAAATTGTAGCGTTCTGATAGCTCTTTAAACTCTTCAATAGCATTAACGTTAACATTGCCCATTGCGCGGATTGCATTTTTAATCTTAGAAGCATCCTTCTTCATCTGATCCAAATCGTTAAGCTCTGGATCTTTTAATTCCTCCGCTGAATGGTATGTAAGCTCATACTCATTCCACATGTAATTATTCTGATATGAAATAGCATCGTTAATTTTATCTCTCTGAGAATCAAGACGATATATTTCCTTATCAAGTTCAGAAATTCTATCTGAAATTTCCTGTCTTTGCTCGAAGAAATTCTTATGAGAATTATTAAGACCCTCTCGCTTTTCGATGGCCTCTTTAATTTCTTCCTCAAGCTTTCCAAAGGATTCATCTGATGCAGAAATAGTACTTTTAACCTCTTCGATTCTCTGCTTTTTAAGCTCAGTCTCTTCCTTTGTGGATTTAGCACTTTCATTAATTGTAGCAATATCGCTATCGCATTTTTCTATTTCAGAAATTACACGATCAATATTCTGCTGAACAAACTCAACCTTCTGACGGGCATTTGCTTCCTCAATCTGAACTTCAGACATAGTTCTATTGACAGAAGTCTCCATATAAGTCTTCTCATCAACTTCGTCTGAAAGCTTTTGAATCTCAGCTTTAAGTTCTTCTTCCTTAGCCTCAGATTCATTCTTTTCAAATTCGATTTCTTTCTTGCCAGCAGCAATTTCAGTAAGCTGAGCCTCAAGTTCTTCACTTTCCTTAGAAAGACCTTCGTATGCTGTAAGACTTTCTTTCTTTTGCTCGTTAGCTCTATCAAGACCTAACTTAGCTGTATTAAGAGCAATAGCAGCCTCATTTAACTTAGTTGTGTTTTCTTCTCTATCGCTTTCAAGAAGAGCTACAGCAGCCTCAATATCACCATCACGGTTCTTGAGCTCATCCATCTCCTTTGAAATAACATCAAGCTTCTCTTCTAGCTCTTCGATTTCTCGATTTCTACCAAGAAGATTTGATTTATTCTTGAAGTGACCACCAGCCATAGAACCACCTGGCGCCAAATACTCACCATCTAATGTAACAATATGAATGCTGTAATTATTCTTCTTTGCAAGAGCAATCGCAGAATCAATATGATCTGTTACAACAACACGGCCAAGAAGATATGCTACAACACCGTCAAATTTGCTGTCACATTCAATAAGCTCTGACGCCAGACCAAGTACACCTTTTTCAGATAAAACTTCTGTCTTTTTAAAGTTACCTCTACCATCTACAGATGTTAAAGGAAGGAATGTAGCTCTACCAAGCTTATTTTCCTTTAAGTAATTGATAAGCTTCTTTGCACAGGCTTCATCAGCAGTAACAATATTTTGAATGTTACCACCTAAAGCTGTTTCAATAGCCATCTCATATTTCTTTTCTACATGGATAAGGTCGGAAACAACACCTTCGATGCCGTCAATTTTGCCCTTTTGCTCCATTATTTTACGAGTAGAGTTACCATAGCCTTCATATCTTTCAGCGATATTTTTAATTGACTCTAAACGTGTTTGAACACGGGCGAACTCATCCTTTTTAAGCTGGAGAGCTTCGCTATTTTCACGAGCCTTTTTCTTCCACTCAGTTATTTTCTCTGCAAACTCTTTTTCTTTATCCTGTAACTCAATTAACAGGCTCTGAGCATTCTTAAAATCATCCTCAGCAAGAGAAACAGCAACATCTAAATCCTCTTCACGGGTTTTACGCTCTAAGAGACGCTGATTTAATTTAGCCTTACGGATGTTAGTTTGCTCAAGCATTGTCTCAAGACGCTGCTCTTTAGACTTGATAGAAGCACGGTTATTAAGCAATTCCATAATTGCCTTATTATCCTGCTCAATCTTATCATTGTTAGAATTAATAGCTGTCTGTAGCTCGCTATAATTATTCTTTACCTGAGTAAGACGATCAACAGCCTCATCTAATGTCTTGTCGAGATTTTCTTTCTCTGTCTTAAACTCAGCAAGCTTAGATTCCTTATCTTTTTTGTCAGCCTCAATCTCAGCCAAACGAGTTGCAAGATTTTCATCAGTAGTATTAGCGGAACGAATCTGCTCCTCTAAAAGAGCAATTTCATTCTCAAGCTTACCCTTCATCAATGTTGAATCAGATTGATTTTTCTTAAGGGTCTCAATCTGTTCATCCAACTCATTAATCTGTTCTTCCAAAGAATCATATTTTGTACGAATCTCTTCCTGAGCATTCTTGCTTTCTTCCATATGCTCTCTGGCTAATGAAGCATTTTTTTCAACCTCATCTAAATTAGCCTGTAATCTATCAACCTCAAGCATGAAAGAATTAACATCAATTTTCTTTAATTCTTCTTTGTATTTTAAGTATTGCTTAGCATCCTCTGATTGCTTTTCAAGAGGACCAATTCTACGCTCCTGCTCAGATAAAATATCATTAACACGAACAAGATTTTCACGCTCACTTTCAAGCTTTTTAACAGAAGCAGCCTTTCTCTTTTTAAACTTAACGATACCAACAGCTTCATCAAAAAGCTCACGTCTATCCTCTGGCTTACCAGAAAGAATCTTTTCAATCTGACCCTGTCCGATAATTGAATAACCTTCTTTACCTACACCAGTGTCATAGAAAAGCTCTGAAACATCCTTTAATCGACATGGTGTTCCATTTAAAAGATACTCACTTTCACCAGAACGATAAACTCGTCTTGCAATTGTAACCTCTTCATAATCAACAGGCAAAACATGGTCGGAATTATCCATGGTAAGAGCTACGTATGCATAAGATAATGGTTTTCTAGCCTCAGTACCGGCGAAAATTACATCCTGCATACTGGCACCACGAAGCTGCTTTGCAGACTGCTCACCTAAAACCCAACGAACAGCATCTGCAACATTACTCTTACCAGAACCATTAGGTCCTACGATACCAGTAATACCGTTGTGAAATTCAAACTTCATTTTATGAGCAAATGATTTAAATCCATATAACTCAATACTCTTAAGATACATCTATTTCTCCCTAAATAATTTTTATAGATTCTTCTTTGTGAAGCAGCATTAACCCTTCATATGCAGCTTCCTGTTCAGCAGCCTTTTTGGTGTGTCCTACACCTGTTCCAAGGACTTTATCTCCAACTACAGCCTCTACTTTAAACTCCTTGGCGTGATCAGGTCCTGACTCTGACACTAAATTATATGTCAAAGGCTCTTTAAATCTTGCCTGCACAACCTCCTGCAGACTTGTCTTGCTATCATAGAATAGCTGTTTATGTTCAATATCATTTAAAACAAATCTATGAATATATTCAGAAGCAGGCTCCATACCGCCATCTAAAAAAATAGCTCCAATTGTAGCCTCAAAAGCGTCAGAAAGAATAGATTTTCTGGTTCTACCACCAGTCATATCCTCTCCTTTAGAAAGGAGAACAAAATCACCAAGATTAATCTCCTTACAAATATAAGCAAGAGTAGGTTCACATACTATACTTGCTCTAAGACGTGATAATTTACCTTCATTTAAGTCGGTATAATTTAGATACAAAAACTCACTAGACACAATCTCAAGCACTGCATCACCTAAAAATTCAAGACGTTCGTTATCGCTTAATTTAGGCATATGATGCTCATTAGCATAAGAACTATGTGTAAGCGCTTGTCGGAGTAAGCTTTCGTCTCTAAACTCATATCCGATAATCTTTTGAAAATCTTTTAAATCCTTATTCAATCGTATTATCTCCATTCTTTTGAGTTTAAGAAAGCATCCAGAAAAGCTGGATGCTTTCAAACTGTAATTATTTTTCAGCAACTGTCTTTTTGATGAGCTCTACAGCATCACCTACAGTAGAAAGCTTTTCAGCAGCCTCTGTATCAACTTCGATGTTAAGCTTTTCTTCAACACCCATGATAATCTGGAATACATCTAGTGAATCAGCTCCTAAGTCATCAACAAAAGTTGTTTCAGTTGTAATTTCTGCAGCGTCTACATTTAAAACCTCTGCAATAATTTCTTTCAATAAATCGAATTCCATTTTTAATCCTCCTTTGTTTTTTCTATAACAATATTTTCTCTAATAAGCTCATTAATTCTCTGCGCTTTAAATGTCTCACACTGGAAAATAGTGTTGCGAACCTCGCCCGCCTTTGCACTGCCATGAGTCTTAACAACAAGCCCCTTTAACCCAAGTAAAGGTGCTCCGCCATACTCTGTGGCATCAAAGGCTTTTAAAGTCTTCTTTAAAGCTGGGAGTGCTAGCACTGCTCCAATTTTAGATCTAAGGGTACTCATAAGACCGCCCTTAATTACGCTAACAAGAGTGCTTGCTAAACCTTCGTATAATTTAAGGATTACATTACCTACAAAACCATCACAGATAATTACATCCGCATCGCCATTAGGTATATTTCTAGCCTCAATACTTCCGATGAAATTAATATCCTCACATGCTTTAAGTAAAGGCATTGTCTCTTTAACAAGAGCGTTACCCTTTTCTTCCTCAGCACCTACATTTACGATAGCTACACGAGGATTCTTGATACCAATAACCTTTTCCATATAAATGCTACCCATCTTGGCAAACTGAACCAAATGACTTGATCTACAATCAACATTTGCTCCAGAATCAGCAAGAAGCGCAACACCTGTCTTAACAGGGAACAATGCACCAAAAGGAGCACGTTCAATTCCTCTGATACGACCAACAATACCAAGACCGCCTGTAAGAAGGGCTCCTGAATTACCAGCTGATACAAATGCATCAGCCTCTCCATCTTTAACAAGATGTAAACCAACAACCATAGAAGAATCCTTTTTTCTCTTAATGGCTGCTACAGGATGCTCAGCTGTCTCAATAACCTCTGTTGCATTCTTGATAGAAATCTGGTCTTGTGAGTATTTGTAATTAGAAAGCTCAGAAGTAATAACCTCTTCCTTTCCAACAAGAATTACCTTTATATTTTTATTAGCATTTACGGCGTCAACAGCACCTTTTATCATTTCTGATGGAGCGTTGTCACCACCCATTGCATCAAGGGCAACTATTGTATAATCACTCATAAAAAATCCTTTCTTGCACACTTACAAAAGTATACTTTAATTACAATAAAAATACAAATAAAAAAATCCCCTCAGATTACTCTGAGGGGAAACATGAAACCTTAATTACTCAACTGTAATGATTTCTTTTTTGTTGTATGAACCACAGTTCTTGCAAACTCTGTGTGGAACCATAAGCTCACCGCACTTGCTGCACTTTACAAGTGTTGGATTGCTCATCTTCCAATTTGCTCTTCTTTTATCTCTTCTACCCTTTGAAGACTTGTTCTTTGGACAAATAGACATGCTATTTCACCTCCTTAAAGCTATTAAAGACATCTAAAAATTGTGCCATTCTAGGATCTAAGACTGTATCGTCACATCCGCAAGATTCAATATTACGATTCTTGCCACAGACTGGGCAAATTCCCTTGCAGTCATCCTGGCACAATATCTTTGCCGGGAAATTCACTAAGATCTCGTTTAATATGAGCTCATCTACGTCGATATCCTCACCATCAACAAATGAATAAGGACCAATTTCTTCATCCACAACAACCTGTCCCTCTGAAACTTCAACAGTCTCATCAACCTCAACAGGAATATCAAAAGAAACATCTGTCAAGCATCTATCACATGAACCAGTGATATTAACACTAGTTGAAAAAGTGATATGTAACTTACCAGAACCAATCATAGATAAAACTACATCAAATGGCTCTATGTGATTGATAGAAAAATCACTGCCTAAATAAGAAAAGTTCTGAATATCACATGAACCAGAAAATTTCTTATTCTGATCAGTTAATGAAGTAATATCTTTAATGGAAATCTTCATAAATATCTCCTATCCACACTTGGTCAATTATACTAAGCTTTAATATAGTTGTCAAATATTTTATTAAAATTTAAACAACTATTTTATTATTTATTAGAAGAAACAATTGAAGCTGTATCTCTAGCAATCATAACCTCTTCATTTGTAGGGATAACGAATACCTTAACCTTTGAAGAATCTGAAGAAATAAGCTTGTCCTCTGAAGGTCCATCGTTTCTTGAAGCATCAAGCTCAACACCCATAAATCCAAGATGATCACAAACAGCCTGACGAAGACCTGCATTGTTTTCTCCAAGACCTGCTGTAAAGCAAATCATATCTACACCGTTCATAGCAGCTGCATAAGCACCTACATACTTAGCAATACGATAAGCAATCATATCCATTGCAAGCTTTGCTCTCTCATT
>JAILAV010000215.1 GCA_024681435.1 Pseudobutyrivibrio sp. | reverse complement strand
GCTTTTTCCTTTAGTCATTATGAAGATGGTTATCTGTCTGCCAGGGAGAATTTAATATGGCTAATAAAAAGAAAAAGAAACGTCATCTTACTCTTACTGACAGAACATATATTGAACAGGAATTAGTCCGTGGTTCGACTTTTAGAGATATTGGCAAGGCACTTGGGAAAGATCCTTCGACTATATCAAAAGAAGTAAGACTTCACTATGAAGTTATAAAGGAAACTCCTTCAGCGCATCATTGCCATAGCTGTTTACATTTCCAAGAATGTGAAAAACAGCATCTCTGTGGAAGTATTGTCTGCAATAGGTACTGCAAGCATTGCGGTACTTCATACAAGTTGCGTAACTGCAAAGATCAATCATTCTTTTCTTGCTCACTACCTACTAAACCTCCATATGTTTGTAACGCTTGTGAGATGAGGCAATCATGTCATCTGGAAAAACATATGTACAGAGCCAATAAAGCACAAGCAGAATATGAAGAGACTTTAGTTAACTCGAGAGTTGGTATTAATATGACTCGCCAAGAATTGGAAGAACTCGATTCTATGATTTCTCCTTTAATAAAAAAAGGGCAACCATTGAGTCATATATTTGCAGTTCACGCCGATGACATTCCTGTTTGTCGAAGAACACTCTATAACTATCTGGATCAACGAGTTTTTGAAGCAAGAAATATTGATTTGCACAGACGTGTAAGATATAAGAAGCGCCGTCCATCCAATAGTCCATCTAGAGACATTCAACAACGATACAGAAACAAAAGAACTTACAAGGATTTTGAATTCTACATGGAACAACATCCTGACGCATCAGTTGTTGAAATGGATACAGTAAAAGGAACGCGTGAAGCTGGAAAATGTCTTATGACTCTTCTATTCAGAAGCTGCAATTTTATGCTTATAATCCTACTTCCTAGGTGCTCTCAGGAATGCGTTGTTAACGCCATTAACAGTCTGGTTGAAACCATTTCACTTCGTCTTTTCAGAAAATACTTTGAAGTAATCTTGACTGACAATGGTGCTGAATTTAAAAATCCTTGGGACATTGAAAAAGATTCTGAAGGTCGCCATAGATGCTATGTTTTCTACTGCGATCCATATGCATCAAATCAAAAAGGAAAGTTAGAAAAGAATCATGAGTTTATAAGATATGTGATTCCAAAAGGAAAAAGCATGCAGAGCTATACTCAAGCTGATATCAACAAACTTGCAAGTCACATAAACTCTACGGCCCGCGATAGCTTAAATGGTGCAACCCCATTCGCACTTGCGAAACTACTTATTGATAAACGAATTCCGGCATTGACAGGACAATTTGAAGTCTCCCCAGACGATGTCCTTCTAAAGCCGGAACTCTTAGTAAAATAAAATAATTAGAGCAGATAGATAACCACCAAAAATCCATAATAAAAGGACCAAACGGGTGGAATTTAATTTTGCTCAAATTTTTCCAGTCGTTTGTTTGCTATGCAAACAAACAATCTCTGTATAACGATTTTATCACGTTTTTTCGTATCGTCAAAAGTATAATTGCCTGCTTTTATTCGTAAAAAACGCAAAATAGCTTATTTTTATACAGTCACCTAGAAGTCAGTTTTTCATTTGAGCAAAAATTTGCAAAAACTCAACAAAATTCAGAAAATATTACCTAAACAACATGAAATTTTCACACAAAAGGCCGATAATATAGTAAGATATTAATAGATTCATGTAGGAAGGGAGTGTGATTCTCATATGAAATTCAATCTTAAAAAATTTGTTCAAAAGAATATGGTATTGCTGCTCCTAGCTTTGATGTTGGTTCCAACTATAAAAGTTGAAGCCAGTGATAAAGTTATAGTCATCGATCCTAGTGGACAGGAAACGGCAAACAAAAAGAAAGAGCCAATTGGTCCAGGAGCGTTTAAATCAACAGCTCAATCTGCAGAAGGTGAGTATGACCTGAATCTTCAGATTGCCCTTAAGGCAAAGGATATATTGGATGAGCAAGGATACACAGTTTTACTTACTAGAACATCCAACGATGTAGATATTAGCAACAGTGGTCGTGCAATGATAGCAAATACTTCAAATGCAGATGTTTTTGTTGTAATTAACGGTAAGGATAAGTCTGATGTGTCTGTAGTTTGTCAAACAGAGGATAATCCTTATAGCTATGGAAATTACAGCGACGGTAGATTACTTTCAGATACAATTCTCGGTTCGGTTGTTCAATCCACAGGCGTTGATGATGCTGGTGTAGTGGAATCAGATAGTGAGACAGCAATTAACTGGAGCTCAGTTCCAACAGCAATTGTAGAAGTAGGAACAGAGAGTGATAATGATGAGTATCAGCAAGAAGTTGCGAAGGGGATTGCTTATGGTATAGAGAGCTATTTTGCTCAGAAATAATAGTTATTTTTTGTTTTCTACATTAAAGACTTATGCTATACTACTTACAGTTTAGGAAGGAAGGTTCGCATGAGTCTTATAATTAAAAACGGAAGGGTTCTAAACCCTCCAACAGACACAAATGAAATATTGGATATTAAAATAGACGGGAACATTATTTCAGCTATTGATGCTGGAATTGTTCCCGTTTCTTCTGATGTAGTAATTGATGCAGAAGGCTGTTATGTGTTTCCAGGGTTCATTGATATGCACGTACATTTTAGAGATCCTGGTCAGACCGCTAAGGAGGATATCGAAACAGGTTCCAAGGCCGCAGCTAGAGGTGGTGTAACCACAGTTCTTGCAATGCCAAACACAAAGCCGGTTGTAGACAATCCAGAGCTTGTAACTTATGTTCACGATAAGGCCAAGGAAGTTGGTCTTACAAGAGTTTTGCAGGTTGGCTCAGTTACTAAGGGGATGGAAGGTAAAGAGCTTTCTGATTTGCAGGGGATGATTGCAGCAGGTATTCCTGCTATTTCAGAAGATGGAAAGTCAGTAATGGATTCTGGCATTTATCGTGAGGCCATGAAGATTGTGGCTAAGGAAAATGTTCCTGTTTTAGCCCATTGCGAGGATATTAATCTTGTGCAAGGCGGGGTTATGAATATGGGTGCAAAATCTGATTCCCTAGGCGAAAAAGGAATCAGCAATGCAGTAGAAAATATTATCGAAGTCAGAGATATTATGCTGGCCGAGGAAACTGGAGCAACACTTCATTTATGTCACTGTTCTACAAAGGAAAGCTATGACATTGTAAAAGAAGCCAAGGAGCGAGGAATAAAGGTTTCCGGAGAGGTATGTCCACATCATTTCACCCTTACAGAGGATGATATTGTGGCAGGTGATGGCAATTACAAAATGAATCCACCTGTTAGAACTGCAGAAGACAGAGGAGCTCTTAGAAGAGGCCTTGCAGAAGGAGTGTTTGAGGTAATTTCCACAGACCACGCTCCACACACAGCGGAGGAAAAGGCTAAGGGATTTGCTTCACCATTTGGTATCGTTGGTCTGGAGACATCAGCCAGCCTTACATATACAGAGCTTGTTTTATCAGGGCTTATTACACCTCTTACTATGGCGGCACTAATGAGTAGCAATCCAGCCAGAATACTTGGTTTAGACAATCTTGGAGATTTATCTGTTGGCAAGACTGCCGACATCACAATCTTTGACCCAAGAGTAGAGTATGAGATTCACGCAGATGATTTTGTAGGAAAATCAAAAAATATGCCTTACGAAGGACGCCGCGTCCAAGGCCGCGTCGTGAAGACTATTTTTGGCGGTAATGTGGTTTATAGTATATAGATTCATAAAATATTTAGGTGAGCTGAGAGCGTAACCAGCGGACCCAAAGGAGGATATATGATACAGAAATTAATTAATCAAATTCAGGAAAAGAATGCACCGATAGTTGTGGGATTGGACCCAACATTGAAGCTTATGCCAAAGATATTGGTGGACAAATACATTGCAGAATGCGGCCAGACTCTTGAAGCTGTAGGTGAGGCAATGTTTGATTACAATAGACAGATTATGGATGCCTGTGCCGATTTGATTCCAGCAGTAAAGCCTCAGATTGCTATGTATGAGAGCTTTGGAATTCCAGGTATGATTGCATACAAGAAGACTGTTGATTATGCTAAGGAGCTTGGTCTTGTAGTTATTGCAGATATCAAGCGCGGTGATATTGGTTCTACTTCTACTGCATATGCTTTAGGCCATCTTGGTAGTGTTCAGGTTGGCGAGTATAAGTACCAGGGATTTGATGCAGATATGGCTACTGTTAATCCATATCTTGGTACAGATGGAGTAAAGCCTTTTGTTGATGTATGTAATGAGGAGGATAAGGGAATCTTCGTACTTTGCAAGACTTCTAATCCATCTTCTGGCGAATTCCAGGATAGATTAATTGACGGCAGACCTCTTTATGAGCACATGGCTGAAAAAATCGAGGAGTGGGGCTCAGAATCTATGGAGGGCGCTTACTCAAATGTTGGTGCTGTAGTTGGTGCTACATATCCAGAAATGGGTGCAAAGCTTAGAAAGCTTATGCCACATACATATATCCTTGTTCCTGGCTACGGCGCACAGGGTGGCAAGGGAGCAGACCTTGTGAACTTCTTTAACGAAGATGGACTTGGAGCAATCGTAAATAGCAGCCGTGGTATTATTGCTGCATATCAGCAGGAGAAGTACGCTAAGTTCGGCGAAGAGAATTTTGCAGAGGCAAGTAGAGCAGCTGTAGAAGATATGCTTGCAGATATTCGTGGTGCTCTTGGCTAATCCACTGATAGAACATAAAGGTTTAAGGAGTCTATAAACATGAAGGTAAAAGAAAGAGCAAATGTACTGTCTCAAAAAAAGCTGGCAGATGGTGTATTTTCCATGGTGCTTGAGACAAAGGCTAGTGAGTCAGCAGTTCCAGGACAGTTCATTAATATTTTCAGCAATGATGGAAGCAAACTTCTGCCACGTCCAATTAGTATTTGCGAGATAGATAAAGCAGCAGGCACTCTTAGAGTTGTGTATCGTGTAGTTGGTGCTGGAACAACAGAGTTTTCAGGCCTATCTGAGGGAGACACTGTTGAAGTGTTGGGACCTCTCGGCAATGGATTTCCATTTGAAGGAAAGACAGCCATTGTAGTTGGTGGTGGAATTGGTGTGCCACCAATGTTGGAGCTTACAAAGCAATTTCCAGGGCCTGTCACAGCAGTTATGGGATATCGTAATGACGATTTATTCCTTGCTGACGAGTTCATTGATGCTTCAAATGAATTGATTGTAGCTACAGATGATGGTTCTGTGGGGGTTCACGGAACAGTTGTTGATGCAATGAAGGAAAATGATTTGACAGCTGATGTTATCTACGCCTGTGGACCAAAGCCTATGCTTAGAGGCGTTGCGGAATATGCTAAGGATAAAGGCATCACATGTTATGTATCTATGGAAGAGAGAATGGCTTGTGGAGTTGGCGCATGCTTAGGCTGTGTCTGCCAGTCAACAGATGTTGACGACCATAGTCATGTTAATAATAAAAGAGTTTGTAAAGATGGCCCAGTTTTCTTGTCAACGGAGGTAGTCCTATAATGAATACAAAGGTTACGATTGCGGGAGTAGAATTTCAGAATCCTATTATGGAAGCATCAGGAACCTTTGGTTCTGGAATGGAATACTCAGAATTTGTGGATTTAAACAAGCTTGGAGCTGTTGTGACAAAGGGTGTTGCAAATGTACCATGGCCTGGAAATCCAACTCCTCGTATAGCAGAGGTAAGATCAGGAATGCTCAATGCCATTGGTTTACAGAATCCAGGCGTTGATGTTTTCTGTGAAAGAGATTTAAAGTTTTTGGAACAATTTAAAGATACTCGTGTTCTGGTTAATGTTTGTGGTCATTCAGCCGAAGAATATATTGAGGTAGTTGATAGACTTGCATCAGAATCTAGAGTCGATATGCTTGAAATCAATATTTCTTGCCCTAATGTAAAAGAGGGCGGTATCGCATTTGGACAGGATCCAAAGGCAGTTGAAGAAATCACAAGACTCGTAAAGAAACACGCAAAGCAGCCAATAGTTATGAAGCTTTCACCTAATGTTACCGACATTAAGGTTATGGCAAAAGCAGCAGAGGCTGGTGGAGCTGATGCGATTTCATTAATCAACACTCTCACAGGAATGAAAATCGATGTAGAGCGTCAAAGCTTTGTTCTAGCAAATAAGACCGGTGGTATGTCAGGTCCAGCAGTTCATCCAATAGCAGTAAGAATGGTATATGAATGTTCAAATGCAGTAAGCATTCCAATAATTGGAATGGGTGGTATTTCGACATGGGAAGATGCAGTGGAAATGATGTTGGCAGGAGCTACAGCAGTATCAGTGGGAACAGCTAACTTCTACAATCCAACAGCAACAACAGATATATTGCAAGGCGTTGTGGAATACATGGAAAGAAAGAACATAGAGGACATCAATGATATAATCGGAATTGTGCGATAATTCCGACGCGTTCGTTAAAATTTCACACAATATACTCAGAAATTTCCGTGACACTTTTAATTCGATTTGCTACACTTTATATACGCTACATTTTGAAAGGAGGGGAGCTGATGAAGTTCAAGAAGATAGGTGAGGACAAAATCAGATGCGTCATCACAAAAGAAGAGATGGAACAGAACGGCATGGAGCTTGGTGATTTCGTCAGTGACCAGGAAAAGACCCAAAGCTTTATTAGGGATATTCTTGCTGAAGCGTGCGAAACACTTGGAATTGAGACGCATGCCAAGGCATATAGTGTACAGATGACAGTCATGCCACAGGGTGATGTTGCATTACTTATATCCCCAGATTCAAGCACAGGACTGGCAACTGCAATAGAGGAATTAAAGAAACATTTAACCGGTTTACAGGAGACTCTTTCTACTACAAAGAACGCTCCACAAAGCAATATATCAGCTACAACTTCTGATGTACCAGTACAGCCTGCAAAGGCAATTAATGATGATACAGACGAAGTCACAGATCAGTACTTAGATACCCCACTATGGGCGATTCTTCCTGATCTTGATGCAGCAATATTACTTTGCAAGCACTTACCAAAATACGTAGGAATGAAGAGTTCACTTTACCGTTACGGTGATGATTATTACATCAAGCTCAACTTCGAGCTTACACGTCGCCAGATATCAGCGGTTATTTTAGTACTTGCTGAATTTGCAACTCAGATGTTTACCGAAAGCTTCGATGGAGCCTTCTTACTAGAGCATGGCGATTTAATTTGCGATGATTGCGTAAATGTACTATCACAAATCTAAAAGGAAAAAAAGCGCTTCGGCGCTTTTTTTATTTGCTCTATTCACAGCCCTCAATACTTTTATGCAAAGTTGCGCATCCTTTATTGAGAGTTATTGGAATGCAGACAAAGGGTCGCGGTTTTCGCCGCGGCCTTTTTGAGTGAATATAAGCAACAAGTTTACGAAAATGTAAATTAAGGAACGAATTGATAAATTAAGTGCAAAAATTAGTTTGACTAATTATTACATAAATGTTACAGTAATATTGCTCGAGCGAAATATATATGAAATTATTAAATAATAAATAGCAAGGGGGTATCTTGTTAAATGAAGAAAAGAATACCAGTAGTTTTAAGCGCAATGTTAGCTGCGG
This sequence comes from Pseudobutyrivibrio sp., assembly GCA_024681435.1. Classification (GTDB taxonomy): domain Bacteria; phylum Bacillota; class Clostridia; order Lachnospirales; family Lachnospiraceae; genus Pseudobutyrivibrio. The sequence goes on along the minus strand of JAILAV010000215.1, from coordinate 7,682 downwards.
GAATCGTTGTTGCGCCAGCAATGACTGCTAATGCAGCACCTCATATACATCCATATAACGGTGTAGAAGCAGAAGCAACATTCGGTTCACAGGGTGTGGAAATTGTTACAGAAGCCGACGGCCGTAAAGTAGTATCAAGTATTGAAAAGGGTGATTATTTCACAGTTAAAAATGTTGATTTATCATCAGGTCTTCAGTCTATTACAATTACTGCTAAGACAGATGGCATGGGTGTTATTGATGTTAGAAAGGGCGACGCAAGCGGAGAATCACTTGGTAACATCAAATTAAAGAATACAAATGGTGAATATCAGACATTCTCAGCAGCTTTAAAGAATCTCGAAGGTAATAACGAAACAATTACTTTTGTAGGTGCAGTTGGTAATGTGTCTATTGATAAATGGTCAGCAACAGCCTTAAATAATGCTGAACCAACACCAGAACCAACACCAGAGCCAACTCCAGAGCCAGAGGCAACTCCAGTTGTAAAAGTTAACCCTTATGAAGGAGTAGAAGCTGAAAATTCTACAGAAAAAAATGCTGCGGTTGACATGACAGCAGATGGTGTAACATATTCATCTATCAGTGCAAATGGTTCATTAGTTATTAAGAATGTAGATTTTGCTAACGGTTTTGGCGGAATCACAGTTTCAGCTAAGGCTGGTAGACCAAAAGTATCTCTTGATGTGTATGTTGACAATCGTGATAGTGCACCAGTTGCACAAATCAAGATAAAGTCAATGAAAGATTTTGATAACTGCGGTGCTAAGTTTACAAGTGATATCACAGGAACACATGATATTATCCTTGTAGCTAATGGTTTCACAGTTGACCTTGATTCATGGAAGGCTATTCCAGCTCATAATGTAACCCCAACCCCAGAGCCAGAGCCAACACCAGAACCAGAACCAACTCCAGAGCCAGAGCCAACTCCAGAACCAGAGCCAACACCAGATCCAACCCCAACTCCTGACCCAACTCCAACTCCTGTTGTTGGTGAGAAGGAATTAGCATATACAATCAACAGCTGGGGAACAGGTTATGTTGTAAACTTCAAGGTTCAGAATCGTACAGGTTCAGATGTACATGGCTGGACAGTAAAGATTAAGAAGGATCAGCTTAATATTGATTCTAGCTGGTGTGTAAACATTGCTGAAGAAGGTGATTATTATGTAATCACTCCTATGGAATGGAATACTAATATTTCAAGAGGACAGACTGTTGAATTTGGTATTCTTGGAAATGGAAGCATTGGTAGCACAATTGATTGCTCAGTACAGTAAAATTCTCACCCCTTAGAGAAAATTCTCACTCCACTAAATATGTTAAAGGAGGGCCACTAAACAGTGGTCCTCCTTTTGAGTTTTATACTTTTGCACAATTAGCACATTTGCCAACCAGAAGAGTCTTTCCGGAATCTACGTAAAGCCCGTAAGTCTTTAACACATGCTCTTTGAATTCGTTTACAAAATCATCGTCTATATGAAAAAGCTTTCCACATTGAGAGCACTTGGCATGCATGTGGGCATTACAATGTGCATGTTCTTTAGAATACTGATAAAACCAACCTTCATGGTCTGGTTCACGATATTTGTAGATTACACCCTGCTCACATAACCTATCTAGATTTCTATATACGGTAGTTTTATTAACAGCTTCATTATTTAGCTGAAGATAGGTTAGCAAATCAATGGCACTGAAACCTCTATCCGAATTTTCCTGTAAGAATTCCAAAAGAGCTGCTCTAGCTTTTGTTCTATACTCAGTTTTCATTACATACCTCTTATTATTACACCACATCTACCAGATTGTTTTCTGGAGCATCGCAGTGTTCCATTTCTTTAACATATATAACAGGATACCATAAATCGTACTTTTCAATGTAGTCCTTATCTATTATTCCAGAATATCGTATCCAATCATCAAGCTCCAACTCATCTGCGTAAGGACAATTGCAAACAAAACCAAACATTGATAAATCTTCAGCGCAGCAGGTCATGGCAAAGCGTCCTAGGATACAGGAAGTGGAAACGTCCTGCGATTTTTTAATTACCATGCCCTGAAGATTAACCTGTTTGCCAATATATCGGTCGACATTTTCCATAATGTCAATGTAGAAGGTGGCGTAAGTTTCATCAGTGATTGTGAGTACATCCTGGTCGATGTCATAAGGAAGGTCTTCATCAAGGCGACTGCTCATTTCTCCATCCTTATCGTAGAAGACTACATTTAGATAGGAATTGACGGCTTTGACACTGCGCCTGTAGCTGCCGATTTTGTCCATAACAGTATCGCAGCGATTGAATATTGTCATGAGGGAATTTCGCACTTGTTCAGCCACAAGAGACTTCATATTTCTTGAATACATATCAAAGGTGGTGGCGTCGAAAATGCTGATTTCAACCAAGTCCTCCCAATACCATGGAAACTCTAAATCTTTTCTATTCCACATGCCATTAAATTCAATGATGACTCTTTTAGGTTTATATTCCTTTTCAATTCCAGCTAGATTTTCAGGATTAAAATCTGCCTCATTTTCAATGGAAACCTTATTTATATTATGGGCTTCTAAAAAATCTGGCGCATATTCCACATCCCCCTCTTCACATTCTAAGAGAAGAGTTTTGCCTTGGATTTGAAAGTAATCTTGTTCTAATAGCTCTTTTATGAAGGTTGTTTTACCGGCATCCATGAAGCCGTTGATAAAATATATTCGTGCCATATTTTACGCCCATTTCTCTCTGTCAATGCAGCTTTCAACCAGTTTGATAATGTCAGCTTTTTCGTAGCCTTTTCCTATAAAGACTACCTGATTAATTCGGTCGCCGTATTTTTCATCCCAGTCATCGCAAATGTCAGGAAAATCCTTTATAAGCGCATCTAATTCATCCTTTGGCCATGCAGAAACCCAAGGTGTTAGCTCTGTAATTGAGGCGTTGCGGCCAGCCTGCTCAAAAAGCTGGATATGCTTATCATCATCTGAAAACCATATGTATCCCTTTGAGCGAATCAGAGTTTCAGGATAATTTTCTACTAGATTATTAAAGGCTTCTCTGTTAAATGGGGCACGTTCTTCGAAAACAAAAGAGGAAATGCCATACTCGTCAACGCAGGCTTTTTCATCCTCTGGCTCACATTCATTTAAGGCACGTTGAACGCTGCTAGAAGCCAATACATCATCAAAATCAAAGTCTTCTCTATCTAAAAGAACATCTAAAGCTACCTGGCCATTAACGCAAGGAATCATTTCTGCTTCCTGCTGAATGTTGCGAAGGCCGTTTTTAACTTCCTCCAGTTGTTTATCATCTAGTAAATCGGTTTTATTTAAAAGCATTACATTGCAAAACTCAATTTGATCCATGATAAGGTTGATGACATCACCATCTTCTGTATCATCCTCAGCAGCCAGCTCATGCAAAAACTCTCTGTAAATTCTATCAACATCCACCACAGAAACCACGGTTTTCAAATATACTCTAGTGTCAGTGGATTCCTCGTAGTTTACAAAAGCTCCAGCGATAGAAGATGGCTCACTGATGCCTGAGGCTTCAACGAAAACTGCCTCGATGCTGGTATCAGCTGCTAGACGCTCAATCTCGTTCATGAATTCATCTTTTAAGGTGCAGCAGATGCAGCCATTTTGCATTTCAACCATTTCTACTTGAGCAACCTGATTATTGGTTTTACTTAGAATAGAAGCATCGATATTGATACTTCCCATATCGTTAACAATGAGAGCAACCTTTCGTTCTTCCTGCATAAGCAAATGCTGCATTAAAGTTGTTTTACCTGAACCTAGGTAGCCTGTAATTAGTACAACTGGAACTTCTCGTTTTGACATATTGACCTCTTTCTTTATATAGCATTAATATTTGCAACTCAATTGCATATTTTACATTGCAAAATGCTATAAGTCAATATTTGCAACTCGATTGCATTTTATAAAATAAGAAGCCTAGAAGTTGATTTCTTTTATATCATCAAAACTAATGTCGGTGGTTACCAGAGTGAGATATCTGGCGCTAAAACTGATTTTGGAGACCACGCCATTTTTTTTAATATAATTCTCACCATCGTAATATACGATTTCGGCTATATCGCCTTCTTGGAGGCGCTTTATTTGATAATCAAGATGGGCAAGAGCCTCCTCGGAAAGTGTTGATTTTTCAACAATAATCTTTTCTTTTTGACGCAGTGCTTCCTCGTATCCTTTAAGGGCGGCAAAAGGCATAAATTGGCTGGCTCTGTCTGCTTTCATGATTCAATCCTCCATAATAAGTGAAGATATTTTACACCGGAATATATGTTCGAGTCAATTGTACATGGTTTTTTAACACATTTTATATAATTATTTGTCATAATTACCTTAACTGGAGGGAAAACTATGGGAAATATTTTTGACGAGAAGAGTATAGTAAATCGAAATAAAATATATGATGTGCCAGAAGGGATTACAATTCTTACGGAGGGCGAGATAAATCTTGATATGTACAAGATTGTATCTGGCCATGTTGAGATGTACACAGGATATGGCACGGAAAATGAGATATTAATCGGATTACTTGGTCCTGGAACCTGCTTTGGAGAATTTGGGTTGCTTACTGGACGTCCTGCGATTTATACCATAATCACATATTCTAAGACGAAAATCCTCAGGGTAACAGAGGCCCTTATGGGGGATTTTATCAAGGATAATCCTGAAAGCATTATGCAGATAATGAAAAATATGGCAAACAATATGATGAGAATGCAGCATCAAATAAGTCAGCTTAGCAATGAGCTAGCGGATGCCAACGATATAGCATCAGAAATGGAAGCTCTTCCTGATAGTATGAAAGATATGATTAAAAACTACGCTTTCTGTGATGTAAGTGAAAAGAATCAGGAAGAGTCCATATTCAACGGTGCAAAAATGCATTATCTAGATAAACGAAAATAAATTATTTTAAACTCCATGGAGTTACAATTCCGTTTATATTTTCAAGCCAAGTTGTACCATTTTTTCTTCTTACAATAATAGGAGTTACTGCAACAGTATTTTGAGATTTAACATCTAATTCGCCAGAACTATCTGATGTAGAACCTAGGGCACTAATTACATAGCTAGTGCCTTCTTTTGTGCCCAAATAAATCATAGTATGGCCTGGCATATAAAGTGGTGTGCCAGGTATACATTGAGCAATAGCAGCGGCTTTTGTAGGAGTGTCGCAGTCATTTATATTTAGGCAGGTGCCAGGTACTTCTTTTTGCCAATTAGTATTTCGTGGCATTTCCAAACCAAAGCATTTATACACATTTCTAACAAGTGCAGAGCAATCAACAGAGTCCAACATTCCACCCCAACCATAGGTGTCCCCTAAATACTTAAAGGATAAATCTACAATATTTGAAGAGGTCATAGGAAGATATCCAACACTTACATCTTTGTTTTGAGCTATAAGAGCGATTTGCTTTTCAAGTTGACCATTTGCACCTCTAGTAGGTAGATAAACAACATAATTGTTCCAAGTTCCGCGCATAGCAATATTTCTTGGTATATCTTGGTCTGGAACTAACTTCAGTGTTGCTCCCATAGTAAGCTTTACACCAGAAGTTGCAGGAGCATAGTGAGATTCTGACAGTGTGAAGTAATCTGTTGTTACCACCACAAAATCACTCATATTAGTATCTGTTTTCCACATCTTTAGCCAGTTGGCTTTTGTGTCACAAAAGGCTAAATCATTTTCCAAAACCCAGCCAGATACATTATTTGAATATCCAAAATAGAAAACATTTCCGCCAACAACAGCGCATTGTTTTACTATGAAAGGCTCATTGACTCTTAGGCTTGATAGAACAATTTCGTCATCGGAATCAAACTCACTGTAGCCAATATAGTCTGGTGTTGGAATGGATTTAATCTGAGTTTGGCTTACTGCAAGAGCATATTTAGGATAAAGAGTGCCCTCCCATCCAGTGGCAGTAAAAGCCTGTGAAATCCCTGTGTAATACATAGCAGTATCTACGGCAACACTGTTGACAAAAATAGGCTTTGTAGGAGCTTCAGATATGATTGAGCTTGCTAGAGAATTTTTTAACTGGGTCCCATCAAAACTTGAATCCATCGCAGTTAAATCAAACATATTGCAGCCTTCAGTTTTTAGAGCCAAGGAATTATATTGATTAATCTGGTTGGAATTCATCAACACCTGTTCTGTAAGAGGTGAAGATGGATTATTCCAATATGAAGAGACGCACATTTCTTGAGAAACGGAACTTTCGGTGTTTACTTTAGCATAGGCAGTGTTTGTAAAAGTATTTTCAATTAACAGTATAGATAGAATAGCGATAGCAAGGGTTATTTTTTTCATCATAGAAATCCTCCATATTAAAGCTGAAAGTCACTAACAATGTCTGATGTCATTTTATTTATTTAATGTGAAACAATTGTGAAAAAAAGAGGCTTAATTGTTTGACATAGAAAGTCTGTTATATTAGAATTCAATTTGTTGTAGATTGAAAATTGAATAGGTCTAGAAATCACGTATTTATTCCTCGTTTTAGCGCCATGCACCAGTTACGACTGGTTAACGAGGAGGAGGGATTATCGAAAATTCGGCGGGTGCCCTCCCGTGCAACCTAGCGCGTACGTATTAGCAAATATGCAGGTGACTGCAAAACAAAGATAATACGATAGGTTATTTTGATTTTTAACAGCTGCGGCTGAATTTATAGAAAGAATGAGGAATAAATTATGTGTGGAATTATTGGTTATATAGGAAATGATGCTTTAGCGAAGATTCTGAAGGGATTAGAGTTATTAGAGTATAGAGGATATGACAGTGCTGGTATCGCTGTGCGAAGAATAGGCGAGGGCCAGTCAGAGGTTTATAAATGCCAAGGCAGAGTTAGTGATCTGAGAGGTCTTGTACCTACAGACGGTGATTTTAGCTGCGGTATTGGTCATACCAGATGGGCAACACATGGTGGAGTTAACGACATCAATGCTCATCCTCATAAATCTGGTCAAGTTACATTAGTTCATAATGGAATTATCGAAAACTATGCTCTTTTAAAGGAAGAATATGAGCTTGGGGATAAACTTATTTCAGAGACTGATACAGAAGTTGTAGCTGCTCTTATTAACAAGTTCTATAAAGGCAATCCACAGGAAGCCATCAGTAGAACAGTTAAGAAATTAAAGGGTACCTATGCCCTTGTGATTATGTTTGATGACTTACCAGACACTATATTTGCTGTTAGAAACGTAAGTCCTATTGTAGTAGGTAAGGCTGATAATCAGATGATTCTTGCTTCTGATCCAGCAGCTATTTACGATTATACAAAGGAATACTTTGTACTAGCTGAAGATGTAATTCTTACAATGAATGCTTCTGGATATACAGTAGAAGATTTTGCTGGAAATCCTGTAGAAGTAGAGTTTACAAAGGTCGATTGGGATGTTTCATCAGTTGATAAACAGGGATTCCCTTACTACATGGCAAAAGAAATATTCGAGCAGCCTTCATGCATTCGCAGAATTCTCAGCAATTATTTAGTCAACAATGATATCGAGTTAGGTTTTAACGGAGAACTAGACAAGGTTCTCAAGTCATTTAATCGTGTGTGCATAGTTGCATGCGGTACAGCTCTTCATGCAGGAATGATGGGAGCTCAGTTGATTAGAAAATGGTGTGGACTTA
>JAILAV010000027.1 GCA_024681435.1 Pseudobutyrivibrio sp. | reverse complement strand
AAGCTTGCAAGTGCAGGTCTTTTGGTATGTTTAGCGGATCTTAATCGTATTGTGGGTAGAAGAATTCTATCAACTGGAAATGGTAGATGTAATTTCACCAACAAGAGAATGGGAAAAGAATACTATTATAGCGAAAGTTCTTTAGATTTTATAAAAGACAATCACCAAGATATCAGGGATTTTATGAATAATCTTGGTGTCTATGATAAAGATTTAGATGGATATTTTTACCCATATACAAATCAGGCTAAGACAATACGAGAAGCTCTTGAATACGAAGTAAATAGACTTGGTATAGATGTATTTTTGGATAATCGAGTTACTGATGTTATAAAAGAAGATATTTTTACTGTTGTTACCACAAGATCAAAAATTAATGCTAAAAATGTTGTTGTTTCTTCAGGAGGACTTGCTGCAGCAACACTTGGTTCTTCTAAGTTTGGTTATAAAATTGCTCAAAAATTTGGAATGAAGCTTACAAAGCTTTCACCAGCTTTAGTGGGGGCTACATCAAATGATATATGTCTTAAAGAACTAGCAGGAGTGAGAGCTTCTGGCAAGGTTGATTATAGGAATCATGTCTGCGAAGGCGAAATCCAATTCAATAAAGATGGTGTTTCTGGTTATCCGGTTATGTGTATCAGTAGATTTATTGGATTAGATGAATTAAATAAGAATCTGGGTGATATTAAAATTGATTTCATTCCATATTTGAGTTTTGAAGAACTTCAGAAAGAATTAGCAAAAAGAATTAATAATAATCCAAAAGAAACAATTCTAAATATTTTACTAGGCTTGTGTAATGAAAAAGCTATAGAGCAAGTAGTTAGCTACGCTAAAATCTACGGCGATACCACAGTTGATAAACTTGATGAGGAAGATATATTTAATTTAGTAACATATTTTAAAAGCTTCCCAATTTCTATTACAGGAACAAAAGGTTTTGATAGTGCCCAGGTTACTGCTGGTGGAGTTTCCCTTTCTGACATTGATATTGAGACTATGGAAGCAAAGAACTGTAAGGGTCTTTTCTTCACAGGTGAAGTTTTGGATGTTGATGGTATTTGCGGTGGATATAATCTTTCATGGGCATATACTTCAGCAGATATCGCAGCCAGTGCTATAAAAAAGAGGTTTTAATGTTAAAGATAGATCAAATTAAGCTGAGTATATCAGCTGATGAAACTAAAATTAAAAATGCTTTGGCTAAGAAACTTAATATTAAAGAATCTGTCATTACAGACTTTAGTATTATAAAAAAGTCTATTGATGCTAGAAAAAAGCCAGATATTTATTATGTATATTCGATAGTTTTTTCTTTGCCAAAGGAAATCGAAAGCAAGATTTTAGCTAAATCTAAAAAAGATAATACTATTAATTTATATAGTCCTAAGGTTTATGATTTGCCACGATTAACTAGACAATCAGCTCATAAACCAATAGTTATAGGTGCAGGTCCTGCTGGGCTTTTTGCCGCTTATATTTTAGCTTTAAATAAAATGTCTCCAATAGTTCTTGAAAGAGGAAAAATGGTAGAAGAGCGTACGTCAGATATTCTTAAATTCTGGGAGACAGGAGTTCTTGATACATCTTCTAATGTTCAATTTGGTGAAGGTGGTGCTGGAACATTTTCAGACGGTAAGCTTAACACTCTTGTAAATGATAAGCTTGGCAGAAATAAGTTTGTACTTGAGACTTTTGTTAAATTCGGTGCGCCATCAAATATCTTATATGATTATAAACCTCACATTGGTACAGATATCTTAAAGGATGTTATATCTAATTTAAGAAATGAGATAATTAATCTCGGTGGAGAGTTTCATTTCAATACACAGGTCGATTCTTTTATTATCGAAAACAATCAGATAAAGGGTGTGAAAGCAAAGGATGCGGAGTTTAGAAGTGACACTGTCATTCTTGCAATAGGACATAGTGCACGTGATACCTTCCGCACATTATATGATTCTAAGGTTTACATGGAAGCAAAGGATTTTGCTGTAGGATTTAGAATTGAGCATCCACAGGATATGATTTCTGAATCTATGTATTCTAGTGCCTATAAGAACTTGGAGCCTGCGACTTATAAGCTTGCTACAAATCTTGATAATGGCCGCGGCGTTTATTCATTTTGTATGTGCCCAGGAGGTTTTGTGGTTAATTCTTCTTCAGAAGAAAACCGTCTTGTTGTCAACGGAATGAGTTATTCAAAACGTGACAGCAAAAATGCCAATAGTGCTATTGTTGTCTCTGTAGGAGAAAGAGAATTTGATAAGAGTAATCCTCTTTCTGGAATTGAATATCAACGTTCAATTGAAGAGGCGGCATATAATATGTGTAAGGGGCATATTCCACAGCAGCTTTTTGGCGATTTTAAAGAGAAAAAATTAAGCAAAAGCTATGGTGGTTTTTCATCAGAAGCAAAAGGCATTTGTAGTTTTGGAATGTTATCTGATATATTTTCTCAAGATATCTATCAGTCTTTTATTGACGGAATGGGTATATTTGGTACTAAAATAAAAGGGTTTAATAGAGACGATGCAATTCTGTCAGGAGTTGAAAGTAGAACTTCTTCTCCAGTAAGAATTAATCGTAATGAATTATATCAATCTAACATAACCGGTCTTTATCCTTGTGGTGAAGGAGCAGGTTATGCAGGCGGAATTACTTCTGCAGCTATGGATGGTATGAAAGTAGCTGAGGCAGTAATTGCAAATTTAAATTTATAGAATAGGTGGGATAATCAGTGGCAGAATACACTCCAATGATGCAGGAGTATCTTAAAACCAAAGCTGAATATGATGATTGTATCTTATTTTATCGATTAGGCGATTTTTATGAGATGTTTTTTGAGGATGCAAAAAAAGCATCCAAGGAATTAGAGTTAACACTTACAGGTAAGGCATGCGGTGCAGAAGAGAAAGCTCCTATGTGTGGCGTTCCTTTTCATGCAGCGGACACTTACATCAATAGATTAGTTTCAAAGGGATATAAGGTCGCAATTTGCGAGCAAGTCGAAGATCCTAAGGAAGCAAAAGGCCTTGTTAAGCGTGAGGTTATTAGAGTTGTTACTCCGGGAACTAATATTGATCAATTAGCATTAGAAGAAGGAAGCAATAATTACATTATGTCTTTAATATATAACAGAGGCGTATTTGGTATTGCTTCGTGTGATGTTTCTACAGCGGATTTTTATCTTACAGAAGTAGACAGTGTTAGAAAGCTTACAGATGAGCTTTATAGATTTAATCCAGCTGAGATTATTTTTAATAAGTCATTGTATGAATCAGGAATTGATATTACTGATATTGCTGAAAAGCTTGAAATTGCAATTTCTCAATTAGATGAATCATACTTTGATGATGTATTATCTACAAAGGAATTGCTTAATCATTTTAAGGCTCACTCTTTAGAGGGGCTAGGACTTATTGATTTTTCAATTGGAAAAGTAGCAGCCGGGGCGTTACTTTTATATTTAAAGGAGACCCAAAAATCCGAGCTTTCTCACTTAACTCATATCACTCCATATACCGATGGAAAGTATATGCTTATAGATAGCTCTACAAGAAGAAATCTTGAGCTTACAGAGACTATGCGCGATAAACAAAAGCGTGGCTCCTTACTTTGGGTTTTAGATAAAACTAAAACAGCTATGGGAGCTCGAATGCTTAAGAGCTTTATTGAGCAACCTCTAGTTTCTGTTGATGAAATTATCAAGCGTCAGGATGCTATTGAAGAAATTAACAAATCTTTAATTGATAGAGAAGAATTAAGAGAATATCTTTCTTCCGTTTATGATTTAGAGAGATTAATTACAAAAATTACTTATCAATCTGCAAATCCTAGAGATTTGATTGCCTTTAAGCAGTCTATTTCAATGCTTTCACCAATTAAGGCTTTGTTAAATGGATTCTGCTGTCATCAATTATCAGAGCTAAACCAAAACATCGATGACATGAAGGATTTATTCACTTTAATTGATAACGCCATTGACGATGAACCACCTATATCTGCAAGAGATGGTGATATCATTAAGACAGGCTTTAACGAAGAGGTAGATAGACTTAGATCCGCTAAAATCGACGGCAAAAACTGGCTTGCAGAATTAGAACAAAAAGAGCGTGAAAAGACAGGTATAAAGAACTTAAAAATCAAGTTCAACAAGGTCTTTGGATTCTATTTAGAAGTTACTAATTCATATAAGGATTTAGTTCCTGATTATTACATTAGAAAACAGACTCTAGCTAACGCTGAAAGATACTACACTCCAGAGCTTAAAGAACTAGAAGATAGTATTCTTGGTGCGGAAGATAGATTAAATACCATTGAGTACGAATTCTTTAAAAGTGTAAGAGATACAATTGCCGGTGAAGTAGATAGAATTCAAATCAGTGCCAAAGCAATTGCTGTACTAGATGCTATTATTTCTATGGCGGTGGTGGCAGAAAAAAATCATTATGTTCGCCCTGTAATAAATAATAGAGGTGTCATTGATATTAAAGATGGTCGACATCCTGTTGTAGAGCAAATGATAAATGCAGACCAGTTTATATCAAATGATTGTTATCTAGATTTAGATTCAAATACAATAGCAATTATTACTGGTCCAAATATGGCTGGTAAATCCACATATATGAGACAGGTTGCATTAATTGTGTTAATGTCTCAAATTGGAAGCTTTGTACCTGCTACTGAGGCTACAATTGGTGTAGTAGATAGAATCTTTACCCGTGTCGGCGCATCAGATGATTTATCTACTGGTCAATCTACATTTATGGTAGAGATGAATGAAGTGGCCAACATCCTTCATAACGCAACTAATAAATCTTTGCTTATTTTGGATGAAATTGGACGTGGTACATCAACTTACGATGGACTTTCAATTGCTTGGGCAGTTGTGGAGCATATTGCTTATAACATCGGTGCCAAGAGCTTATTTGCAACTCATTATCATGAGTTAACTGAGTTGGAGGGTCAATTAAAAGGAGTTCATAATTATTGCATTGCAGTCCAGGAACTGGGCGAGGATATCATATTCCTTAGAAAAATCATTTCTGGTGGTGCAGATCAAAGCTATGGTATACAGGTAGCCAGACTGGCAGGGCTTCCTGAAGAGGTGCTTTCAAGAGCTAGAACAATTGTAAATTCTCTTAATGAAAATGACATTGCAGCCGTTACTGATAGAATAGCTTTCAGAGAAAAAATCGAAGAAAAGCTGCAGTCATTTGAAGGCATGACAATATCGGCTAATGAAGCTGATGTTATTGCTTCTTTAAAGAATATGGATGTTACAAAAATCACACCTCTTGAAGCAATGAACATATTGTATGAATATCACAATAAGGTAAATGAATAATGGGAAAAATTAATTTACTAAGCCAGGAAACAATCGACAAAATAGCAGCCGGTGAGGTGGTTGAAAGACCTGCATCTGTTGCAAAAGAATTGATAGAAAACAGTATTGACGCTGGAGCTACAGCAATTTCTGTTGAAATCAAAGGTGGTGGAATTGAATATCTTAGAATCACTGATAATGGTTCTGGAATTGAAAAGGACCAAATTCAAATTGCTTTTCTAAGACATTCCACCAGTAAAATCCATTCAGCAGAGGATTTAGCTGGTGTTAGATCATTAGGATTTAGAGGCGAAGCTTTATCAAGTATTTCAGCAGTTTCAAAGGTCGAGCTTATTACAAAGACAAAGGATTCTCTTCTTGGTGCAAGCTATATTATTGAAGGTGCCAAGGAAATTTCATTAACTGATGTGGGAGCTCCTAATGGTACCACTTTTATTATTAGACAGCTATTTTATAATACTCCTGCTAGAAAGAAGTTCTTAAAGTCAGAAAGTACTGAGGGTAGCTATGTTTTTGATGTGGTAGAGCATTTGGCTTTGTCACATCCGGAAATATCATTTAAGTTTTTACTTAATGGAAAAGAAAAGCTTATGACCTCTGGAAACGGCAGTTTATCAGATACAATTTATCAGATTTACGGTAGACAGATTGCATCTAATGTTTTGGATATTGATTACGCTGATGAGCACGTAAAAATCACTGGCTTCATAGGTCAATCAGTGATTGCAAGAGGAAATCGAGCATTTGAACATTTTTTCGTAAATAACAGATATATTAAGAGCAATAGTTTATCTCGTGCTTGCGAGGAAGGATATTACGGCTTTTTAATGGGACATCAGTATCCTTTCTTTGTACTTAATATTAATTTTGATGACAATGCTGTAGATGTAAATGTTCATCCAACTAAGCAAGAAGTTCGCTTTGAGGATGAGGCATTTATCTTACAGACGCTGACAAAAATTATAAACAATAGATTACGTAGAAGAGAGGACGTACTAGAAGCTAATATAGATGAGCCTAAGCCATCAAGCGTTATAAGCACACCACTGGCATCTATTACTCCTTTGGAAACAGTTTCTGAAGTTGAAAGCATTGATGATTCCACTAAGCAGGAAGTTGTTTTAGATTCTGTAAAGCCTTCAGAACCTTTAGAAACATCAAAACCTGTAAAAATGCCAGAGCCTTTTGAGAAAGATAGACTTGCAAAAATTAAGGCTCAGGTTACAGAGCAAATTCGTAGAGATACTCCTTATGAAAAGAAATTCTCTGAGAATAATAGAGGCGGAGAAAAATACGAGCAAATCAGCTTCCTAAAAAAAGAAGCAATAAAAGATCATAAAATTATTGGGCAGGTATTTGATACATATTGGATAGTTGAATTTGATAAAAATATGTATGTTATCGATCAGCATGCAGCTCATGAAAAGGTTTTATTTGAAAAGACTATGGCCCGTCTTAAAAATAATGAGATGACAACACAATTGGTTAGTCCACCAGTTATCATTTCATTGTCACCTCAGGATGTTCTTTTATTTGAAAATTATCATGAGGCATTTGAAAAAATAGGATTTCAGGTTGAATCCTTTGGAGGAAATGAATTAGCACTTACTGGAGTTCCGGGTAACATGCTAAATATTGATCCTAGGACATTTTTCATGGAAATACTTGCTGACTGTGATAAATTCAAGGCATCAGAATCGTTTGATATGATTGTTGAAAGAGTTGCTTCTATGTCTTGCAAAGCAGCAGTAAAAGGAAATAATAAGCTTTCATTACAGGAAATTAAAACACTTATTGATGATTTGTTGGAGTTAGATAATCCATATCATTGCCCTCACGGAAGACCAACAATGATATCTTTCTCTGAATATGAACTAGCTAAGAAGTTCAAAAGGATAGTTTAATGAATAATTTAGTAATTTTAACAGGTCCAACAGCAGTTGGTAAAACATCACTATCGATTAATCTCGCCAAAGCAATAAATGGCGAGATTATTTCTGCTGATTCCATGCAGGTGTACAAAGGCATGGATATTGGAACTGCTAAAATTACAAAAGAAGAAATGCAAGGCATTAAACATCATTTGATAGATATTATTGAGCCTACAGAAGATTTTCATGTTGTGAAATTCAAAGAACTGGTAGAAAATGCAATTTCGGATATATATGCAAAAGGCAAAATTCCTATTATTTGCGGAGGAACAGGCTTTTATATCCAAGCTGTTCTTTATGATATTGATTTTGCTGAAGAGGATGTAGATGCGGACTATCGAAATGAGTTAGAAGAATTTGCTAGCTTAAATGGTCCAGAGGCTTTACATAAAAGACTGAAGGAAGTTGATTTAGAATCTGCTTTATCTATTCCTGCGGCTAATGTTAAAAGGGTTATTAGAGCTTTAGAATTTTATAAGCAAACTGGACAAAAATTTTCTACTCACAATAAACAACAGCGTGAAAAAATTAGTCCCTATAATTTTGCATATTTTGTATTAAATGATGATAGGCAATTGCTATATAATCGTATAGATATGAGAGTGGATAAAATGGTTAAGGATGGCTTAATCAGTGAAGTGGAAGCTCTTGTAGAATCAGGTGCAAAAAGAGGCATGACCTCAATGGATGGCATAGGCTATAAAGAAATATTAGATTATTTTGATGGCAACTGTGCTTTGGAAAGCGCCATCGAATTAGTTAAGAAAAAATCACGTAATTATGCTAAGCGGCAGTTAACCTGGTTTAGAAGAGAAAAGGAAGTTATTTGGCTGGATAAAACAAAGCTTACAACAGAAGAGATGCTTTTAAGTGAAATAATGTCCAACCTAAAAGAGAAAGGAATTATATAAGATGTTTGACATATATAAAGAATTTGGAATATCTAAAGAAGTTTTTGAATATGGAAACAGTATTATTAAGGATTTAGAGCCGCGTTTTAAAGAGATAGATGATATTGCTGAATATAATCAGTTAAAAGTATTAAAAGCTATGCAAGAGCATAAGGTTGCTGCTGAGTGCTTTAATACATCTACTGGTTATGGCTATGATGATATTGGAAGAGATACATTAGAAAAAGTTTACGCATCTGTATTTAAAGCAGAGGATGCCTTAGTAAGACCTCAAATTACATGTGGTACACATGCACTTGCTCTTGCTTTAATGAGTAACCTTCGCCCAGGTGATGAACTTTTATCTCCAGTAGGAAAGCCATACGATACACTTGAAGAAGTAATTGGTATTAGACCTTCAAATGGCTCCCTTGCAGAATATGGTATTACATATTCACAGGTAGATTTACTTGAGGATGGTAGCTTTGATTATGATGGAATTAAGTCTTCTATTAATGAACGCACAAAGCTTGTTACAATTCAGCGTTCAAAAGGCTATGCCAATAGACCAACATTATCAGTTGAGAAAATCGGCGAATTAATTTCTTTCATAAAAAATATTAAACCCGACATCATCTGTATGGTAGATAACTGCTATGGTGAATTCGTAGAAAAGATTGAGCCAATTGAAGTTGGCGCAGATATGTGCGTAGGCTCATTAATTAAGAATCCAGGTGGCGGTTTAGCTCCAATCGGCGGATATATAGTTGGAACTAAAGCTTGCGTAGAAAATGCTGCTCATAGACTAACATCTCCAGGACTTGGTAAAGAAGTTGGTGCTTCCCTTGGAATTATGCAATCTTTCTATCAGGGATTTTTCATTGCACCTACAGTTGTTGCTGGCGCTCTTAAGGGGGCAATATTTGCAGCAAACGTGTATGAAAAGCTTGGATTTTTATGTATCCCAAATTCTACAGAACCAAGATATGATATTATTCAGGCAGTTTCATTTTTAAAACCAGAAGGATTAATTGCATTTTGTGAAGGAATTCAGGCAGCTGCTCCTGTTGATTCATACGTTACACCAGAGCCATGGGATATGCCTGGATATGATAGCAAGGTCATTATGGCAGCCGGAGCATTTGTTCAAGGTTCGTCAATTGAATTGTCTGCTGACGGTCCACTTAGAGCACCTTACACAGCATTTTTCCAGGGCGGTTTAACATGGAATCATGCTAAAATTGGTATATTAAAATCATTACAAAAACTGGTGGATGCTTGCCTTGTGAACCCATCACAACTGTGTTAAAATTTTTGTGATATTTTAAATTATATAATTACGGAGGAATGTCATGGCCAATTTATTTGGTATTGATATTGGAACACAAAACCTTAAGATTTACAGTGGTTCTAACAATCAAATCACAAACTTAAAAAATACAATTGCTATTGTAAATAAAAATCAAATGTATGCGTACGGTGATAATGCTTATTCTATGTATGAAAAAGCACCAGACACTATCAATGTAACTTTCCCAATTGTTTCTGGAGTTATTGCTGATTTTGATAATATGCAGACAATGCTCTTTGAGGTTCTTGAAAAGGATCTTAAAGGTAAAATTAAAGGTAGTGACATTGTTGTAGCAGTTCCTACAGATATTACTGAAGTTGAAAAGAAGGCATTTGCAGATTTGTTTAGCAAGTCAAAGAATAAGCCACACTCTATAAAGGTATGCGAGAAGCCTATTGCCAGTGCAATCGGAATGGGCTTAGATGTATCTGAACCAACAGGTGTTATGGTTGTAGATTTAGGCGCTGATACAACAGAGATTTCAGTTATTTCTCTTGGTGGTCTTGTTTTATCTGAGCTTTTACCATTTGGTGGAAATCAAATCGATGAATCAATCGTTACTTACTTAAAGCGTAATTTCAACCTTGTTATTGGTCAAAAGACTGCAAAGCAGCTTAAAGAAGAAATAGGTTCTGCTCTAGAGGGAAGAGGACAGAAGCTTACTGTTGTTGGTCGTGATGTTGTAAGTGGTCTTCCTATCGAAATGGAAGTTGAAAGCGATACAATTTACAAGGCAATTAAAAATGATCTAGAGAATCTATGTACTAATGTAAAACTTATTTTAGAGAAGGTTCCACCAGAGCTTGCAAAGGATATTGTACATTCAGGTATCTATCTTACCGGTGGTACATCTCAGTTGTATCAACTTACAGATTTATTTTCTGATGTTACTAATATTAAGGTTAATGTATTTGACGAGCCACAGGAATCATGTGTACATGGTCTTGGACAGGTTCTTTCAGACTCTAAGTTCAAAACCTATGGCTACAGCATGAGAACTAGAATTTTTAAATAGATTAAAGAGGTAATATGAGACAAAGAAAAGCGAGTGGTGGTATTCCAAGTAAATACTTGCTCATGATTTTATCTATTGTTTGCATAATGCTTTTATTCTTTAGTTATTCTACGGGCTTTTCCGGAGGTCCATTAGAATCAGTAGCAAATCATATTTTCATCCCAATGCAAAAGGGTATTGATTATATTGGTAGTACAATTGCTATTACTTCAGCTGATACAAAGACAAGAAATGAGCTTGTCAAAGAGAATGAAGAGCTTCAAAAGCAAGTAGAAGATCTCAATTCCACTATCAGTAATATGGAATTAAAACTTAAAGAACTAGATGATTTGCAAAAGCTTTATGAGCTTGATCAAACATACTATGATTACCAGACCACCGGTGCCAGAATTATTGGAAGAGGCACTTCAAATTGGTTTAATACATTTACAATTGATAAAGGTCAGAAAGATGGCATTAAGGTTAATATGAACGTTATTGCTGACGGAGGACTAGTTGGTATAGTTACTTCTGTTGGAGATTCATATTCCGTTGTTAGAGCTATTGTAGATGACACTTCAAATGTAAGTGCTACAATTTCTTCAACAGAAGATAATTGTATTGTGTCTGGTTCACTTGAAAAGATGACATCAGATAATCTTATTGTTTTTTCAAATTTAGATGATGATGAGGATAAGGTTGCTATTGGAGATGTTGTTGTCACATCAAACATTTCTGATAAGTTTTTACCTGGCCTTATGATTGGTTATGTTTCATCAGTTACATTAGATGAAAACGAATTAACAAAGTCTGGAACCCTTACTCCAGTTGTTGATTTTAAACATCTATCTGATGTTCTTGTTATTTTACAGCTAAAGGAGTCACACAAAGGTGAGTGATTTTAAACAATATTTAAAGAAAATATTGATAATAGCACTCGTTGTATACATGGGGTTTCTTCTCCAAATCAGTGTTTTTAGTCATTTTAGACTTGCAGGTGTTATTCCAAACATATTAGTTTGCATCGTTTCTACCTATGGTTTTATGAAGGGCAGAAAATACGGTATAGTTATCGGTTTTAGTACTGGATTAATTTTGGATATATTTGCAGGAACACTGTTTGGAATGTATGCCCTAATTTACATGTACATTGGACTTTTAAATGGTTTTTTCAAAAAGCAGTTCTTCGGCGATGATTTAAAGCTTCCTCTTATTCTTATTGGTACCAGTGACTTAGTTTACGGCATTTTTACCTATTTAGCTTTATTCGCTATCAGATCTCAGTATGATTTTTCGTATTACTTGATGAATATCATTTTACCTGAGGTTGTTTATACATTACTTGTATCCATTTTTGTTTATTACACAATTCTTAAATTAAACAATTGGGTAGAAAAATTCGAAAAGAAAGGTTCTGATAGAATTGGAAATTATTAAGGACTTTTTAGTAAATGCATTTTCTTCACGTATTCGCGTGGTTTCAGTAGCAATGGTTTTATTTGCTACTGTTCTTATATCACGTCTTTTTTATTTACAAATTGTAAATGGTAGTGCATACCAGGACAATTATAATCTTAAGCTCGAAAAAACTGAATCTATTCCAGCTACACGAGGAAATATATACGATAGAAATGGTAACCTTTTGGCATATAATGAATTGGTTTATGCAGTTACAATCCAAGATACAGGTACATATGCTAATAAGGCACAACGTAGCAAATCTTTAAATTCTGAAATTGCTCAAATCATTACAAAGCTTGAGAGCAATGGCGACAGCATTGATAACAATTTCGGAATATATATTGACTCATCTGGTCAGTATCAATTTTTAAGTTCCGGAACAGCTCTTCAGAGATTTAGAGCGGATGTATTTGGTAAGAGTAGTGTTGATGACCTTGAGTTTAATGAGAAATTAGGCTTTGATGAAGCTACAGCTACAGCTTCTCAAATAATCGATTATCTTGAGGGCGAGAACGTTTACAATATCTCTGACAATTACTCAAAGAAATTAAGATATGAAATTATGGTCGTAAGATATAACATGGGCCAGAATTCATATCAAAAATACATCTCAACTGTAATCGCTTCTGATATATCCGAAGAATCGGTTGCTTTCATTAAGGAAAATATTAATGAGCTAACAGGTGTAGATGTTGAGCAAAAGTCACTTAGAAGATATGTAGATAGCGAATATTTTGCTCATATTATTGGATATACCGGTCAAATATCTACTTCTGAATATAAAGAATTGTCTTCTAAGGATGATACTATTGAAACAACAGACGTAATTGGTAAGTCAGGTATTGAAAAATACATGAATGACTATTTGTCTGGTACAAAGGGATATGAAACAATCTATGTAGATAGTGTTGGTAATACAATTGCAGAAGGAGAGTATAAGGCTGCTACATCAGGAAATGATGTATATCTATCCATTGATATGGATTTACAAAAGGCTGCATACATTCTTCTAGAGCAGGAGATTGCTGGTATTCTATATTCCAAAATTCAGAATATTAAAGAGTCTAATATTAACTCATCATCTGATGTAGTTGTGCCTATTTATGATGTTTATTATTCATTGATAAATAACGGTATTATTGATATTAATGCTTTCAAGGATTCAAATGCTTCTGAAACTGAAAAAGAAGTACTTAATTCCTTTGAAAACAAAGAAAAGGAAGTACTTTCAACACTTAGAGCACAGTTAAAGCCTTCAAATGAGCTTGTATATAATCAATTGCCACAAGAGTATCAGGCATACTCAACTTACATTGTTACTAAACTTAAAAGTATGGGTATTTTTGATGCCAGCGCAATTGATAATGATTCTGATGTTCAAAAGAGTTGGACTTCTGAGGAAATGGCTGTAAACAAGTATTTACTTTATGCCATTGAGCAGAATTGGATTGATATTACAAAATACGAATCTGAGGCAAAATACGCCGATACAGAGGAGCTATACAACGATTTAGTTGATTATATTTTGGAAAATCTTGCATCTGATACTAGCTTCCAAAAACTTGTGTACAAATATCTTTTATTAGACGATGGAATTACAGGTACACAGCTTTGCATGATTTTATATGATCAAGGTGTTTTATCTACTGAGGATGAAGATTACCCACGCCTTTCAAGCGGTCAGATGACAGCTTATGAGTTTATGCGTGCCAAGATTAAGTCACTTGATATTACACCCGGCCAGCTAGCGCTTGATCCTTGTTCAGGCTCCACAGTTCTTCTAAACTCAAAAACCGGTGAAGTTTTAGCTATGGTTACATATCCAGGCTATGACAATAATAGATTAGCTAATTCTGTTGATTCAGATTATTATTCTTATCTGACTAGCAGTGCAGCTAATCCACTTTACAACTATGCCACACAGCAGAGAACAGCTCCTGGTTCTACTTTCAAGATTGTAAGTTCAACAGCGGGCTTGGCTGAAGGCGCAATTACAACCACATCAGAAATCGTGGATTTAGGCCAATTTACTAAGGTCTCAAACAATCCTAAATGTTGGATTTATCCAAGTAACCACGGTAGCATTAATGTATCTGAAGCTATTAGAGATTCTTGTAACTACTTCTTCTACGAAGTTGGTTGGAGATTAGCAGGTGGCGACGGTGCATATGATGATGTGACTGGTATTAATAAAATTACGGAATACGCTTCACTATATGGTCTTGATGAGACTACAGGCGTAGAAATAGAAGAGAATGATCCTCATATCGCAACAGAGTATCCTGTCATGGCTGCCATCGGTCAGTCTGATAACAACTTTACTACTGTAGGTCTAGCAAGATACGCAACAGCAATTGCAAGTCGCGGTAATGTATATAAGCTTACTCTATTAAATAGTGTTAAAGATTCTGATGGAAATATAATCGAAAACTACAGCCCAAGTCTTCGTAATAAAATCGACGTACTTAATGGGTCTGAGTGGGATGCTATTCATTCAGGTATGAAAATGGTTTGTGAATCCCTTTCATCATTCAACAATTTTGCTGTTGAAGTTGCTGGTAAAACAGGTACTGCTCAGCAGGTATCTAACAGACCAAACCATGCTTTATTTATTGGTTTTGCACCATATAACAATCCTGAAATATCTATTGCAACCCGTATTGCTTACGGTTATACATCACATAACGCTGCCGAAGTATCAAAGGATATTTTAGCTTATTACTTTGGTGTTTCAGCTACAGAAGATCTTCTTAATGGTGAAGCAAATATTGTATCTAACTCTGAAAACGAGTTTACTGATTAAATATATGGAGATGATAAAATGAGTAACGATCCAGTTGTTTTAAAAAGTAATAAATACGGATTAACACTTCAGCTAGATGCCACAATTCCTTTTGAGGACTTAATTAGAAAGGTCTGCGAAAAATTTGCGGCATCTGCAGACTTCTTCGGTGAGACTTCTATGGTATTAGAAACAATGGGCAGAGAGCTTTCAGGCGAAGAAGGGCTTATTCTAATCCAGGCAATTGAGCTTAATTCAAAGATAAAGGTTATTCTTTTGCATGAGAATAATGAATACAAAGACACTCGCATGCTTGACCAAATCGATAGATTTTACACTGATGAAATCTTTGAAAACGCCAAGATAGTTCGTGGAAGTGTAATGAAAAATGACGAGATTAACTCCGATTCAAGCATCATAATCCTTGGTGATGTTAAATCAAAGGCAACTGTTAGAGCTAAGGGCAATATTATAGTAATTGGTACTTTAGAGGGCACTGCCCATGCTGGATATCCAGATAATACTGGCTGCTATATTGTTGCAGGAGAGCTAAACAGTAAAAATATTCACATTGGAACTGTTACAGGTGAAATTAGTGTTCAGAAAAAATGGTCTCTTAGAGTACATCGTAAAGAGGTTGAGCCTCTTGGTATTA
Organism: Pseudobutyrivibrio sp.; assembly: GCA_024681435.1. Lineage (GTDB taxonomy): Bacteria > Bacillota > Clostridia > Lachnospirales > Lachnospiraceae > Pseudobutyrivibrio. The sequence continues at coordinate 1,615 of JAILAV010000027.1, read as the reverse complement.
CTGTATGGAATAGAGAACTTTTAGCAGAACCTCTTAGTAGTGGATTGTTAAGAAGGATAAAGAATTAATGTTTCACAATTATAAATTTAAAAATCTAGATATAAAGTTAATATTGGCAGTAATAGCACTTACAATTATTGGTATTTTCGTTATCGGTAGTGCCAATGAATCTAACCAGCAAAAGCAAATTATTGGTATGATTCTAGGCATTTGCGTAATGGCTGTTATGGCTTTGATTGATTATGATTTTTTACTTCATTTTCATTGGGTATACTATGGAATAGTTATTGTTTTATTGACCTCAGTTTTATTATTTGGCGATAAATCCGGTGGTGCAACTCGATGGATTGAAGTAGGTATCAGATTCCAGCCTTCAGAGCTAAGTAAGATTCTTTTAATCCTTTTCTTTGCCTGGTTTTTTATGATGCACGAAGAAGATATTAATAAGCCAAGAATTATTCTTATTACAATGGTTCTGTCTTTAATTCCGTTATTTTTAATAGAAAAAGAACCAGATTTATCTACTACAATTGTCACAATGATGATTATTTGTGTTATGATATTTGTAACAGGAATTAGCTACAAATTGGTTGGTATTGTTCTAGGTGTTTCAATACCTTCAATTGTTATATTGTTGGCTTTAATTTCTAGAGAGGGACAGACTATTTTAAATGAATATCAGGGTTTGAGAATTTTAGCATGGCTTAAGCCTGAAAAGTATCCTTCAAGTTCATATCAACAGCAGAATTCAATTATGGCTATTGGCTCCGGACAGCTTTTTGGTAAGGGTCTTGGAAATGAAGCCTTTGATTCGGTTAAGAACGGAAATTATATATCAGAACCTCATACAGACTTTATCTTTGCAGTAGCAGGAGAGGAGCTTGGCTTTATAGGTTCTGTAGTTATAATAGCTTTAATATTTTTTATTACAATCGAGATTCTTTTTATTGCAAAAAGAGCAAAAGACATTTCAGGCAAGCTAATCTGTGTTGGAATGGCAGCTTTGATTGGTTTTCAAAGCTTTGTAAACATCTGTGTTGTTACAGGTTTAATGCCTAATACAGGTTTACCATTACCTTTTGTGAGTTATGGATTAACATCATTAGTTACAATATATTTTGGTATTGGAATTGTATTAAACGTTGGGCTTCAATCAAAAAATAATAATGGGAGGCTTTTTTAGATGAATATTGGATTAGTAGCACATGACTCAAAGAAAAAACTCATGCAGAACTTTTGTATTGCATACAGAGGTATCTTGAGCAAAAATGAGATTTTCGCTACTGGCACCACTGGTAGATTAGTGGAAGAGGTTACAAATCTTAGTGTACATAAATATTTAGCCGGTCATTTAGGCGGAACTCAGCAGTTAGGTGCGCAAATCGAGCAAAACGAAATTGACTTGGTCATCTTTCTAAGAGATCCCCTCACTGTTAAGTCTCACGAACCTGATGTAAATAATATCGTTAGAATTTGCGATGCAAACAATATTCCTTTGGCAACTAATCTTGCCACTGCAGAATTACTTATAAAATCACTTGATAGAGGAGATCTTGAGTGGCGTGAAATGTATAAATAAACTATGTTCGATTTTATTAATTATATGCATTTCCAT
>JAILAV010000176.1 GCA_024681435.1 Pseudobutyrivibrio sp. | reverse complement strand
TGGATAGAAAATGAATGTAACCATAAGCCAAACATCCAAATACCAGGTTAGTTTGTTTACCCATGTGCTATCAAATCCAAATACCTGCAAAAAGAAAATTGAAGCCCATGAATCTATAACATAATGATATCTGTCCAAGGCAGTCTTCTCTATAAAATACGCATTTACGATAATCGTAAGAATTATAGCAAACAAATGATATGGAAAAATATTCCAGAATTTTTTCTTCATAACCAGGGCAGTTTCGGTACCTATAAGATCCGTGGGCTGTTCTCTCTTTGCGAAAGCGCTAGATGCCAGCAAATATCCTGACACTAAAAAGAAAAATTCAACACCGATATATCCACGGGCAAAAAAGTTTAATCCCGTGTTACCGAGCTCAATATAGCCACCCTCTGCAAATCGCTTATGAATATGAAAGAATAAAATCCCCAAAGCAAAAATAAAACGTAAAAACTCCACTCGTCCATTTTTCCATTGCTTACTCATAATTATTACAATACACCGTCCTCATCATCGTCATCGATATCTACATCAATTCCACTTCCCATGTACTCACGGCCAACTACACGCTTTGATTCGCGCTGCTGTTCAACCTGTACAGAAAGCATTTCTTTGACATTTGCTGAATGTTTAATATTCTTAATCTCGAAGGTTCCAAGGCTCTTGTCTGAAGAGCTAACGATAATAGAACCTACACCAAAAATTCTCTGACCAAGGCTTCTCTTAAGCTGTAAATCAAGAATTCTGTATAATCTAACTTCATTCTGCTCTAAGTTTAACAATCCTGTTTCCACAAACAGTCTATCTTCACTCATACTATATTTTGTAAAACTGATTGGTAACCCAAAATATCTTTTTCTGTCATGCCATAATATGTTTGCCATATTCTCCTCCTAAAAATTTAATTAATAATTATTATACTCAATGTAGATTTTTAAAACAAATTCTAGCTTCTTTTGAATTTAAAAATTCGCTCATTCTCTTTGCAGTATTGCGCTCCTGCTCAGAGGAGACATTCCGTCCTTCGCCTGCATATATTACGCGATAATAGGCATTAAATGTCATTGCTATGTCATCTTTTAATTCCTCTGGTGCAAGCTCCAAGTAATCCATAAGAAGTCCCCTGTCTAAAATCTTTCGACCAGAGTGCTTTTCCAATTTCTCTTTAATATTATCCACATCTATTTTCAGCTTATCGTCATCAGAAGCTAAAATATATCTAAGCTTTCTAATTGCCATGATTAAGACTACAAGCAGCAGAAATAATATAACTAGACTAAGGGCAACTATAGCTATAATTTTTATAAGCTGTAAACCAGCATTCTTAGCTACTACTTCTTCGTCACTTTGCGGAATATCAGGAACAAGGTTTTCTAGCGAATCTTCCTTTGCCTGTTTCATATTTGGACTTAATCTATGCCAAGAATAATTATCGTGAGACTTGTATGAGCTTGTTGGCTCAAATGGAACCCAGCCCACATTTTTGATATAAGCCTCAGGCCATACGTGGGCACAATTAGCCTCCACCATATATTCATCCTGCACATCTAAAGGGAACACATATCTATAGCCCTTCACTGCCCTTGCTGGAATACCAGAAAGCCTAAGTAATGTCACCATTGATGAAGTATAGTGAACGCAGTAACCTGATTTGGTATCAAACAAAAATCTGTCGGCTATATCTGCCATGCCTTCAGCATTACTCATAGTTGATTTTTCATTGTAGCCACCTACAGCATCTTTAGAATATGTATATTGCCTAAGATAGCTTTCAATCAGTCTGGCCTTGTCATACTCATTATCAGCCTCTGATGTAATTTCTTTTGCCAATTCCTTCATTCGATCTGTGGCTCCTGTAGTGTCACAATAATCTTTGGCCTCTGACTCATTTAAAAATGACTCATACTCTTCTTGTGATATTACATCTTTTAGCTCCTGATTATATAAAGACATGTAGTATTCTCTAGCCTGATTGTATGTCATCACATCGTCACTTGCTGGCTTTCTATAAATCTCTTGTAAATAAGGGCTACCATAATCTATATCTATATATTTAACCTTTATTCTATATCCCTTTTTATGATTACTAGTGCTTACACCCTCTACAATTTTTCCCGATTGATTAGACATTGTAACTGCACCAGCTGGGGCAATTTCATCCTTTGTATCAAGGTATACATACTCCTCATCAATCTTAGATATCTGTGAGAATACCGCCGCCTTTTCCTTGTCCACCCCATTGTTATGTAAAAACTGCAACCAATCAAAAAGCTGCCGTTTATCTACGCCTTTTCCACCAGCCAAATATAGGCTTCGGCTTACTTTCATTTTCTTGTTAGTCTCTAAATCCGTATATACGAAATAAGGTCGCTCAACTGAGTCTAGTATAATTTGAAGCTTATTAGAGTTTGATATACTTGCTCCTGTCACATTAAAAGACCCATACCCTACCACATATTCCTTATTTCCAACAGCTGAGTTTAGATAATAACCAAAGGCATCTGTAAAATTACCAAGCTTATTTTCAATCTTTGACCAATTGATAGGATTAGTATTCATTGGCATAAACAAAAGAATTATCCCAAGCATTAGAAAATAATAAAATGGAAAGGCCTCATTTCTTCTTTCCCAAAACAGTCTTTGGAATGAAGAAAAACTTAGTACCACAAGAACAATAAAAACTAGCTTTTCCACTAATAAACTTTCAGAAAATCCATTCCAATAAATCTTAAGTATTATTGCAGCTATATCCAATAATAGGACGCCTATATCTATCACATTTTCTTTGTTTGAAATGCTATCAAATAGTATTCGTACAGCAAACGCTATTATTGCCGCAAATGCGATTTCATCCCACTGTCCATTTATTCTAAAAAGCATGAAAAAAATAAATGAAGGAACTGCTGATAAAAGTGGTATCAGTCTGCTTTCAAAAAATCCATTAAATATATATTCGACAAGGGCATAAAAAGCAAAAAACAAGATAAACGAAAATAAAAAGCTATTACTCTTAAAGTCAATAATCTCTTTCATTTGCAGGTTGAAAATTTCTACCAATATAGCAGCTGATGCAAATACAAATAGATGCAGCTTTTTTTCAATTGCATATAATGAAATTATTTTCTCCCTTCTGGGGAGCTTCTTTAACGATAATCCATGTATCATCTTCATTAGAATTGCCCCTTTTCTCCACTGCCAATCTGTGTATCTCGTTAAAGGTTCTGTCTGAACCATAGTAGATTCCATCTGCAACCATCCCATAAAATTCTATAAATGATTTCTTGGAATCCACTGTAAACTCCTTTAGGTTTCCGCTGGGATAAATCAGCCTCACCGGCACCTGTTGTTCTCCAAAATGCCATGCCGCCGAAACAATAAATTCAAGAAACTCATCTCGCTTTTTTAGATATGAGATATCATCCTTTGCCTCTATATCCCTTTCAGCCTCAACAAGAATTGTTACCCTTCGTTTTTCCATCCTTTCAGGTTGGCGAACCATTAGCTGGTTATGCTTGGCGCTCACCTTCCAGTTAATAGCTTTAATAGAATCACCTATTTGATAATTCCTCATATCGCTTCCTGGCACAACTTCATACAGCCTGTCACTTTTTAGACCGATGTTATTAAAAATATTTTCTATATCCAGAACCTTACTTGCCACATCGGTGATTTGAGGTCTCACTACAGCTCTAAAGTTGTAAAGAACATTAAGGTCCACCGTATATATATTAAATGGGTCCGACAGCACCACTTTTTCTATCCCAATGTTATATGCACCTGCATACTTACAGCTGATTTTTGAGGTTAGTTCCTTTTTCTCATATGAATTAAGGGATATTTTTTCACCAGATTCAATATCGTGAAGTGTGCATCTATCATCCAATGTCTTAATAGCCATTTTGTGGATTGGCAAAATGCTTCCATTTTCAAATAAGACTCTGTAATTATGTTCCTCTCCTTTTGTACTTTTATGAACTTCTATTTCCTGGAAAATATTAAGAAATTTATAGTTTAAAAATGTGTATAAAATAGATAGGGGAATTAGACATAAAACACCATAGAGCCAGGCATAGGAAACTGGCCCACCGTAGAAGCTGGCAAAAGCCACTGATGCAACAACTGCCATTAAATATACAATTATTCCCCTTTTATGAATTTGGATTCTCATGGCATTTCACCTGCTCTAGTATCTTTTTCATGAGAAAATCTTTTGTTGTTCTACTGAGCTTGGCTTCACTTGTGAGAATTATTCTGTGAGTCAAGGTAAGCATCGCTGCGCTTGCAATATCCTCTGGAATGCAATAATCCCTGTCTGCCATATATGCAAGAGCTTGGGCATATCGTAACATTGAAAGAAGTGCACGTGGCGAAGCGCCACACTCAATCTCTGCATTATTTCTTGTGGCATCAACAATTTCCACTGCGTAATCTCTGAGATTATCTTTTATACTTACATCCTTAACCTCTTGTCGCATCTTTGCTATGTCATGGGCTAAAAGTACAGACTGAGTGCTTTCATGTAACTGGCCCTCTAAAAATCTTCTTGCCATATCACTAGATGCCTCAGGAGTTGGATAGCCAACTGACAGCTTTAACATAAATCTATCTAACTGGGCCTCTGGCAGAGGATACGTGCCAGCCATTTCCATCGGATTCTGAGTACCGATAACCATAAAGGGCTGCGGAACAGCTATATCCTTTCCATCAATTGTAACCTTCTGCTCCTCCATTACCTGAAGCATTGCAGACTGAGTTTTTGGTGAAGTACGATTGAGCTCGTCAATTAGAACAATATTGTTAACCACAGGGCCAGCCATAACTTTAAAAGTTTGATTCTTAGAATTGTAAATAGAAACTCCTATAATATCCGAAGGCATCGTATCTGGCGTGCACTGAATTCGCGAAAATGACAACGACACCGAATCAGCCAGAGCCTTTGCCAGAGAAGTTTTTCCCACCCCTGGTACATCCTCTAATAATACATGCCCCTCAGCCAACAAAGCCGCTATCAGCTTGTCAAGAACGTCGCCTTTCCCCACTATTCGCTGCTCCATATTATCCTTCAAAATTTCAACCTTCTCGTTCATAATCTCTCCCAATAATATATATTAGGGCGCATAAAATGCCGAAAATCCAAAATCCGGCTTTTGCCCTGTTAATCGTTTATTCTAATATTTATGTTATCATAAAAAAACTCCATATACATTTGTTAATTTTCTGTTAATATTCTGTTAGTTTAACACATTAGTCATTTTTTTCTGATATATTTCGATATTATAAAAATTTTATTTCTTATCTTGCTTACAATCAAGGAGGCGTTATGGGTAAAATTAAATTATCTACTTCAAAAAAACTTTTTCCAATAAAATTGAAATTAATAGTTACTATTCTGCCTGTTGTATTAATTTCAATTATACTTATATCGGCGGTCACAAGTATTATAAGCAAAAGTGTTGTCTTAACTACCACTAATGAAAAAATGAATGCAGTACTAGGCGAAAATACTAACTCTATTGGTGGTGAACTAGACTCAATAAAACTGCAAGCCGAGACACTTGCAAACTCTATAGCGGGTTCGTATTCTATCTCTGGCATTGATAACTTTGGCATTACAATAAATAATATAGTTACTCAAAATGATAACGTTCTCGGTTCAGGCATATGGTTTGAACCATATGTATTTGATAGCGAACAAAAATACTACGGCCCATATTGGTATAAAGAAATGTCTAGCGACGGTCAGTGGACCGGTGGTATGCAATTAGTATGGGATTATTCTAATGCTGATTATGACTATTTTAATCAGGAATATTATATGAATGCCAAAAATCAATCTGAAGTAAAAGCAGTCATCACAGATCCATACTTTGACGAATCATCTGGATTAATGATGGCTAGTTGCTCTGCACCAATAAAAGATGCTTCAGGCAAATTCCTAGGTTGTGTAACAGTAACTTTACAATTATCAAATATACAATCCAATTTAGCTTCAGTTAAAATTGGTGATTCTGGGACTGTTTGGCTTATTGATTCAGCTGGAAATTATGTTTATCATCCCGCCTTTGAAAATGCTGCTAAAGACGGAATCAACATAAATGATTCAACCGAAATGGGTTCAAATGTCGAAAGTATTAAATCCACTGATTACGGCACAGGAGAATTTAGCTATGAAGGTAAAGACAGGCTTCTTTATTGGCTTAATGTACCAAACATGGGCTGGAAAATGGGATTAACCATTGAAAAGAATGAGGTTTTAGCAGGTATTAATACCATAATAAGAATATCTGTAATTGGTTGTATATGTGCAGTACTGTTGTGTGCACTAGTTATATTCTTACAAGCAACAAGTATGTCAAAAGTAATCAGTACTGTCCAAATTTTTGCAGCTGCACTTGCTAAGGGCGATTTCACAATTACTCCTTTAGACGTTAAACGTAACGACGAAATTGGAGAAATGGCAGCTTCATTAAATGAAATGTACGAAAACAATTCAAACGTTATAAAAAATATCGGCACTGGCAGTAGTAAAGTAGCTTCTTCTTCTACTCAACTTTCTTCTACAGCAACAGATTTATTAGCGAGATTTGAAGAAATTGCAGCTACTATGACAAAAGTTAATGATGCCATGAGTAGCACCGGTGCTGCAACTGAAGAAGTTTCGGCATCTGCAAACGAGGTAAATGTCTCAGTTGAAAAACTTTCTGAAGAGACTAAAAAAACTAAACAAGCAGTAATCGATATTGCTGATAGAGCAGCCACCATAGTAAAAGAAGGTCGAGAATCTTCGGAAGAAGCTTTACGTATTTCACGCGAAAGAGGTCAGGAATTGGAGGCTGCTGCTGAACAAGCAAAAGTTGTTGACAAAATTGGTACTCTAGCAGATTCAATAGCAGATATTGCATCTCAAATAAATTTACTGTCTTTAAATGCAAGTATCGAAGCAGCTCGCGCTGGAGAACATGGAAGAGGTTTTGCTGTTGTAGCGAGTGAAATAAATAATCTCGCAACTGAAACACAAGATGCTGTTACTGAAATACAGGAAACTGTCGAAGAAATTCAACATGCTTTTGATAAATTAAAGAATTCTGCTTTGGATTTAGTAAGATTTATGGAAGAAAATGTTACTCCAGATTATCAAAAATTCATTACGGTTGGTCAGCAATATGGCGAAGACGCACAAACATTCGGAGATTTATCTAATCAAATATCAAGTATGGTTGACTATATTTCAGAATCTATGGAGCAAGTAAGTGAAGCCGTCGCTTCAATTGCTGAGAGTGCCACTGAGACAGCATCGTCATCCTCAGCAGTTACAGATACAATCAGCGAATCTTCCGATCTTATGGTTGAAGTTGCCGAGATGGCTAGTGATAGTCAAATTGTTTCTGAAGATTTAGACGAAATCGTAAAACAATTTGTATTAGAGTAAATTTTCTATTTTTACTAATATATTCAGAAAGGGAAGCTCGAATTCGCTGCTTCCCTTTTTTACCTATAATACAATTTTTATTTAAATAATGGCTTCAATGCATCTGCAAGTTTTTCTTTAATTGCCTCTGCCTCAGCCAAATCTTTTCCTTTTGTAGTGAAATATGTTTTAATCTTTGGCTCTGTACCAGATGGACGAACTACTACTGTGCATCCATTATCAAGTGCATATGTAAGCACGTTAGATGATGGAAGGCCTGTCTCAGCTGTGTTCTTGTAATCTGTAACCTTTGATACAGCAAAACCTGCGATATCCTTTGGTGGATTCTCACGAAGTGAGCTCATGATACCAGCCATTGTATCCATACCTGAAAGACCTGGGAACTCGAATGAATCTACCTTGTTGAGGTAACGGCCGTACTCAGCATAAATCTCCTCAAGACGCTGCTTAAGTGAGCTTCCGATGCTGCGATAGTAAGCAGCCATCTCACAGATAAGCATTGAGCCGATAACAGCATCCTTATCACGCACATAAGGACCTGCAAGATATCCGTATGACTCCTCGAAACCGAAGATAAATCTATCAACCTCACCATCTGCCTCAAGACCGGCAATCTGATCACCAATCCACTTAAAGCCTGTGAGAACTGAACGAAGCTCTACCCCGTAGTGCTCTGCAACTGCATCAGCAAGTGGTGTAGAAACGATTGATTTAACTGCAACTGGGTTCTTTGGCATTGTGCCCTTCTCGATACGACCCGCTGCAATGTAATCAAGAAGAAGAACACCAACTTCATTACCAGAAACAAGCTCATAGCTTCCATCTGGACACTTCATAGCGATACCAACACGGTCTGCATCAGGGTCTGTAGCAAGCATCAAATCAGCACCCTCTGCCTTTGCAAGCTCAAGACCAAGCTTAAGAGCCTCAAAAATCTCTGGGTTTGGATAGCTACATGTGGTGAAATAACCGTTTGGATATTCCTGCTCCGGAACGATAGTAATATCTGTGATACCGATATCGTTAAGAACACGTGTAACAGGAACTAAACCTGAACCGTTAAGTGGGCTATAAACAAGCTTAAGACCAGCTGTCTTGCAAAGACCTGGACGAACCTGTCTATCCTCGATTGCTGCATAGAATGCATCCTTGCAATCATTACCAACGAACTTGATAAGTCCCTTTTCAACACCTTCTGCAAAAGAAATAACCTTTGCTCCAGTAAGAATATCTGTCTTTTGAATCTCCGCATATACGATAGCTGCTGCATCATCTGTCATCTGACAACCATCTGGACCATATGCCTTGTAACCATTGTATTTAGCAGGGTTGTGTGACGCTGTCACCATGATACCTGCATTACATTTATAATATCTAGTTGCAAATGAAAGAGCAGGAACTGGCATAAGAGCATCGTAAATACGAACATTAATGCCGTTTGCTGCAAGTACGCCTGCTGCTTCTTTTGCAAACACATCACTCTTAATACGTGAGTCATAGCTGATTGCAACTGTCTGATTGCCTCCCTGAGCCTTAACCCAGTTTGCAAGTCCCTGTGTTGCCTGGCGTACAACATAGATATTCATTCTATTTGTACCTGCACCAAGAACGCCTCTAAGGCCTGCTGTACCAAATGCAAGTGACACTGCAAATCTGTCCTTAATCTCTTCGTCGTTGCCCTGAATCTTTGCAAGTTCTGGCATTAAATCTGGATCTTTAAGGTCAGCTGAAAGCCAACGCTCATATTCCTTCATATACATATTTTCATCTCCTTCTTAATTCATAAGACTAGCCAATTTTTGAAATAACATCTAACACAATACTAATAGACTGTTCTGCAGCCTTACCAGCAAATGTGTTGTAATCCATAGCGCTTCCATCTGCATCTGAAATAGAACGGATAAGAGTAAATGGAACATTATTTACATAGCAAACATGGGCAATACTTCCGCCTTCCATATCTGCTGCAATAGCATTGAATCTCTGACGAATAGTCTGACGCTGCTTATCTGTATCTACAAATAAATCTCCTGATGCAATGACACCAGTCTGATAATAAATACCCTTTTCATCTAAAACAGCTGTAACAGCCTCTCTAAGCTTTTTATCTGCCTCAAAATTAATCACATTAATTCCTGAAACAAGTCCGATTGGATCACCGATAGCTGATGTATTCATATCATGCTGAACTGCAGATTCTGCAACAGCTACATTAAGAACCTTAAGGTCCTTTACTAATGAGCCTGCTACACCGATGTTGATAACATGGTCTACACCAAAATGTAAAATCATTATCTCTGTGCAGATTGCTGCGAATACTTTACCGATGCCGCTTACTGCTGTGACAACAGGTATTCCATTAATCTCACCTTCGATAAAATCTACGCCGCTGATTGTCTCGAATCTCTGCTTCTCAATAAAAGGCTTGAGATTTTCGATTTCAATCTGCATAGCTCCAATAATTCCTAATTTCATCTATAACCTCCTTATTCTGGATAAGTAAATTCCATATTTGTCCAAGAGTTAAGAACATCTAAATACTTCTTGCATTCTGTTTTTGCAAGATTGATGTCAAGATTCTCATAGTGACCACACTCTATGGCTGACTTTCCAAATACATCTCCATCGTGATTAACTGTCTGCTCAAAGACTTTCTTTACAACATCAAATGTCTTCTTTGAATCTACGCCCTTTACTACAAGGTAAAATCCTGTCTGGCATCCCATAGGTCCGAAATAGATTACGTGGTCTGCAATCTCAGAATTACGGATGTATGTTGCAATCATATGCTCAACTGAATGCATTGTTGCGTTATCCATGTAATCGCCAGCATTAGGCTTTCTAGTACGAAGATCGTATGTGATGATATCTCCATCATCTACTCTGGAAATGTAAAATCCAGGTGTAAGCACGTTATGGTTGATTGTAAAACTTTTAATACGTTCCATTATTATCCTCTTTCTATCTTTTATAAACGATTCCCTGAGCAAGCTTGCTTGCAGCTTCTTCCCCTTGGAATGTCTTTACTATTTCAAGGGCAAATGGAATGGCTGTTCCAAGGCCACGGCTTGTGATGATGTGGCCGTCATGGCAAACCTCATCTGTGGAAACATTAGCTCCCACCAAATCCTTTTCCATACCTGGATAGCATGTAGCTTTCTTTCCTTCAAGAATACCTGCTTTTCCAAATACTGTTGGAGCTGCGCAAATTGCAGCGAGGCCTTTCTTTGAAGTGTTGAAGCCATGAATCTGATCCATGAGAGGTTCACAAAGCTCAAGATTAAGTGTTCCTGGCATTCCACCTGGTAATACAATCATATCAGCGCTATCAAAATTACATGTTTCAATAAGCTTATCGCAATATGTAGTAATTCCGTGAGAGCCAGGGACCTTTTTATTTCCAGTGATGGAAACCATTTCAATGTCTATTCCAGCTCGTCTAAGTAAATCTACAACTGTAAGTGCCTCAATTTCCTCATGACCTTCAGCCATAAAAATTAAAACCTTGCTCATAGTTACCTCGTCTCCTCCTCATCTTTATCAAAACATCTCTTTTTCTATGATAACACAAAAAGGACCATGTCTCCATGGTCCTTTGATCCATATTTAATTATACGTGATGCATCATTTTAAAATGATGAACTGGTTCAGTCTTACTTTGTGTAGCGTGGATAAATAATCCAAAGAAAACTACCGCTGCAGCTATTCCAATAGGATATGCAATTGCCACAGACAAATGTAAGCACTCTGGTGCACAGAAGAAATAAGTTACTGAAACAGCTGACATGAATGTGGCTGGAACAGTTGTGATCCAGAAGTTCTTACCATTCTTGAATAAGTACATTGAAGCTGTCCAAAGAGCTATCATAGCCAATGTCTGATTTGACCAACTGAAATATCTCCAAATCACGTTGTAATTTAACTGGCTAATTAATGCACCTGCTGCCAAAAGAGGAACACAGATAAACAGTCTGCTGTGATATGGCTTCTGGTCAATCTTAAACCAATCAGCGATTACAAGTCTTGCTGAACGGAAAGCTGTATCTCCTGAAGTAATAGGACATGCTATAACACCAAGCATTGCAAGAACAATACCAAATCCACCCATTGTCTTTGTACAAATATCATATACACATGTTGCCTGTCCATTTCCAAGCATCTCAGTAAGTCCTGTTGTAAGGCCGCCTGTAGTTGCATAAACTGCGCTACCAGCTGCTGCCCAAATAAGTGCGATGATTCCTTCACTTACCATTGCACCATAGAATACCATATGACTTTCCTTCTCAGACTTACAACAACGAGCCATAAGTGGTGATTGTGTAGCATGAAAACCTGAGATAGCACCACATGCGACAGATACAAACATCATTGGCCAAATAGGTGTATTCGCTGGATGTAAATTAGCGAATTGGATTTCTGGAATTACGTATCCATGTGAAACAATACCTACAGCAACGCCAATAGCCATTACTATCAAGCATATACCAAAAACTGGATAGAATTTTCCAATGATTTTATCGATTGGAATAAATGTAGCAATGAAATAGTAAGCCAATATAATTGCCAACCAGAAGTAGTTGTTAGTTAAAAGACCTGTTCCACCCTGATTTCCAATTAATAGAGAAATAAGTCCAGCAGGACCAACTGCGAAAACAGTACCTACCATCACTAAAAGAACAACGCTGAAAATTCGCATTATTGTTTTCATAATATTGCCAAGATAAATACCTGTAAGTTCAGATACACTGGCACCATCATGACGCATACTCATAAATCCTACTGAGAAATCATGGACACCACCTGCCAAAATCGTTCCAAGTGTAATCCATAGGAATACAGATGTGCCCCACTGTGCTCCAGCCAATGCTCCATAAATAGGACCAAGACCTGCGATGTTAAGCAGCTGAATCAAAAACAACTTCCACCTTGGCATAACTACAAAATCAACGCCATCGTTGATTCGTACTGCTGGGGTTTCTCTGTCATCTGGACCGTAGATTTTATCTACAATTCCTCCATACAAAAAATACCCGCCAACAAGTACTGCTAAGCAGATTACAAAACTAATCATTTACATTTACCCCCATTACACTTTATTTGCCCCTTTGGGCATCTCTTACTTTGGAGTATAGTATCGAAAATAGTTAGTAACAATGGATAGGTACTGAAATGTAAAAATCTGGGACTGTTTTACATGCTGTAATATTCCTTTACTTCGTGTATAACTTTGCGGCTAATAGGTATGATTGAATGATTACTATCCTTCATACATAGCGCATATCCATTTTTTGAGTCCGGCTGTATGGACTCTCCTTTTGTAAGATTAGCAATATAACTTCTATGTATTCTTATAAAATTATTATCCGATGAATCTAATTTCTTTTCCCATTCAATTAGCGGCTCGTTACTGTAGAACACCTTGTCATTACAGTACACCTTAGCCCCTTTATGAATTGCTTCTATATAAAATATATTGTCTGCCTCCACCAGTTCAGCGTGGTCACCAGCCTGCAGTCCAAATGGACCAATTTTAGGCTTAGCGTTAGCTTTAGATTGTTCTAGCAAATCATTGTTCAAGATCTCTAAGCGTTCATTATCTTCCTCTAACATCTGACGCATATATACGTCTTTAAATATTGAATAGAATAACAGCATTCCCACCGAATTAACTATTACCATAGGAAATGTAAGTGTCTTAACTATCTCTACTGCTAGTGCAAATGGTTTTACAAATATAAGTAAATTCATCATATGTACACCTTCTGCAATGGCTGTAATTAAAAGTAACTCAGGCCATCTTAAGGTGAGATTTTTCTTTTTTAATATCTGATATACAGCGCCTGCAATTATTCCTTCCAAGAATGTGGAAAAAGCGCAAGCAAAAGTAGTCACCCCTTGAGGATCGAAAAAGAATCTATGAACTGCGCCTATTACTCCTGCTGTAATTCCTACTGTAGGCCCGCAAAGCAATCCTCCTGCCAAAACTCCTAAAACACGAGTATTAGGTATTGCCCCTTGGACAACTCCACCGGTACATGTAGAAAAAATACAGAAACCGCCGAATATCCCACCAAGTACAAAACGACCTATTTTTGCATGACCATCCTCTTGGCAAAGAATCTTTTCTACAACAGGAATATTGGTAAGTGCAAGTGCAATTAATGCCAGTAAACCGATATTGATAACCAGGTTATAACATAATTCCATAACAGCTCCTCCATAGTTTCATTTTAAGACCCAACACTCCTAGATTCAAGCAGATGATTTAAATAGTTCATTTTTTTGAATAAAAAAAGAGAGAATCGATTTCTCAATTCTCTCTAAAACTATATTCTAATTATCGCAAGAAGCCTGCAACAATCTGCTCTTCTGCTTCTTCCTCTGTAAGTCCAAGAGACATAAGCTTAATAAGCTGGTCTCCTGCGATTTTACCAATGGCAGCCTCGTGAATAAGAGCCGCATCAACGTTCTTAGCATCAAGCTTTGGAATTGCAACAACGTGAGCATTTCCCATGATAATTGCATCGCAAGCTGCATGTCCGTTACATGCTGTGTTACCTTCGATTGCAACTTCGAAAATCTGCTCTGACTCATCCTTTGCAACAGAACGAGAAACAACATCTGCGCTAGAACCTTCGCCATTAAGCGCTACCTTGTAATCAGAAGTAGCTGACTGTGTGCCATGAGTCATAAGAGCCTCGTGGATCTGAAGAGTTGCACCTTCTGCAAGCTCTGCTATATTAGTGCGGACAGTAGAATCAACACCCTTAATCTGTATCATTTCCATCTCTACGAAACTACCCTCTTCCTGATAAACCTCTGTTACAGGATTAAGGATACGAGCGCCCTTGCCGTCGCCCTCTCCGTAGTGCTTTTCAACATATTTAACTTTAGCATTCTTTCCAACATGGAATGTATGAATACCATCGTGCTGTGAATCCTGGTCACCACAATTGTGAATACCGCAGCCTGCTACAATAGTAACATCTGCATCGTCGCCGATGTAAAAATCATTGTAGACCATATCCTTGAGGCCGCTCTCTGAAAGAACAACCGGAATATGAACGCTTTCGCCCTTTGTGCCAGCCTTTACGATAATATCAATACCTGGCTTATCTTCCTTAGTAACAATATCAATATTTGCTGTAGTGTTGCGACCAGCACTTGTACCATTGGCACGGATATTGTAAGCGCCCTGTGGAATGCTATCTAAATCTGCAACCTCGTGTAAAATGTTCTTTTGAATTGCATCAAGAGTCATTACTGGTCACCTCCTAACTTCTCGCAAGCCATGTTGGCTGCAGATGATGTACCAAGAAGCTCTGGGAGAATTTCATCCTTAGCTCCCTTCTTCTTTACCCTGCCGTTTTCGATAACAACGATTTCATCGGCAATGTTAAGAATACGCTCCTGATGTGAGATGACGATAATAGTACCATTTATGGTCTTTCTCATATTTTCAAATACTTTGATAAGATTCTGGAAGCTCCAAAGATCAATACCAGCCTCTGGCTCATCAAAGATAGAAAGCTTTGTTCCACGAGCAAGAACTGTGGCAATCTCGATTCTCTTAAGCTCACCGCCTGAAAGTGAACCATTGACTTCACGCTCCACATAATCCTTTGCACAGAGACCTACTTTTGATAAGTATTCGCATGCCGCTGCAACAGAAATCTGCTCCCCTGCTGCAAGTCTAAGTAGATCAATAACACGAATACCTTTGAAATGAACTGGTGCCTGGAATGCAAAGCTGATTCCCATTTTTGCACGCTCAGTGATATTTTTCTCTGAGATATCCACACCATCCAAAATAATCTGTCCTGATGTTAGTTGATTAACTCCCATGATAAGTTTAGCAAGAGTGGATTTTCCTCCACCATTAGGTCCGGTAATTACAATAAACTTACCATCTTCAACTGTAAGATTGAGATTATCAATGATTTCTTTGGTAGTATCATTTTCATCATCAACCCTATAAGTAAGATTTTTGATTTCTAACATGATTAAACTCCTGTTCTATATGCTGCATTCCTAAAGCCATGCCAGTGACAGTTAGGAACAACTAATTAGATTGTGTCAAATTGAATGCCTATATATATTAACACGATTTCATAAAACATTGCATAAAAAAATATAAAAAAAGGTCTACTGAGAAATGTTCTCAGTAGACCTAAAATCTACAATTAATTTTTATTTAGCCTGCTCTTTTTTAGCAATCATTGGCAAGATAACGCCAAGTGCTGCAAGGACAACTGGTGTGATTACATTAAGGAATGTGTTGAATAAATCACCCTCAACGTACATACCAAGTAAGCAGCTAGCTGCTGTAAGGAAGAAGCACCAGCATCCGAAGAAGAGAGCTATACCCTGATTCTTAACGAATTTGTACTCTGGATTGAACTTCTCACCAGCCTTACGAAGCATGATGTATGCGAAGAATACCCAAAGGTAACGAAGTGGCATACATACTGAGTTAAGCTTTGTAAGCTGCTTAAGAACTACAGCTGCACCAGGAACGAATGACTGGATAAGG
>JAILAV010000133.1 GCA_024681435.1 Pseudobutyrivibrio sp. | reverse complement strand
ATGATTACAGATGCGGAAAAGGATGGCAAAGCGAGACTTGCCAGCGAAAACGACGATAGAATAACTCCAATTGGACATTTTATCAGAGCAACTAGAATTGATGAGTTGCCACAGTTCTTTAATATCTTGAAGGGTGAGATGTCGGTGGTTGGTCCTCGTCCAGAACGTCCAGAAATAATTGCAGAGTACGTTAAAGAGGTACCAGAATTCGCATTCCGCACCCACGTAAAGGCCGGCTTGACAGGCTATGCGCAGGTATATGGAAAGTACAATACCACATCATATGACAAGCTTAAGCTGGATATGATTTATTGTGAAAAGTGTTCTGTGCTTTTGGATATACAGCTTATCCTAATGACTCTTCGAGTTATTTTCACAAAAGACGCAACAGAAGGCGTAGCTGAAGGAGAGACTAATGCAAAGGTCCACAAATAAAAAGGCTTTGATGCATGCGCACACAGCGTACATGGCTACACAATTCAATATAGATAACATAAAGATTTTGCAGAGCTTAGGTTATGAAGTTGATGTTGCATGCTGTTGGCAGGATGGTGATAGTGCTTTATCTCCAGATGCTATGCAGGGGCGACGAAAGAAGCTTGATGATTTGGGCTGTAGAGTTATAGAAACTGCCAGTCTCAGAAAAATCTTCAATGTGTTTGAGTTAAGTAAAGCTTATAGACAGCTTAAACGCGAAATTGAGACTAACAGATATGCAATTGTGCACACCCAGTCTCCAATTGGTGGAGTTATTTGTAGACTTGCCTGTAGAAAAGCTAGAAAGCTTTACGGAACAAAGGTTATCTATGCAGCCCACGGATTTCATTTCTTCAAAGGAGCTAGCAAAAAGAACTGGTTAGTGTTCTACAATGTGGAAAAGTACTGCAGTAAATTTACCGACCTGTTGATAACCATCAATAAAGAGGATTACGAAAATGCAAAGTCCTTCAACGCGAAGGAAGTTGTCTATGTTCCAGGAGCTGGAGTTGATACTAACAAATTTGTAGCCAGTGCCGGTGCAAGAGAAAAAATCCGTGAAGAGTTAGAAATCTCTGATGAGACAACAGTTTTACTTTCTGTAGGAGAGCTTATCCCTAGAAAGAATCACATAGAAGTTCTTAGAGCTTTAAAGCAAATGAAGGACGCAGGAATTGCTGATAACATCAGATATCTAATTGCAGGAAGAGGCAGAATAGCAAAAGAGCTTCACGACACAATTAATGATTTAGGACTTTCTGAGATTGTTACAATGCTTGGCTTTAGAAGCGATGTTGCAGATATATTCGCAGCCAGCGATATCTACGTTTTCCCTTCTCATCAGGAAGGACTTCCAGTGGCACTTATGGAAGCAATGTCGGTGGGAATGCCTATTGTATGTAGCGAAATTCGAGGCAACACTGATTTGATTTCAGCGGGTGAAGGCGGATATTTATTTGATTCAAAAGATAGCAAAACTTTAGTATCAGCCATAGAGCATATGCTAAATACACCTGTTTTACAGCGAAAGAAAATGGGTGAAAGAAATATAGATGTGATGAAACAATTTGATAAAGATACGGTTAATGAGATAATGAGGCGTATTTATGAAAATATTACACATATCTAAATCAAGTACATATAGTGGAATGGAAAATGTAGCTATCAACATAATTAAATCTATGCCTGATAGCATACATAGCGTTTATCTGACTGCCACAGGCTCTGTTGAGACAAAGCTTTTAGAGCAGGATATTGAGTATATTGGTGTGGAAAAGGTTGATGAAAAAGCTATAAAAGAGGCCATCGAAGAGGTGAAGCCTGATTTAATCCATGCGTATGAATATGATTGTAGTTTAATGTGTACAAAGGTCACTGATACAATACCTATCATCAGTCATCTGTATTCGATACCAAAATGGGTGCAGAAGATTGGTGCTAAATCAGTAATCTACGGCGGCGCCTGCAAGAATTTTGCAAAGATTATCATTCCAAGTGAAAAGGTAGAAGAAAAGGCTTGGTTTAAAGATAAGATGAAGGGCAAAACTGTTGTTTTAGGCACGCCTTTTAATGC
>JAILAV010000085.1 GCA_024681435.1 Pseudobutyrivibrio sp. | reverse complement strand
CAAATATTCCATAACAAAGCCATGCACTCTGTCACAATCGTTTTGATTGTCATCACAAATTGCAATTTTAATCATTTATACTCCCTCCCAATTAGCCTGCATACCAAAGTGTTTCAAATATGTCGTAGGCATTTACTCCATCAATTTCTAAATCGCCAACATATCCATCGTCGCTGGCTTTTTCTAATTTAAATCGAATTATTTTACCATCCTCAACAGTGCAATCAACATCCTTTCCATTAGTGCGGATGAGATGATAATGTGTCCCCTCCGGAAGGATGGCTTTTTCGCCAGTCTCTTCTCCCTTATCGTCAACAATTGGAACTGTTAATTCAACCTTCGAAACAAGATCAAGCTCAGGTGATAATTGAGCATAAAAATAATCATCAAGTGGTCTTAGCTTTCCATCTTTTCCAATAGAATAGCTTCTAGTTCCTCCGAATGTGCAAAGCAAATCAAAGTGACTCGAAAGAGCAATACTCTCTGGGTCAGAAGGCACAACATCTCTGCCAATCTCCTCGTCAATAGCCGCGCCGATACTATAATAATCTTGGGATACAACCTTTAGACCATCATCTAGCGCAATAATATAACTGGTATGCCAATCACTTTCCCCGGAAACAATTAGGAATAAAAATTCTTTATCATCTGCCGTACATATCAAATATGCATCTGCATCAAATATATATAGTTCAGGAATATTTAGCTCCTGGCCATCCTTTCTGATTGTAAGAGAATCAATAATTCCCATCTCATATCCTTCAGAATCATAATTTGGCTCAAATGTAATTCCATCGGCAGTCAAAATAGAATCAACATGCTCTGTATCACTAATGAAAATAGGCAATTCTGAAATATATCCCTTATTGTGCCTTATTGCATACTCCTGTGTAAAGAATGAATAATCATAAGGCAATGTAGCTGTCAAAACACCAGCGGCATAAGAAGCTATATCATTACTAAAATAGAAAGTAATGCCATGAGGCCCGAAGGTCCACTGATAGTCATCCAAACTCATTTCTGTAAGAGTGTTCTCTACAATACCGATGCTTTCTTCCCCGTATTGGTCAGTTAAATTCATTGCCAGCTCTTTACGAAAGGCATTTTCATCAGTGACAATATCTCCAAGCTTTATTTCTTTGCCATTTTGTACATCAAAATTATAGCTGGTGTAATCTGTAAATCCATGGGCACCACCAGCGTATTCAGTAGCCTGGTCCACAAAACTTACAACTCTTTCGTCTGATCTGCGAAGACACAAATCTGATTTAATGCTAAATATCACATCTTCGCCGTTTTGACGCATCGATTTACTTTGCTCTAAAAATTGATTATGCAGCTCATCATACTTCGCATCTCTCTCCTGACACTTCTCCTCAAATACCGTTGCAAGTGCAGGATATTTTTCCTTCGTCTCTGTTGAAAGATAATAAGAATCATACCATCCATTTAAATATGGATTGCCATATAATCCATCCTCGTAACATGAATCAAATAAATACTCAATTTGGCTATCAATCTCTGGACGAAAAGTCTCAGTAATCTCTTCCTCTTCTTCAGTTTCTTCAGCCTGAGTCTTTACTTCTTCAACATTTTTTTCATCATCAATATTCTCTGGTAACCCTTTACAACCTGTAAAAGCTAATATCATAGAACCTAGTAAAAATAACGTTTTTAGCTTTTTCATATCCTGCTCCTTCAAGTATATTTACTCCCCTTTTGTACTTATTTAATGAATACTTTACTAATTATATCAAATACTACTCGTATTCCAATATTAAGCCCCATAAAAAAATCCCTCACCTAAATTTTCATAGGCAAGGGATTCACATTGTTTAACAATTATTTTTCTGTAATAGCTCTCTTTACAGTGCCCTTTGGATCTTTGATTAAAACATATACAATCCAAATTACTAACGCAAATGCGATAACAGATAAACCTAAGAATGAATCGTTTATCATATCCTCAACACTTGGTGCAAAGTACTCAGCTCTAAGCTCAGAATATTCAAAAATAGCATCTACTAACCACATTAATGATGCGCCCCAGAACATGAACATTAAAACGTTAAGCTTCATTTCATCGTTCTTACGGTTATACCAAATTACAGTTGTTACTACTGCTGCAAAAACTGTTAATAATAAAGTCATATCTCTTCTCCTATGCTACTGTTTTCTTTACATTCTTACCTGCTACAATCATATCAGCTGTTACACACATACCAATCCAAACAGCTGTGATTAAAATAGCCATTGAAACACCTACAGTGCCCATCTCATGAAGCATTTCTGCTGTATCAGCTGGGTCTGACATTGCTGTTAAAAATGGGAAGAAAGGCTGAACCTCTCCGTGCCATACATGCTCATATGCAAGAAGCACTGCGCCGCCGCAAAGAAGGTTTCTGAGCCACTTAAGCTTCTTAGTAACAGGAATCTTAACCTCAGCAGCATCCTTGTTAGATACTTCCTTCTTCTCTTCGATTTTCTTTACGATTTCAGTTACAACTGCTTCACCAGCAGGTACTAAAAAACATGCCATATATATTCTCCTCCTCGTTATTTTTTATATAAGCATACTGATTATAGCAGTAATGCTATTCCATTTTAATATCAATATCGTGGATTTTACATTCAAAATACCGCTCTTGATATTCCTCATAGGAATATCAGTAACAAAAATCATAGTTCATACATTTTTCGTGATTTTGTATTATAATATTTCATAGATATTAGATATTTGAGTATTTTTGATTGGAGAGTACTATGGATTTCGTTAAACTAACATGTCCAAACTGCAGAAAGAAATTTCAAATTTCTACTGAAGAATTAAACAAAAAGTATAAGCACGGTTATGTGCCTATTTTCTGCAATTATAAATGTGAATTGAGATTTTCAAGTAAATAGGAATAGCCCTACGTAATGCAGGGCTATTTTTTCCAAGGTCTAACATTATCTATCCAACCTTGTTCTTTCCAGTAGGCATAATCTTTGTAATCTGAGTCAGCTTTTCCAACCTTTGTTTGAATCATTCGTACAATATAAAATTTAATTTTTGTAACAGGTTTTACTTTTGCAGGCTTAGTATAGTCTATTTCAAGTAATTGCTTTGCCTTCTTACGAATTGTTGATTCTATAGATTTTTTCTTTTTCTCTGGCAGTTTATCCCATTTAATACTAGTCCCCAACTTAAAAGCACAAACCTTTATATCACTAATCCCCCACCACTTAAGACTATCCTTAATATCTTTTGCAGCAGACTTCCAACCGCCACCTATACACTGGGTGATGATTACAGCTCTTTTTCCGAACATCTCTTTTGATGGACGATGAACCATCCATCTATAAGCAAAGTGATCCAAAAGATTCTTCATAGCTGCACTGGCATGATATACATAAACTGGAGTTGTGAATACTA
>JAILAV010000036.1 GCA_024681435.1 Pseudobutyrivibrio sp. | reverse complement strand
CATCCAGCGGTACAAGGACTTCTATACTGCGATAAGCTGTTTAGTTATGAAAGAACCTATAAAGAGAAGGGACTTTCAATTAAACAGATTTATAAGCGTCGTCTCAAGGATCAAGAGCCTGTGATAGATGCTTTCTTGGCGTGGCTTGATGGACTTACACCTAAGACTGGCGATAGTATAATCAAAGCGATTAACTATACCAACGGATGTCGACCATACCTGAAGAACTATCTTAAGGATGGAGCTTGTAGCCTTAGCAATAATCTCAGTGAAAATGCAATCCGTCCTGTTGTAATGGGCAGGAAGAATTGCTTATTTAGTGACAGCCAGGATGGTGCTAATGCCAGCATGGTAATCTACTCACTGATTGAAACCGCAAAGGCTAACGACATAGATCCTGAAAAATATCTCGAGTATCTTCTCGAGAGTCGTCCGAGTGCTGATTTGTCAGACGAGGAACTAGAGCAGTTAGCTCCATGGAGCAAAGCTACTCGAGAAGCATGCGCTATATAAAATGGAGTAAAATGCTCCATATGTTGAATGTCTGGCATCCGAAAGGATGCCTTTATTCATACCCTACGGGGTAACATTAAGCGCTTACGCTATACTTTTATCTTGGAATAATTGTTTGCATGAATTCAACACCTGCAATTGCATGAGCTTGAGCTATAACACCTGGGTCAGTTGCGTTTTTGTAGAATGAGTAAGCCATCTTAGGCTCATTATTTGTATTTCCAATTCCGCATGCTAATCCTTGTGCAATTTCCTCTTTGTGATCGTTTTCTCTAAGAAGAACAAAACCATCTACGTGCTTATTAGCTAAGGCTGCATTGTATGCTAAAACAACAGATGCTGCTTGTAATTCCTCGCCCTTATTACTTGGGTAGCCAACCTCTGAAAGCTTTACGCTTCTAACCTGTCCTGAAGGGCTGAGCATCTCAGGAAGGCTCAAATAATCTGTAAGAACTTCTAGGTTTGCCATTGTGACATAAGCGGAAGATTGATCATGAGTAACTAATTTCGAAGCCTCCCACACCTTAGGACTAAGGAGTGAAGCGTTGTTTGGATGAGCCGCAACTCTCCAATCAACATTTCCTTCTGCTGTAACCAAATTGTTAAGCTTAGTGAGAAACTCTTTTCCAGAAATATAATATGAAGCTTCTGGACGTGCCCATTCGTGGTCAATACATGTGTAAACATTTGCGTTAGCATTCTCTGATTTGATTCCGTTGTACATTACGCGGAATGCCTTGTAGTATTCATTCATAAACGCGTCATTAGAACTGCATTTCATGTAGTTCCATTTGTACCAGGCGTTTACCTCATTACCTATAATAAAGTTATCTACCTGGCCAAAACCGATATTTGAATAATGGCTGGCAAGCTGTGCAGCCGCGTTTCCTAAATCCTCTAAAGATGTCTCTGTTGAGGCATTGAAACCATAGTAGCTATGAGCTTTTTCCATACCATTATAAGATAATGGGCTGATGTATTTCTTACCGGCAGCTTTGTCAGCAAGAAGTATTACATTTACTTGGATGCCAAGTGAATTATATTTTTGAACTGAGTAATCATAACCGCCCAGTGAATTTAACTGTGAAATAGGGATATTAAGATTAATTTGCTTGATACCTAAATCTGAAACGAGATTCTTATCCGCAAGATTCTTCTCTAAAGCAGGAAGAATTCCTTTCTTACCATAATCCATTCTCTTTGGACGATGGCTGGCAGAAGCTTCTGGGTTTGTGATGAACATGCTGTTTGAAACAGGGGCAAGCTTGCCACCTACCATTGCACATATAGTAAACTTCTTGAAAAGAACTGAATCAGCTGTACCTTTATTAAGCGGTACAGAAAATGTTGTTGAGCCAACGCCCTGGCTTGCAACTTCTTTTCCAGTAGGTGCTGCCTGGTTAGCTGCTGAGGCAATCAAGTGATACATGCCATCTTCAGATGTAGCTGAACCTGAGGCTGAAATAACAACTGCGCCACCTGAGATGTGTGCGCTGTTAATTACCATTGCCCCCTCAGCTGAAGCTTCAATAGTGTTGGTCGAAAGTGAACCAGCAACTATCAAAGTTAGAGCTAGCAAAAAGCCCGTGAATTTTCTTAATACTCTCATATAATCTCCTAACTAAAACAATAAATCTCGCAATGTCTAACTGTTCAAAAAAATGTAGACAAAAATCGCTTAATTCTATCACAAATGTTATATTTTTGCTAGCAAAATTTTAAAAAGCGTGTTAAATAACGATATTCGTAAAGGTGCGCTTTTATTGCGGTTGTGATATAATATGTCCCGAATGGTATGACCCATCTAGTAAGCGAGGCTTACATAAATAGTTATTAAGGAGTCGAAAGAAATGACTTGCGATTTATTTAAAGATAAAACACTTATGATTACAGGAGGAACAGGTTCATTTGGTAGCACTGTCCTCAAACACTTTTTGGATTCTGATTTGAAGGAAATCAGAATCTTCTCACGTGATGAGAAAAAACAGGATGATATGAGACATCAGCTCCAGGCTGAGCATCCAGAATTTGCCAACAAGGTAAAGTTCTACATTGGTGATGTTCGTAATATG
>JAILAV010000034.1 GCA_024681435.1 Pseudobutyrivibrio sp. | reverse complement strand
GAAGGGCACTATGAGACCTGAGGTACTTGGAGGTCTTGGCGGCTTTTCAGGTGCATTTGATTTAAGTGCAATTAAGAACATGGATGAGCCAGTACTTTTATCTGGTACAGATGGTTGTGGTACAAAGGTTAAGCTTGCATTTTTAATGGATAAGCATGACACAATCGGTATTGATGCAGTTGCAATGTGCGTAAATGACGTTGCATGTGCAGGTGGCGAGCCACTTTTCTTCCTTGATTACATTGCTTGTGGTAAGAATATCCCAGAGAAGATTGCAACAATCGTAAGTGGTGTTGCTGAGGGTTGTAAGCAGTCTGGTTGCGCCCTTGTAGGTGGTGAGACAGCAGAACACCCAGGCCTTATGCCTGAGGAAGAGTACGATCTTGCAGGCTTTGCAGTAGGTATCGTTGATAAGAAGGACATCATCACAGGTAAGGAATTAAAGGATGGCGATGTTCTTATTGGTATGGCATCAACAGGTGTTCATTCAAATGGTTTCTCTCTTGTTCGTAAGATTTTCGAAATGACAAAGGAAAGTCTTGATACATATTATGATGAGTTAGGTTGCACTCTTGGCGAGGCGCTCATTGCTCCAACACGTATTTATGTAAAGGCACTTAAGGCTGTAAAGGATGCAGGCGTTAGGGTAAAGGCTTGCTCACATATTACAGGTGGTGGCTTCTACGAGAATATTCCACGTATGCTTCCAGAGGGCAAGCGTGCCGTTGTAGAGAAGAATTCATATGAGGTTCCAGCTATCTTCAAGCTTATGGCTAAGAAGGGTAACGTAGACGAGCAGATGATGTACAACACATACAACATGGGACTTGGTATGATTGTTGCAGTTGACCCAGCTGATGTTGATAAGACAATGGAAGCTATGCGCTCAGCAGGCGATACACCTTACGTTGTAGGAAAAATCATCGACGGTGAAAAGGGCGTCGACCTTGTATAATCATAAATAAGGTGACTTCTAGTTAACAATCTCAAAGTTTAATGAATGAGACATGTGGTCGAATGAATTAAGCTTTGGATTGTGGACGTAAGAAGGCGCCACAGTTAGGAGAATAAATGAAGATTGCAGTTTGTGTGTCAGGAGGTGGTACAAACCTTCAGGCGATTATAGACAAGATTAATTCTGGCGAAATTCACAACACTGAGATTGCAGTTGTAATTGCTAATAATAAAAACGCATATGCGTTAGAGCGAGCAGCTAAAGCAGGTATTGAAGGCGTTTGCATTAGCCCAAAAGACTATGCGTCACGTGATGAATTCAATAAAGCATTTTTAGATAAGTTGGATTCTTATAATGTTGATTTAGTAGTCCTTGCTGGATTCTTAGTTGTAATACCACCAGAAATGATTCGTAAATACGTTAATAGAATTATCAACATTCATCCATCTCTTATCCCAAGCTTCTGCGGCACAGGATATTATGGATTAAAGGTTCACGAGGGGGTTCTCGCTCGTGGTGTAAAAGTCACTGGAGCAACCTGTCATTTTGTGGATGAGGGCACCGACACAGGTCCAATCATCCTTCAGAAAGCCGTAGAGGTAATGGAAGACGATACCCCAGAGGTACTTCAGCGCCGTGTTATGGAGCAGGCTGAATGGATTATTATGCCGCAGGCCATCGACCTCATCGCTCGTGGATGCGTGCGTGTCGAGGATGGTAAGGTGGTAATATCTGAGTAAAGGGTGTGAAAGTATAAAAGTTTTAGATGAGTCGGTAGGCATCAAGCTCTTTGTTCTCTCAAGCGAAACATGTTGTTGAGCGGAGAGAACTAAGGCTTGTAGTCGTAACCGACGGACTATAGGAGGATATAGTTTATGAAGGTTTTGATTGTAGGTAGTGGCGGTAGAGAGCACGCTATTGCTCTTGCAGTTTCTAGAAGTAATAGGGTCGACAAGATTTACTGCGCTCCAGGCAACGCAGGTATTGCAGAGATTGCAGAGTGTGTAGACATTAAGGCTATGGAGTTTGATAAGCTTGTGGCTTTTGCCAAGGAAAATGAGATTGACCTTACTATTATTGGTATGGATGACCCACTAGTAGGTGGTGTTGTAGATAAGTTCGAGGAAGCAGGTCTTCGTTGCTTCGGCCCAAGAAAGAATGCTGCAATTCTTGAGGGCTCTAAAGCTTTTTCTAAGGATTTGATGAAGAAGTATAATATTCCTACAGCAGGATATGAGAACTTCACTGATCCTGAGGCTGCTTTAAAGTATCTTGAGACATGTAAGTATCCAATCGTTCTTAAGGCTGATGGCCTTGCGCTTGGTAAGGGTGTTCTTATTTGCGAGACACATGAGGATGCTGTAGCAGGCGTTGCAGAAATCATGCAGGATAAGAAGTTCGGTGATGCTGGAAATACTATGGTTGTTGAGGAGTTTATGACTGGCCGTGAGGTTTCAGTTCTCTCATTTGTTGATGGAAATACTGTAAAGATTATGTCATCAGCTCAGGATCATAAGCGTGCCGGTGATGGTGATACTGGTCTTAACACTGGTGGTATGGGTAATTTCTCACCATCTCCATTCTTTACAAAAGAGGTAGAGGAGTTCTGTCAGAAGAATATCTTCCAGCCAACAGTTGATGCTATGAAGGCAGAGGGCAGAGAGTTCAAGGGTGTTATCTTCTTTGGTCTTATGCTCACAGAGGATGGCCCAAAGGTGCTTGAGTACAATGCAAGATTTGGTGATCCAGAGGCACAGGTTGTTCTTCCTCGATTAAAGAATGATATCATTGATGTTATGGAAGCTTGTATCGATGGAAAGCTTGATGAGATTGATTTACAGTTCTCTGATGAAGCAGCAGTATGTGTAGTCCTTGCTTCTGATGGATATCCTGTTTCTTATGAAAAGGGCTTCCCTATTACAGGATTTGATAAATTTAACAACAAAGATTATTTCTGCTTCCACGCAGGAACAGCATTTAATGATAAGGGTGAAATAGTTACAAATGGTGGTCGTGTACTTGGCATTACAGCACTTGGCGATACTTTAGTAGAGGCTCGTGCTAAGGCTTACGAGGCTACTGAATGGATTGATTTCGCAAACAAGTATATGCGCCACGACATTGCAAATTCGATACTTTAAATTGTGAAAAAATTGTGAAATTGCACAAAATAGAATTGTGAGAATTTTGCATAATCCCAAAAATGACCGAAGCATCTTTACAGATGTAATAAAAGCATGTAAAGTATGAGCATAACAAATTTCGGATTGTTACTGTTCGAATGCTCGTACAGGCAAGACTGAATCATACCCTGGAGTCAGAGAGCTGGCTTTTAGTTTGTAGTGGGGATGGTTCGGTCATTTTTTGTATATAGAGAAAACTTATGAGAATTAAAAAGGTACTAAACAACAATGCTGCTTTAGCATCAGACGATAAAGGAAATGAAATAATATATACAGGCTGCGGAATTTGTTTTCAGAAGCGGGCCGGCGATGAACTAGACGAAAGCAAAATTGAAAAGACTTTTGTCATGGAGAAAGCCAATGAACAGTTTTTGAAGCTGGTTTCAGAAATGCCATATGAGCAGATTCAGGTTGCTGATGAGATAATAAAATATGCATCCGATTCACTTGGCAAACGTTTATGCAACAATATCTACATTACACTTACAGATCACTTGGGATTTGCTATAGAGCGAAGCAAAAGCGGAACATTTCTTAAAAATAAGCTTTTGTGGGAAATTAAAAACTATTACAAGACTGAATATGATTTAGGATGTCATGCTATAGAAATAATTGAAGAAAAGCTTGGTGTCGAGCTTCCAGAGGATGAGGCAGGTTTCTTTGCACTTCACTTCGTAAATGCGGAATTAGATGGAAATATTCATCACACCATGGAGGCACCAGAAATAATAGATGACATTGTCAGTATAGTAAAATTTACATACAAAAGAGATTTAGATGAAGACTCATTTTCATATGAAAGATTTATTACTCATCTAAAATACTTTATACAAAGAGCTGAAAGAAAAGCTTATTACGAGCCACAAGCTGGTGGCGTTTTTGAAATAATAAAAGAGAAGTTTCCAGAGGCATATAGATGTGCTGAAAGAATTCAAAGCTACATGGAATCTAAATATCCAGAAAAGCTTACTGACGAGGAGATGTTGTACTTAACAGTTCACATCGCTCGAATTACTGATAGAAATGAAAACTAACCAGGGATGGTTACGGCGTTAGAGTCGGCTAGACCCGCACGAGATTCGGACTATAGGTCTGTTTATGTCGTGCGGGTTTTTTATATATAAGTCGTATTTTTTAGCTCAGTGCGCAGGGGCTATGAAAATAATATAATAACAACTATAAGAATGGAGAAGAATTATGGCAAGCAAGTATGATGGATTAGCTCGCATTATCATCCAGAACGTGGGTGGTAAAGACAATATCGAAAGTATCACACATTGTATTACAAGACTTAGATTTAAGCTTAAGGATGAGAGCAAAGCAAATACAGATATCCTTAAGGGCACAGACGGAGTTGTTACAGTTATTCAGTCTGGCGGACAGTATATGGTAGTTATCGGAAATCATGTACCACAGGTATTTGATGCAGTTATAAGTGTAGGACATCTTGAAAACAAATCAGCATTAGCTGGTGGAGAATCAGATGATGGCCCTAAGGAAAAGCAGAAT
Organism: Pseudobutyrivibrio sp.; assembly: GCA_024681435.1. Classification (GTDB taxonomy): domain Bacteria; phylum Bacillota; class Clostridia; order Lachnospirales; family Lachnospiraceae; genus Pseudobutyrivibrio. Next base: position 3,692 of record JAILAV010000034.1, on the reverse strand, counting down.
CCTTTTAATGCATTCATCAGCATTGTAACAAGCGTGTTTACACCATTCCTTGGTGTACTTTCAGCTTGTGGTATTTTGAAGGGTGTACTTGCACTTCTTTCAGCAGTAGGAGTTTTAGCTGGAGACGGCAGCACATATAACTTGCTTTATTCACTTGGTGATGCAGCATTTTATTTCCTTCCACCAATCCTTGGTGTAACAGCAGCAAAGAAGTTTAAGCTTCCAGAGCTTGAAGGCTTGGTACTTGGACTTGCACTTGTTTATCCATACCTTACAGATGGAGCTCATGATATTGCAAGCCTATTTGGTATTCCAGTTTCAATGCCACCTTCAGGAAACTATACTTCTTCAGTTATTCCAATCATTGCATCAGTTGCATTTGCAGCATGGTTTGAGAATAAGTTTGTTAAGAAGATTGTTCCAGATACTATTAAGCTTTTTGCAGTTCCACTTATTACAGTTACAGTTACTTACTGTTTAACACTTTTCATTATTGGACCTGTAGCTAGTACAATTGCAAACGTACTTGGACTTTTCTTTAACTCACTTATGGAGTTCAGCCCAATTTTAATGGGTGCAATCGTTGGTTTCTTCTGGCAGATACTTGTTATGTTTGGTCTTCATTGGTCTCTTGTACCAATCTCTCTTTCAAACATGGCAACAACAGGACAGGATGTTATTCTCGTAGCAATGCTTGGTACAACATTTGCTCAGACAGGTGCTGTTATGGGTATCTATCTTAAGACAAAGGACAAGAAGCTTAAAGGACTTGCTCCAGCTGCAATAGTTTCAGGTATGGCTGGTGTAACAGAGCCTGCTATCTATGGTCTTACACTTCCAAAGAAGGCTCCTTTCTTCCGCACATGCGCTATCGCAGGTGTAGGCGGTGCAGCTCTTTGTACATTAGGTGTTAAGGCATTCCAGTCAGCTGGTATGGGTATCTTCGCATATCCTGCATATGTAAATTCACAGACAAAAGATACATCAGGAATGATTATCGCTATTATTATTTCACTTCTTTGCCTTGTGGCAGGAGTTGTATCAGAGCTTGTATTCTACAAGGATGAAGCTGTAGCAGAAAAGAAAGAGATTAAAGTAGACGGTTCAGTAAACGCTGAAAACATCGCAGCTCCTATTAAGGGCGAAATCAAAGAGTTAGCAGATATTGAGGATGCAGCATTTTCATCAGGCGCTATGGGCAAAGGCTTAGCTATCGTTCCAACTGAAGGAAAGGTATATGCTCCAGCAGACGGAACAGTTACAGCATTCTTTAATACAGGACACGCTGTAGGTATTTCTACAGACAATGGTGCAGAAATCATCATCCACGTCGGCATGGACACTGTAAAGCTTGAAGGTCAAGGCTTTGAACCAAAGGTAAAGCAGGGTGACACAGTAAAGAAGGGTGACTTATTATTGGAATTCGACATCGATTACATCAAGAATCAGGGTTATTCTGTTGATACACCAGTAATTGTCACAAACACAGATAAATACGCAGATGTAATTCCTACAGATGCAAAGAAGGTTGTAAATGGAGATTTATTAATCACATTGATATAATAAAAACAACCAGGTTAGATAATAGAAAGCGAGGCTATATTAATGAGAACATTTAGAAAAGATTTCTTATGGGGAGGAGCAGTTGCTGCTAACCAATTTGAAGGTGCTTGGGATGTTGATGGCAAAGGCGCATCAGTGTCAGATATGTGCACAAATGGTAGTCATACAAATCCAAAGAGAATTACTACTAAAATAGAGGAAGGCACACTTTATCCTTCACATGAGGCAATTGATTTCTATCATCATTATGAAGAGGACATTGCCCTCTTCGCAGAGATGGGATTTAAGGTGTTTAGAACATCAATTAACTGGACAAGAATTTTCCCAACAGGAATGGAAAAGGAGCCTAACGAAGCTGGTCTTGCTTTCTATGATAAGGTATTTGATTGCTGCAAAAAGCATGGTATTGAGCCACTTGTTACTATTTCTCACTATGAGCTTCCTTATGCTCTAGTAGAAAAGTATAACGGCTGGGAGGGCAGAGAGCTTATTGAGTACTTCATGAACTATTGCAAGGCTATCTTTGCAAGATATGAGGGAAAGGTAAAGTATTGGCTAACTTTCAACGAAATCAACGCGGGTACAATGCCACTTGGCGCAGTATTATCAACGGGTACAGTAAAGGGGTATTCAGGTCCTGTAACAGAGGTTCCAGATAAGCCACAGGAGAGATTCCAGGCTTTACATCATCAGTTTGTAGCTTCAGCTATGGCTGTGAAGTATGCTCATGAAAATTATCCTGAGTACAAGCTTGGCAATATGATTTGCTTTGTAACATCTTATCCTGCTACATGTAATCCTACAGATATTGTTGCAAATCAGGAGCACATGCGAGAGGTTAACTGGTATTGCTCAGATGTTATGGTACGCGGCGAGTATCCAAGCTATTCACAGAGCATTTGGGATAAGCATGGCATCACAATTAAGATGGAGCCAGGTGATGAGGAAATCCTAAAGCAGGGTACAGTTGACTTCTATACATTCAGCTACTACATGTCAAATGTAATTAGCGGTGAACCAGAAGCAAATAATGGCGACGGAAATCTTATCGCTGGCGGCAAGAATCCTTATCTTGAAGCTTCTGACTGGGGATGGCAGATTGACCCACAGGGACTTAGATATTCTCTTAATGAAATTTGGGATAGATATAGAATTCCACTTATGGTTGTTGAGAACGGACTTGGTGCACGTGATGAAATCGAAGCTGATGGCTCAATCAATGATACATACAGAATCGACTACTTAAGAAAGCACATTTCTGAAATGAAAAAGGCTGTTGAAGATGGTGTTAATTTGATGGGTTATACACCATGGGGCTGCATCGATTTAGTTAGTGCATCAACAGGTGAGATGGCAAAGAGATATGGTTTCATCTATGTTGAGAAATATGATGATGGAACAGGTACTCTTGCTCGTAGAAAGAAAAAGTCATTCGACTGGTATAAGAACGTAATTCAGTCAAACGGCGAAGAGTTATAAGATAATTAAAGGCGACTGCATAAGCAGCCGCCTTTTTTATAGTTCATCTTCAAAAAATTTGATTAACGTATTTACGTTAATATCTGAGTGTTCTACTTCTCTGGAGTAGAGGTAAATTGTGGAGTTTATATCGGTGTCTTTGTTGGCGTAACTCATCATAATAAGCCAGCGCACACTTTGGATGGCAATCATAGCACGAGCGTAGATTTGTCCATCGTAAACAGCTCCACAAAAATAAGTAAATAATAAGGACTTAAATATTTTTTCAAAGATAAATTCAGCATCTGAATCTGGAAACATGGCTTCGTTCCATTGACTAGATTCAGATGTTTTATTTTGCCAAAAAGCTTTTGTATCTCGGATTGAATCAAGCCATGATTCCTCTAATACTTCCATTGAAAGAAGAGTATCTAGGCCGTTAAGGCAGTATTCAAAATCCAGAGGTTCTGACACAGCATAGCTGACGTCGTCCATGCCAAAAATATCGCCTTCATCGTATAGCTCCTGCAATTTTAAGGCAGAAGCCTTGATAATAGACATTCGTTCCTGCAATGATTTTGATTTATCATTTGCTATCTCAAACATCTTATCTCTGGCGTACTCTAGCTTATCGAATATCAGAAAATCGAAATCCTCAAATTCTTCTGGAT
>JAILAV010000013.1 GCA_024681435.1 Pseudobutyrivibrio sp. | reverse complement strand
AATTCATGAGCAAAAACCGCCAATATCTCTTCATCCTCGTAATTGTTAATTAGATTATCGTCTAATGATATTGTTTTTCTATTCCCAAAACCTGCACAGAAGGCGTTTGACTCCGTTGTCCTCTTACTAGCATCCATAACTACAATCTTACGCACAGCCACATTATACTTTTCGCACAAGCTTAAAAGCTTGCTCTTAAGCCCTCCTTCTTCGAGTGGCGTAAAATTGTTGTAAATACGCATAATCGGGACAATAACAAGTGCTACTAACAAGGTAATAACCAGCATTGCACCTGTGCACATAATGATAGCCACATTACCAAAAGTCTCAAACAAAAACATTATCAGTACCGTAAGCCCATATGTTATAGCGCTAATCAAAAGCAAAGTTTTTAACTTATCCAGCCAGAACGTTGCCTTTGAAGATTTATTCAGACCATATTTTTCTTCAATAGTAAAGGTATCATAGTAATCAAACGGAATATCAAATATCGTCCCAAATATTGTAAGCACAAATGTAAATACAAGATACTGAAGGTAAATATTTAAGCCTGACAACTGGTCAAATACCCAGGCAAAAGTATTTGCAGCAATGATGGCAGTCATAGCAATAATAGAAACTGCATTTTTAATATCTTCTAACCTACCACTTTCAGCCTGATATTCTCTCCATTTTTTGTATTCATCGGCATTATATACATCTCTTACATTCTCAGGTAATTCCTTGTCTATATACTTATCATTTATGTGATCTATGAAAGCATCAAAGCCCTTCATCATAAGGTATGATGCAATTATTATCGTCTTAACCATTTATTTCTCCATTTAATCCCACCAAAATTGCCAGGTATGTCTGCCAATTATTCCTTTGACAGTTTCTTCGTAATCTGGATAAAGGTCGCCATCCACTATTATCAACGTTTTTGCCGCTGCCTCTGTCTCATATTTTTTTAGTAATGGCTTTTCCAAGTAATATGTCAGTCTATCAAGGCCAATAAACATGATCCTTGCCCCATATTTTTCATACAGCCCCTTAGCAAGAGCAATCTGGCATGAAGGAGAAGGACACGAGTTGAAACTTCCCATAGGGAACCACGCAAGTGCTTCCCATGGATTTCTGATTGGAAGAAGTACTACGACATAATCTTCAAAATGAATAAACGTCTCTGCATATTTGGTATCCATTTCCTCCTCATCATGCAGTCCAAATGATTCTATTTCCTTTGCATTATCAAACAAACTATTGTACTCATCCGAAACAGGCGGAATTAGGTCTTCCATGTATTCTTCATAGTCTCTTGTGCTAACGCAACAATCTAACTTATAATCATAAAGCATTCGCCCCTGCCACACTTCGAAGCATTTCCAATTAACATCCTCTAACATTTGAGAAACTGCCTTTTGGTATGTCTCCCTATCCTTCACTCCTCGATCACTAAGCCTTAACCGGAAATAATCAAATTCATAGTTCTTTTTTACGAATACTGGATATAAGCCTGTATTTTCTCCATTCTTCAACAATCGCTGGTAGAGTTTTGCATTAGCAATATTATCTTCCCGTAAATTACCTGTGCTAATAGCAGGAACAGTATCAAATCCACCCAGTTCAATTAGCTTCATGCTCATAGAAAAGCCTCCAAAGAAAAATGATAGTAGCCGTGTTGCCACTATCATTTTATTTCCTTATGAGAAGCTTTTCATTCGTCGCATGGTTTAAAAAGCTTTGCTAAGATTATTAGTTTTGTTCTTCCCGAATCTGTTTATAGCATTTCTTTGCCGCAGGAAGCATGTAAAGATAGAGATTGATTGTCACCTGCTGCATAATGGAAATAATTCCATTGTACAAATCTCTGTCAAAGGTTTTGCTCGTAAGTTCATTCTCCTTAGCTGCAGTATATATATGCATACGGTTTCTCAACCGGTAAGCATCTCTTATGCGCTGATATTCTTCGTCATCCAGCCGCAGCATATCGAATTGTCTAATCTTATCGAGCTTATCAGCAAATTGATGCTTCTTTGCAAAGAAATACTCACACTCGTCGTGATTGGGACACTGCTTGCAATATGCATGCAAATCATCAAGGACCTGACCAATCAAGGATTCTATAATGCAGACACAGTTAATCGTGGCCGCCTTATAAACCATGGTATTTATTGAACCAAAAATCTTAAACCTATTAACAATATAGTTATATAGATCCGACATCTGAAGGCTATATGCCACATTGCTTCTTATAACCGGATCCTTAAAGAAATATCTGAGCTTGTATTTCTTTATAAAATAGTCCTTAGTCCTGATGTAATTGGTAGGAAACTTTATTCGGGAATTACTATGAAGGGCATAGTTTTTGGCCGGCGGATCAAAACCAGCACCTCTTAAAAGCTCTTCATTTTCAGCCAAGAGCCTTGTTATCTGTGCATTGTTTTCCTTGATCTTTTGTTCTATATAATTTTTCTCATTGTGTTTGGGCTTATTATTCATGCTATACCTCAGCTATCATAATATCGATTACACAATAATTATATCAGAACTAATCACTATATTAGGATGCTAGCTCTACAATCTGCTTCATTTTTGCATAATTCTTCTTAATGCTAGCATAGAACTGCTGACCTTGTTCCTGCCCCATATTATGAACACAGAAAGAGTAAAACTCTGCTTTTTCATTACTATTCTTCAAGCCATCTATGACCAACCGCAAATACTTAGAAGAAGGCGGAATTCCCATTGTCTCTTCTATCTCCTGAGATATTTCCAGAGCCGCCGCCTTATCTATCCCGAATTCATCACATTCCTTCTCGCACCTAGAGACCAATACAATATTCTTAAGCTTTTCTTTTAGAGTATATTTCTTTATTTCATGCTCCATCATTTCCTTGATACTCTCATACCTTTCGATCTCTGATCCATAATCTTTAGCGAGATCCAATATCGAAGTATATCCTTTATCTTTAGAAATGATGAAATATTTCTTTCTTCTTCTAAGTTTCCTAAACAGGAAGGCAACAAGTTGAAAATCCAAAGCATTAGGTTGTCCATTCACTGCTTTTACAAACTTTAGTCTTGCTTTGCAGTTTACAATCTGATCGATATAAATGCTTTCAGCAGCATCGCTATAAAAAAGAAATACTCTGTCAAATCTGGAGAGGGTTTCAATCCCCTCCAGACCAGACTTATGTACATTTTCGAAGTCAATGAATAAGTCTTTCATAGCCATTTCCTCAGATGTTGATGTCATTAAAAACAACTATATCGTAAACAGAAACGCCTAATACATTTGCCAAAAGGAACAATGTATCCGTTGAGGGCATTCCCTTACAATTTGGTTTCCCTTCAGCAATAAACTTCCACTTATAGACTCCCTGAACAGACGCAAAGCCTATCCCCTTCTGAACATCAACTGGGGTTAATCCCTTCTCTTTCATTATCCTAAATATATTGGCGCATGTAGCCTGATTGTTTATGACTTTAATGCTCATACCATTTTCTCCATTTCTAATGAATTTTTAATG
>JAILAV010000199.1 GCA_024681435.1 Pseudobutyrivibrio sp. | reverse complement strand
AGTCTTGATTTTGTGCGTTGTGCATGGTAGAATATCACCTAGTTGTGACCCTAGAGAGGGTTTAGTGCGAGGAGGATATTTATGAGTACATTAACAATTGTGCTTTTAGTGATTGCGATAATTCTCGTAGTTGCTATAGTTGTTCTATATTTCTTGGGAAAGCGCATGCAGGACAGACAGGCAGAGCAGAAGCAGCAGATGGACGCTGTAGCTCAGCAGGTTTCAATGCTTATCATTGATAAGAAGAGAATGAAGCTTAAGGATGCTGGACTTCCAGAGGCAGTAGTTGCTAGCACACCTTGGTATGCTAGAGGTTCAAAGATTCCAGTTGTTAAGGCTAAGGTAGGCCCACAGGTAATGACTCTTATCTGCGATGCTCAGATTTATGATGAGATGCCAGTTAAGAAAGAGGTTAAGGCAACTGTTTCAGGTCTCTATATCACAAAGGTTAAGGGATTACATGGTTCTTCGCAGCCTGTAGAGACTAAGAAGAAAAAGGGCTTAAGAGCCTGGGCACTTCGCAAGCAGCAAGAACTTAATGCGGAGCAGAAAGCTAATAAGAAGAAATAATTTTTTAAACATCCCGTAACAAAACGGGATGTTTTTATTTTAAATATGACAAAAACGTGCTAGAATGAGCTTACTACACGACTTTTGGATTTTACGGAGGGTATATGAAAAAAATAGGTTATAACATTAATAGGTTCATTTTGACAATGGCTTTCGTGTTGGTGGCATTTGCATTTGCTCCAACTATGAAAGCACAGGCTGCTACAAATGATGAGCTTCAGGCTTGCGCAAAGGTTTTTGATAGCACATATTACGCTACAATGTATCCGGATGTTGCAGCTAATTCAAATGGAAGTCCACTATATCTTTTACATCACTATGTATATTGTGGAATCTACGAAGGCAGAAATGCTAGCGCTACTTTTAACGCTACGGATTATATGAATAGATATCCAGACCTTCAGGCTCTTTACGGAGCTAATATGCCAGCATACGCATATCATTTTGTTAATGCTGGTCAGGCTGAAGGAAGAGTAGCTACTCCAACAGTAGGTGCTGTTGATTTAGGAATTCCACCTCAGTACACATTACTAGGAGTTTACTCAACAGATTATGATCCTACAGCTGCTAGAGCTACAAATATCGCAATCGCTGCAAGCCATGTTAATGGCAAAGTTGTTGCACCAAACACAACATTCTCAGCATCAAACACAATTGGACCACGTACAACAGCTAACGGTTTTGTTAATGCTCCAGTATTCATTAATAAGGAGCATGCAATGGGCTTAGGCGGCGGTGTATGCCAGGTTTCATCTACAATCTATGCGGCTATGAAGACAGCGGGAATCACAGCCACAGAGAGACATGCACATTCGTTACCTGTTAACTATCTTCCAGAAGGATGGGATGCAACAATTGCATGGGGATCTTTAGATCTTAAGTTTGTTAACAAGTACGATAGAAATCTTGTTGTATTTACTTCAGCAAACAATGGAAAACTTACTGCAGGATTATATTTACAGAATCAGTAAGTCAGGATTTTAGGTAGTTTTGTTTTAAGGGGAATGAGCGAGAAAATTATATTTTCGTTGAGGGGAATAATTTGGAAGAATTGAGGAGTAAGCAGTCTCCAGAAGTTCTGGAGTTGGTTTCAAAAATTAATACTGTTAGAAAGATAGATAATGTTAAGCATCTTGATTTAGCATGCGATTTATTTGATTTGTCCCAAGAATGCGGCAATGAAGATTTAAAGAATTTTGCCAGCTGTACCTTGGGCGATGCATGTTGCCAAAACGGCGAATATTCCCAGGCGTTATACTATCTTTCATCTGGTGTGCAGGGCCTTGCCAAGACGGACGAGTATCAGTTGACTTGTCTCTGTTATAATGAGCTTGGAATCATCTTTAGAGGTGAGAGCCACTATATCACCAGCGAAGAATATTTTATAAATTGTATAGAGCTTGCCAGAGCTAACAGACTATATGCTGAAGAGGCAATGGCCTGCTCGAATTTTGCATCACTCTGTTATGAGATGGATGCGACACTTCAGTCATTGGAGTATCATTACAGAGCTATTGAGTGCTGTAATTTCATAGATGATGAAGAATTGAAATATAATCTCATGGTTGGAGATTACGCCTTTATCATAAAGCTGTATCTTGAGCTTGGAAAAGGCAAAAGTGCCGGAGAGGCATTTGTGGAGATGGAAAAAATCATCGAGAAAAAGCCGGAGCTCAATGATGTATTTGATGTGCTATTAGCGCGTTATTTCTACTACAAGTATCGAAAAGATGAGATAAATGCCCAGGTTATGAAGCAAAGATGCCTGGAGACATTCTATGCTTGTGAAGAATACATTTTGTTTTTCGATGAGACAAAAGAGCTTATTGAGTGCATGATTGAAAGCAAGGATTTCAAAGAGCTTGAGAGAATGTATTCTCGCATTGAGTCTCAGTGCAAGGATCAGGAGATTATAAATCTTCGCCTTCACGTGGAAAATTACAGAATTCAGACCTATTCGGCCATGGGAGACACCGAAAAGCTTATGTCTAGCCTTAAGACATATCACAGGCTAAGCGAAAAGAAGACAGAGGATAACAAGCGTTCATTCCTTGCAACACTTCGTCTTCGTTCAGAGCTTGCCCAGCAGCGCACTAAGAACTTATTCCTTCTTGCAGCAGCAGAGACTGATTCTCTTACAGGCATTGCCAATAGACTTAAGATGAATGCTGTAATCGACGAGCTGTTTGAAATGGCTAAGGATGAGGGCAAGAGTCTTGCTGTTGAGATGATGGATGTTGATTTCTTTAAGCAGGTCAACGATACTTATGGCCATTCAAAGGGCGATGAACTCCTTGCAGCTTTAGGTCGATCACTTAGAGAGATGAAGGACGACAAGATTTTCGTTGCTAGATACGGCGGAGATGAATTCGTTATCTACTATTACGACATGACTGATGAGGAAATTCTTGAAAAGGCACGATATATCAATGATTCAATTGATAGAATTTCGCGAGAGATAGGTGTTAAGGATTTATCTGTTTCCCAGGGAATTGTTAATCATGTTCCAAGACCTATGAACAGAGCGTGGGATTATTTGAATGCTGCAGATTTAACTCTTTATTTTGTTAAGAATCATGGTAAGGCAAATGCCCGATTGGTTCACAGAGCAACAGAGCTTGAATCTCTAGCATGGGATAAAGTTTTTTGACTTTTACAGTAGTTAACATTAAAATACTTATTAATTAGACAGAAGGCGATTATTTGTCTTCTGTCAATTTATGTAAAGAGGTTTGCTATGGCAAAATTATACTTTTATTATGGAGCTATGGGCTCATCTAAGACTGCAAATGCCCTCATGACTCATTTTAATTATGAGGAAGTAGGACAGAATGCACTTCTTGTTAAGCCTGAAATTGATACAAGATTTGGAGAGCGTGTAGTTCGCTCACGAATCGGATTGGAAAATGAATGCGTCTTTCTTGAGGATTTAATGGAGATGTCCGAGGAAGAAATCAAAAAATACGATTGCATCATTGTTGATGAGGTTCAATTTGCCACACCAGAGCAGGTGGATTACCTATCGGACATCGTTGATTTTATGGATGTGCCAGTTGTGGCATACGGGCTTAGAGCAGATTTTAGGAACATTCTTTTTCCTGGCTCAGAGCGCTTGATTACTATTGCAGATGTGATTCATGAGGTAAAGACAGTTTGTTGGTGTGGACGCAAAGCCACCTGCAATTGTAGATATAACGAAAATGGAGTCGTTCGTTCAGGTCCTCAGGTTATGCTTGGAGCAAATGATTCCTACGTGGCATTATGCCGCAAACACTTTAAGCTGGGACAGCTTGCCCCAGATGATAAGAAGGAGCTTTAATGACTTTTAGTTTAGGAATAACACTTATATTTTTAATATATACAGTTTTCTGGATACAGATACCTGGAATGCTATTTGAATCTATTTTGTTGCCTAGACGCTTCAAGATGGCAACAAGATTGCTGTCTGCATTCTTCCTTGGATTCATTTACAATGCCATTTTGTATTACGTTGAATCCATGATTGGTATCAATGGTTTGATTATGTTGGCAGGTCCTATCACATCGATCATTGCTATTATTATCTATTATAAAAAGGGACTCCCATCCTTATTCAATGCCACAGAGAAATTCAGCTGGAATGGAATAATTATATTTGGATTTATTTATCTGGCATCTTTTTTAAACTTCCAGCTAAAGTACATGGGAGTCTTTTCGAATGAGACTGTTCAGGTATATCATGATTATCTGTTCCATACTGGTAATATTGCATCACTGAGTCGCTCGTTTCCTAATATGGACTTGCGTGTTGATGGTCTCATGTTTTATTACCATTATTTCTATGAATTGATTTTTGCCATGTGCAAGCACATCTTTAAGATGGATGCATTTAGGCTTTATATGAATGGAAATGCGCTAATTTGCGCCCTTCCACTTACATTAGGATTGCTTATTATAGGAGAGCGACTTAGAGGGGCTAGAACAATCCATGGATTTAACTATTTCTTCTATAGTGCAGGTACATTGGTTTCTTGCATTTGCTTGTTCCCTGTTAATATTGTGGGAGTAAAGCTTCCATTCTCTTGGCTTAATAATCATTTGTTTAGTAATGCCAATGCCATGGGTGTGGCAGTTGCCCTCACCATCTTGCTTGTAGATGTTTTGGCAGAGATTTGGTATGACAAATTCGATTTTAAAGTCCTTGTTGCCCTATGTCTTCTTGAGGCTACAGCTACTGGTTTTAAAGGAACTACAGGTATATTACTTGTTGCCATTACATGGTCGGTATTTTGTATTGAGGCAATCATTACAAAGAGCTTTCATTGGACTAGACTGTTTTATGCTATCAGCGTTACGATTGGATTTGTGATTACATATCTGACTGTTACAGTTGGACTTCATCCATCTGGAGCAAATAACAGAGCTATGGAAATCACTCCAGCCGGCACACTTGAAGCTG
>JAILAV010000161.1 GCA_024681435.1 Pseudobutyrivibrio sp. | reverse complement strand
GATCCATCACACCTTATTTGGCAGGGAATGGACCCTGTTACAGTTATCCGTGCACTTAAGGATGCTATTTTCCATGTTCATGCAAAGGATACAAGAATTGATGAGAACAACACACGCCTCAACGGTGTGTTAGATACAAAGTCATATGCAGATGAAATTAATCGTTCATGGATTTTCCGTTCATGCGGATATGGTAATGACACATTATATTGGAATGATATTATCTCTAACCTTAGAATGATTGGTTATGACAAGGTAATGTGCATTGAGCACGAAGATTCGCTTATGAGTCTTAACGAAGGCCTTGAGAAGGCTGTTGCATGTATGAAAGATACTATCATCAGCGAAGAAAAACTTACAAACGCTAGATGGATTTAATCAATAATAAGCGTCAATAAAACAACAATAAACAAAAATAAAACCCCAAAAGCTAAGAATGAGCTCCCTCATTTTTAGCTTTATTTTTTTGAAAAAATAGCAATATTTAATTAAAGATTTTTAGGAAAATATAATTAAGATTAAGTATTAAATTTACTTATTACTTGTTATAAATATTTTTTTAATAAAAATTTAATTTTTCTCTTTAAATCGCTAAAGTATTATGGTATAGTTTAACACGTCAGTACAATGAAGTGCTAAAGAACCAAAGCCTTTATTGTATTTTTTTTGCCTAATCAAGATTTAAGGAGGAGAAGAATAGGATATGAAGAAACGAATTATTGCTTTCGTTCTTGCAGCTACAATGGTTGCTGGAATGACAGGATGTGGAAGCAAATCTTCTGACTCTGCATCACAGGGTGCAGCAGGAGCAGCCACATCAACAGACTTGAACGTAATGATTGAAACAGGGGTTGAATCACTTGACCCACAGCAGGCAACAGATGGTACATCATTTGAGGTAATCGCAGATTACACAGATGGTCTTATGCAGATGGATGCAGATGGAAATCCAATCAATGCAATTGCTGAAAGCTATGAGATTTCAGAGGATGGATGCACTTATACATTTAAGCTTCGTGATGATGCAAACTGGAGCAATGGTAAGCCTGTTACTGCAGCAGATTTCGTATTTGCATGGCAGAGAGCAGTTGACCCTGAGGTTGCTTCTGAGTATGCATACATGCTTAGCGACATAGGTCAGATTGTAAACGCAGAAGAAATTATCGCTGGTGAAAAGGATAAGAGCGAACTTGGCGTAAAAGCTGTTGACGACAAGACACTTGAGGTTCAGCTTAACGTACCAGTTTCATATTTCCTTTCACTTATGTATTTTCCAACATTCTACCCAGTAAACGAGGAGTTCTTTACAGAGTGTGGTGATACATTTGCAACAAGCCCAGAGACAACACTTTCAAATGGTGCTTTCGTATTAGACGATTACGAGCCAGCAGCTACAGCCTTCCACCTTACAAAGAACGAAGACTACTATGATGCTAGCAAGGTATCTCTTACAGGTCTTGATTATCAGGTAATCCAGGATTCACAGACAGCTCTTATGAGCTACCAGAGCAACACACTTGATATCACACTTGTAAATGGTGATCAGGTTGAGCAGGTTTCTGCAGACCCAGAGTTCAATACAATCGGTGCAGGATACCTTTGGTATGTATCACCTAACATCAAGGATGTAAAGGAATTACAGAACCTTAACATCAGACTCGCACTTACAAATGCAATCAACCGTGAAAATGTAACAAGCCAGCTTAATGATGGTTCACTTCCAACATACACAGCTGTACCACGCGACTTCTCAGCAGATTTCTCAGCTGATCAGGATAAGTTTGGTGCATATTGTGCAGATGATGCTACAGCAGCTGCTAAGTATTGGGAAGCTGGTCTTAAGGAGTTAGGCGTTGATTCAATCACACTTGAGATGAAGGTAGATGATGACGATGCTCCAAAGAAGGTTGCAACAGTTCTTAAGTCTGAGTGGGAAGAGACTCTTCCAGGACTTACAGTTGATATCGTAACAGAGCCAAAGAAGCAGAGAGTTCAGGATTTACAGGAAGGTGAATTTGAGCTTGGTCTTACAAGATGGGGACCAGATTATGATGACCCAATGACATACCTTGGAATGTGGGTAACAGATTGCGCAAATAACTATGGCTTCTGGTCAAATGAAGAGTACGATTCAATTATCGCTGAGTGCACAACTGGAGAGCTTTGCACAGAACTTGATGCTCGTCGCGAGAGATTATATGATGCAGAGCAGCTTGTAATGGAAGATGCAGTTATCTTCCCAATCTATACAGCAGCAAATGCAACACTTGTTAAAGCTAATGTTTCAGGAATTGAATTCCATCCAGTAGCGCTTAACCGAGTATACAAGAATACGGTTAAGGAGTAAAAAGTAGTGAAAAAGTATGTCTTAAAGAGAGTTCTTACATCTATAGGAACCTTGCTTGCCATTGTGTTAGTGCTTTTTATCTTAATGCATCTTATGCCGGGCTCACCTTTCAACGATGAAAAGCTTACTGATGTGCAAAGAGAGGTTATATATGCAAAATATGGTCTAGATGATCCAATAGTGGTTCAGTTTGGACGCTATGTAGTTAATATGTGTAAGGGAGATTTTGGTGTAAGCTACAAGATTTCTAAGAATACACCAATCTCACAGCTAATCGAGACAAGACTTCCAATCTCCATCGGCATAGGCTTCTATGCCGTGGCGAGAGGAGCCGTTATAGGTCTTATCTTAGGTCTCTTAGCAGCACTAAAGAGGGACACAATAATCGATACAGTATGCACTATTGTTTCTGTAATTGGTGTATCAGTGCCATCCTACGTATTTGCGTTAGGACTAAGCTATACATTGGGATTCAAATGGAAAATCTTCCCTATGCTTTATGATTCGGCAGATGCTTTGGGTTCCAGTGTGATGCCTTCAATCGCCCTTTCTATGTTTACAATGGCTTCAATCGCCAGATTTACCAGAACGGAGATGATTGAGGTACTTGGCAGTGAATATATGCTTCTTGCAGAAAGCAAGGGCTTATCAGGAACAAAGCTTATTTTTACACATGCACTTCGAAATGCGTTGATTCCAATAATTACAGTGCTTGCGCCACTTGTTGTTGATTTGATGACAGGTTCTTTGGTAGTAGAAAAGATTTTTGCAATCCCAGGAGTTGGTAGCTTGCTTGTAAATGCTATTCAGTCAAATGATTACAATGTGGTTATTGCCCTCAGCTTCATCTATTCAGCAATGTACATTGTAATTATGCTTGTGGTTGATATCCTTTATGGAATCATTGATCCAAGAATTCGTTTGGGAAAGGAGGGAGACTAGTATGAGTGATATTTCTGCTTACGTACCTAGAAAAGAGGACTTCAGACTCAAGAATGAAACAGAAGAGCTTGGACTAGACTCCAATTTTGCTTCCCAGAATTTTTGGAAAGAAGTTGTAATCAGATTCTTTAATAAAAGAAGTGCTGTAATTGGATTGGTTCTTATTTTGTTAATCATTTTGTTTGCGGCAATTGGTCCAGGCATGAATGATTACACATATGAGGGCATGATCCAGGAGGAGAAAAACTTGGCACCTAGAGTGTCATGGCTTGAAAAATTTGGTATTTTTGATGGTTCAGAAACCATGACCACTTCTGTTGGGGATATGGAAGTGAATAAATATGAAGATGCAGGACTAACCGATACCTATTATTGGTTCGGCAGCGATATTTATGGTCGTGACCTTTGGACTAGATGCTGGTCTGGTACTCGAGTATCATTGATTATCGCTATTGCAGCTGCATTTATCGATATGCTTATCGGTATGAGCTACGGATTAATCTCAGGCTTCTTTGGCGGCAAGGTTGATATGGTAATGCAAAGATTTTTGGAAATCTGTAATGGTATTCCAAGACTTGTTATCGTAACTCTTTTGCTTTTAATTTTAAAGCCAGGAATGCTTACAATCATTTTTGCCCTTCTCCTAACAGAGTGGGTAGGTATGAGCCGTATAGCGAGAGCTGAGATGCTTAAATTAAAGGAGCAGGAATTTGTTCTTGCATCTAGAACCCTTGGGGCAGGAAGCTTCTTTATTATATTCAAGGAAGTTCTTCCAAATATTGTTGGACCTGTTATTACTCAGGTAATGTTTTCAATTCCGACTGCAATTTTTACTGAGGCATTCTTAAGCTTTGTTGGTCTTGGAATCCCAGTTCCAAAGTGCTCTCTTGGTTCACTTATATCTGATGGATACAATTCATTTACAACTCATCCATATCAGATTATTCCGCCGATTATTATCATGGCACTTTTAATGCTTAGTTTTAACTTGCTTGGAGATGGTCTCAGAGAGGCTTTTGATCCAAAGATGAAAGAAATGTGAGGTAGTGATTAATGAATGAAAAAATGATTTTAGATATTCACGACCTTGATATTTCTTTTAAGACTACAGCGGGAAATGTTCATGCTATTCGTGGAATCAATATTGATTTGGAAAAGGGTGAAACAGTAGCAATCGTTGGTGAGTCAGGCTCAGGTAAGTCTGTAACAATGAAAGCTGCAATGGGTATCCTTGCAAAAAACGCAACTGTAAACTCTGGAAAAATTGAATTCAAGTATTCAAATGAGCAGGGCGAGCAGGTTGTAGATATTCTTCAAAAAGATAAAAGATGGATTAGAAAACATATCAACGGTAAGCGAATTGCTATGGTGTTCCAGGACCCAATGACATCATTGGACCCAACAATGACCATCGGTAAGCAGCTTATGGAAGGTTTGCTTTGGCATTTTGATATATCAAAGGAAGAAGCAAAAAATCGTTCTATTTCTCTTTTGAAAGAAGTTGGAATTAATGATGCTGAAAAGAGAATGAAGCAGTATCCACATCAGCTTTCAGGAGGCATGAGACAGCGTGTGGTTATAGCTATTGCTCTTTCATGTAATCCAGATTTACTTATCTGTGATGAGCCAACAACAGCCTTGGATGTTACTATCCAGGCAAAGATTATTGAACTTATCAAAAAAGTTCAGGAGGAACGTGGCATTTCAGTTATCTATATCACTCACGACTTAGGTGTTGTTGCTAAAGTGGCTGATTATGTAAACGTTATGTACGCAGGAAAAATTGTTGAGAAGGGTACTATAAATGAAATCTTTTATGACCCACGTCATCCATATACATGGGGACTTCTTTCAGCAATGCCTGATTTAAGTACAGACGATCCACGACTATACACTATCCCAGGTTCACCTCCAAATCTTTTAAATGAGAAACCTGGAGATGCATTTGCCCCTAGAAACAAGTTCGCCTTAGAGATTGATGACAAGCTTGAACCACCTATGTTCAAGGTTACTGACACACACTATGCAGCAACTTGGCTTTTAGATGAAAGAGCACCAAAGGTAGAGATGCCAAAGGAGCTTAGGGAACGCTTAGACAGAATGAAGAAGGAGGCAGCAGAATATGGCAGTGAATTATAATAGTGAGCCTCTTTTGAAGGTGGAAGGGTTGAAACAATACTTCCCTGTTAGCAAGAACTTTACCGTAAAAGCGGTAGAAGGTGTTTCCTTTGAAATATATCCAGGAGAGACATATGGTCTTGTCGGAGAATCTGGTTCTGGTAAATCAACAATTGGTAGAAGTATCATCAGACTTTACAATCCAACTGCAGGAAAAGTTACATTTAACGATGTGGAGATAAGTGGAAAGCTTGGAAAGTCAGATAAAAACATGTTGAGAACCCAGATGCAGATGATTTT
>JAILAV010000158.1 GCA_024681435.1 Pseudobutyrivibrio sp. | reverse complement strand
CCTATTTCAATTGTTATTCAACTCTTTTTCAGAAAATTACAACCGTTTATCCTGTTGAAGAAATTATTTATTTTCTTTCTACTTTCTTTGTTTTAACAGTTATTTGAGGTTTATATATCTATTCTTCGAAATTTTTAATTTTTTTCTACATTGTGAATCATTTTCAAATTTTATGCCCTGCCACAGAGTTTTTTTGTTTTCATATTTCCCCCTTATAGCCAATCCTATTGTCCCATCACAAATCAGCGCGGTAACATATCCTGCAAAGCTTAAATCAAACCCGATACTCAACATATTTACAATCGCAAGAACCATCTTTATTCCATCTGCTGTCAGCAACATATAGAAAATCGCCAAGGTCTTTTTCTCTCCAAGATCTTTTCCAAATGCAAGAGTGAGAAGAATGAGAATCTTGCAAGCATTCAGGACACTGATAGTTATCATCCATACATTGACTTGATAGAAGAATAAATCAATAAAAATCGCAGCACCCATACCACAACATTAAGGATTAAAACATTTTATAGTAAACAGCTGCCCACCTTTTCCTTTATGTCTCGATGGTCTAATATTTTTTAGTCCACTCTCAAGTGAGATTGGCATGGTTGCATCCCCTTTGCGCTTACATAATAAATATTATATCGTAAAAAATACATCATTTATATATATTACGAAAATTTTTATACATCTTGTATGACTTCTTGAATACAAAGAGGAAAATGCATGCAAGAAGGAATAGCATTCAAAAAAGCTGCAAGTTGTTTTCTTGTTATTTCTATAATGCATAGAATTTCTAGCAGAAGAACAGGTTCATAAATTATTGCGATAAAACCATTATGAATTGCATAGAAAATGTCCTCCATCCGGAAATTGGATGGAGGACATATAAATATCTAAAATATTTCTCATTTTACAAGACGTCTTGTAATAGTTGTGTTGAATCTGTAAAGCTTATTTGTGCTCTTATCAACAAAATAAATATAAATAGGTGTTGAAGAAGAATAGCCCTCATTAGAATACAAATGTTCATAAGGTTCTTCCCCGGTCTTTCCAGATTTTGAATAGCCATAACTACTAGGTGTTGTACTAAGCGCAAGCTTGAAGCTCTTTGATGCTCCGCGGTCAGTCCAGGTATAGTAATTTGAGAAGGTACCAAAATCACTCTTGAACTCACTCTTAATCTGCTCTGCATCTTCTCCATAATAAGGTGCCTTCACATCATCAGGTTTTACAACATATCCATTCGCTGTACCTGTAATAACCTTTACAAGTTTATAGCCCTTATTCATCTTGATTTTAACTTTTCCAGACTTCTTTGTCGTAGTGTTACTAACATATTTAATTCCAAGAGCATTTGCATTTGTAGCACCAATATAACGATCATGAATAAGAGATTTACCTGCAAAAGTTACGGATGCAAAAGGAGCAACCTCCTTTGCAGTTACCTTAATTTTAACAGTTTCTGTTTTATTTCCTGTATTGTCATACACATCATAAGATATTGTAGCTTTGCCTTCCTTCGAAGCCTTCAACGTAATATGATATCTGCCTCTTGATGCATTAGGTGCTGCATCTTTGTTAGCAACAATAATCTTTTTACCTGTTACCCCATCATAGTAATAATACTGTCCATTTTCTTCATGTACATATATCTTATCAGTTGTTGTATATTTTCTAAAAGTCTTACTGAGATTAGCTTTTATAACCTTTTTATTTGAGGACTTCACATTTCGGATCTCGCAATTTCCATTGCCTAAATATACATGAAGAGTCTGCCAATCATTTACCTCAATTTGCATCTTCTTAGGAGCAGTATAATCAATCAAATCTGCACTCTCAGCAGCAGTAGCTCCAGTAGTGATATCTGTATAGGAGACAACCTTACCTGATGCATCTTTATTCTCCTTGATTTGATCTACTACAGAAATACCAGAATACCTTTGTGAAAAACTAGGTCCTGCCGCATCCTGATAAGCTGCATTAGCGCTAACAGGAGCGATAAGCGTAAGTGACAAAGCTGCAGCAAGAGCCATTGCTCCAAATTTTCTTAATCCCTTCATAAAGAAACCCTCCTTCATAAAAATTCTTTCTACGGTATATCGAACCGCGTTGCCGTGACTATAATGATTTTAGCACTCTATAAAAAGCTGTCAAGGCGCTCAAATACTGACTTTATAGAGTTTTTATAAACTTTATTAAATGTTTATAATTTCGATAAATATATAAAACAAGACAATAGCTGCATTTGCGCATATTGTTTAGCAATCATATTACTCGCCGCATATGCAATATTTTATAATTATTATATTTTGATAATCATGGCTCGCACTAAGCTCGTGAAATACCTCGCTAAGTTGCTCTGCTCTGGAAGCTCCACTAAATTCCACAATACCTCATTAAGTGGACTTCCATGGCTCGCACTAAGCTCGTGAAATACCTCGCTAAGTGCTCTGCTCAAAAAAAAGAACTGCCACACAGGACTTTTCATCCCATGTGACAGTTTTGTGTTCACTCATATTACCTGACTAATATCTTAAGTAAGGAATTTACTCCATTACTTCTTTACTGTACGATAAATAGTCCTCTCAATTGTGTGATATTCCTGAGCAAGTGTGTCGTATACAACTACCTTGATTACTGTAGGAGCAACTAAATCATATCCCTTATTAGTAACCTTTTCAGAAACAGCATTTCCGGCTACGTTTTTATCAAATATATCTTTACCATTATTCCTTGTTCTTGAATTCACCTCATAGGAATATGTCTGATCAACGCCAACCTTGCTGAGCTTAATCTTTTTGCCGGACTTAACTGTTGTAAACTTATATCTGGCATTGGATTCACTTACACCATCTATAGTATCATCAGTATCGCCATCACCATTTAAATCGATACCGGCATCTACAGCATTTCCAGATATATTACTGTATGTATAGCCATAATTCCCATGACCTTTCTTAGCCGCAATTTCTGAAGTATAAGGAGTAAGTCCAATTGTACCAACCTTAATCTCAACTACCTTATATTTCTTATTTGCTTTTACAACAAGCTTCCCACTGTTAGCAGATGAAACATTATAGTCTGTATCTGATGATTTCTTTCCATACCAGAAATTCTTAGGATTACTATAATCACCAAGAAGAGACTTTCCGGCAAATGTAAATGTCTTAAGCATATCCTGATCAGATACTACATAAACTGTAGTCTCAACTTTACCTGTAACCGTACCCTGCTCATTTACAATATCAAATGAAAGCTTGGAGCTTCCGGTCTTAACAGGTGTGAGTTTGATATATACTGTTGCAT
>JAILAV010000145.1 GCA_024681435.1 Pseudobutyrivibrio sp. | reverse complement strand
CTGACGAAGACCTGCATTGTTTTCTCCAAGACCTGCTGTAAAGCAAATCATATCTACACCGTTCATAGCAGCTGCATAAGCACCTACATACTTAGCAATACGATAAGCAATCATATCCATTGCAAGCTTTGCTCTCTCATTGCCCTGTGCTGAAGCTGCAATAAGATCACGGAAGTCTGAAGAAATACCAGATACACCAAGTGCACCTGACTCTTTGTTAAGTACGTTCATAACGCCTGCAAAAACAAGACCTTCCTTCTTATCCATAAACTCAACAGCTGAAGGATCAATATCTCCTGAACGTTTACCCATAACAAGTCCTTCAAGTGGAGAAAGACCCATTGATGTATCTACTGACTCACCATTTAATACTGCACAACAAGATGCACCATTTCCGATGTGGCAAACAATAATCTTAGAGTTCTTAAGGTCTGCACCAGCGAACTCACAAACTCGCTTAGATACATAGCTGTGTGATGTACCGTGGAAACCATAACGACGAACGCCATAGTTCTCATAATACTTATAAGGAACAGCATACATAAATGCTTCCTTAGGCATTGTCTGATGGAAAGCTGTATCAAATACACCAACCTGTGGCTTACCTGGCATAAGCTCGCGGCAAGCATTAATACCAATAATATTTGCTGGATTGTGAAGAGGAGCAAGATCATTACACTCTTCTACGACCTTAATCATTTCATCTGTAATAAGTGCAGAAGCTGCAAACTTCTCACCACCATGTACTACTCTGTGTCCTACAGCATCAATCTCATCAAGAGAAGCAATAGCTCCAGTCTTGTCATTTGTAATTGCGTTAATTACAGCTGCAACAGCCTCCTTATGTGTAGGCATTGGAATATCTGTAATCTCCTTATCAAGGCCGTCCTTCTGATATACGATACGTCCATCGATACCAATTCTCTCGCAAAGACCTTTACAAAGTACCTGCTCACTCTCAGAATCAATTACCTGATACTTAAGAGATGAACTACCACAATTAATAACTAAAATCTTCATAATAGCTATATCCTTTCTCAATTTAAAATTTTCTCTCTTTAATTATGTTTTAAACAACTTCTTAATTATAACACTTAAATTTGTCTTCTCAACCATATTTTAATGTATAATACATGTATATTACGTATTTTCGGAGGAACAAAATATGGTTGTCGGCATTGTAGCTGAATATAATCCATTTCATAATGGCCATAAACTTCAAATAGATTATGCTAAAAACAAATTAGGCGCAGATCAAGTTGTTGTAGCCATGTCAGGTAGTTTTACTCAACGCGGAGAAATCGCCTGTTTTGATAAGTACACAAGAGCTGAAGCTGCATTAAAATGCGGAGCAGATGTAATACTTGAAATTCCAACTATATTTGCTACTTCTTCAGCTAGAGAATTTGCTTCAGCTGGAGTGCAACTTTTAGCTTCTACTGGCATTGTAGATAACATTTTGTTTTCGGCTGAATGTTCGGATAAGAACATTTTTATATCAGAGAGCAAAAAGCTTGTTGAACTGGAAGAGTCCGGAATTATTAATAACGAGATTAACGCACTAGTTGCATCAGGAATAAGCTATGCCACTGCACGTGCAAAAGCCTTAAAGACATTCTTAGCTGAGGACATTATCTCCTCTCCTAATAACATTCTAGGTATTGAATATTGCAGATATATTTACGCCAATGGATTAAATCTGAATATAGAGGTTATGAAACGCCAAGGAAACGAATACAACGATTTAAGCCTATCAGGAAAACTTAGCTCTGCAACATCTATCAGAGAACACTATAAGCTTTCTAAAGATTTTTTAGCTGTGCCAGATGAGGTTGTAGACTTATATAATAATGCTTGTTTCATTAATGCAAACGACATATCATCTCTTTTACATTACAAGCTATTAAGCTGTAATAATTTTGAACATTATTTAGATTGCAATAAAGATTTATCAGATAGAATAAAAAATAAATTAAATGAATTTGTAAGTTTCACGCAGTTTTGCGAAGTTCTTAAATGCAAGAACGTTGAGTACTCAAGGATTAGTCGAGTGCTGTGCCATATTTTACTTGAAATATCTGACGAAGATTTCAAGGTAGCCAAAAGTAATGGCTACATTACCTACATTAGAATGCTCGGCTTTAGCAAAAATGGAAATAAGTATTTAGGAAAAATCAAAGAAAAAAGTGAATGTCCATTTATAACATCACCTACAGATGATGTTGATTATCATGATATTCTATCAAGTGATATTCTAAGAATTATACAAACAAATAATTCTGGTTCTATCACCCCAAATGAATTCACAAGAAAATTTAATCTAACTAATATATAAAACGGAGGATGCAAAAGCATCCTCCATTTTTATATACTATTTTGATAATTCGAGATATAATGCTGCATCAGAATTTGCCTTATAAGGACCGAACCCAAATAGCTGCACTATACCGCCCGTAATGATAGATAGAATTATCCAACCTATAAATGACAAATCATATACAAAAGTATGCCACTTATGTTCATCCATCATCTCTCTAGATTTCTTTATAACTTCAGTTGCTGAAAGTTCTGGATTATCCTTGATAATATATGGAACCATCCTATATGAATACGATTTAATAATGCCTGGTATGACAAATAATAATGTCCATAAACATAAAAACAGATCAAGAAGGAATAATGTCACAAAAACATGACCATAACTACTTGATATTGCAGCCGCTCCACCAGCTAAAATATACAACAATAAAGCCACAAGTACTGAACGCCAATAATTCTTTTTTTAAGCTGTTTTACCTTGATTTTTAATTTCACTAATAGACCACATAACTCTTCCTCCTATATATAAATTATATTATGTAACAATTTTATCACAATGGTCTATTTTATATATAAAAAAAGCACTCGAAACTCGAGTGCTTTCTTCGCAGTTCCTAGCGGAATCGAACCGCTGTTTTCGCCGTGAGAGGGCGACGTCTTAACCGCTTGACCAAGGAACCATATGTTATTTGCGCCTTGCGACGAAGATTATATTACTATGGATTAAGCTTCATGTCAACAAGTTTTTATGGATTTCTGAAAAATATAATAAATTATTGATTAGAAAAACAAGAACCCTCAAGTAGGCATCAAGCTCTGATAGTACTCTATTGAAGCTTTCTATGCGTAGATAGAGTACTTATCAGGCTTGTAGCCGTAACTAGAGGGTTCGCCGTTTATTAGTCATCGTAGCCATTTGGATTGTTTTTCTGCCATCTCCAAGAGTCTGCACACATTTCCTTAATACCAAACTGTGCTTCCCAACCAAGTTCTTCCTTAGCCTTTGTAGCATCAGAATAACATGTTGCAATATCACCTGCACGACGTGGCTTAATAGAATAAGGAATCTTAATATTATTAGCTTCCTCAAAGTTCTTTACGATATCAAGAACTGAGTAACCAACACCTGTTCCAAGGTTATAAATCTTAAGACCAGCCTTCTCTTCTATTTTCTTAAGGGCCTTTACATGTCCCTTAGCAAGATCAACTACGTGGATATAATCACGTACGCCAGTACCATCTGGAGTATCATAGTCATCACCAAATACACCCAACTCTGGAAGCTTACCAACTGCGACCTGTGTAATGTAAGGCATAAGGTTGTTTGGAATTCCATTTGGATTTTCTCCCATTGTACCTGACTGATGTGCACCAATTGGATTGAAGTAACGAAGAAGAACAACATTCCACTCGTTATCAGCCTTCTGGATATCTGTAAGAATCTGCTCAAGCATAGACTTAGTCCATCCATAAGGATTTGTGCACTGTCCCTTTGGACAATTCTCAGTAATAGGAATCTCAGCCGGATCTCCGTAAACTGTTGCTGAAGATGAGAAAATAATATTCTTACATCCATTCTGTCTCATAACATCAACAAGAGTAAGTGTTCCAGCAATATTATTTTCATAATATTCCCAAGGCTTCTGAACTGATTCACCAACAGCCTTAAGACCTGCAAAATGAATACATGAATCAATATTCTCCTTTGAGAATACTTCATTTAACATATCTCTATCTAATATATCACCCTTATAAAACTTTACTGGCTTTCCAGTAATAGCTTCAACTCTTTCAAGTGACTTTTCTGAAGAGTTGCAAAGATTATCATATACAACTACATCATAGCCTGCCTGCTGAAGTTCTACGCAAGTATGGCTTCCAATAAATCCCGCTCCACCTGTAACTAAAATTGCCATAATAAATGACCTCCTTTTTTTCAAGCTCAATGTATAGATTAACAGATAT
>JAILAV010000132.1 GCA_024681435.1 Pseudobutyrivibrio sp. | reverse complement strand
TTCCAGGCAATAATGTAGGTCTCGGTGGAGACGATACACTTTTTGCTTTAGTTGATGGAGTACTTCGTTTCGAGAGAAAGGGAAGAGACAAGAAGCAGGCTTCTGTCTATCCTGTAGAGCAGTAATTATTTGACCCGACTACGTAGGTGAGTCGGGTCGTTTTAAATTAGAGGAGATTTTTATGTCATTTGCTGATAGAGCAAAAATTATAATTAAATCAGGTAAGGGTGGCGACGGACATGTAAGCTTTCGTCGTGAAAAATATGTGCCAAATGGTGGACCAAATGGTGGAGACGGCGGAAAAGGTGGCGATGTCATTTTTGAAGTTGACCCAGGTCTTAATACTCTTACAGATTATAGACATCGTAGAAAATTTGCAGCTGAAGCGGGACAAGAGGGTGGCAAAGATAATTGTCATGGAAGAAACGGTCAGGATTTGATTTTAAAGGTCCCAGAGGGTACAGTAATAAAGGATGCTGAAAGTGGCAGAGTTATTGCTGATATGTCTGGAGATAACAAGCATCAAATCGTTCTTCCTGGTGGCAAAGGCGGTCTTGGTAATCAGCATTTTGCAACATCAACAATGCAGGCTCCTAAGTATGCAAAGCCTGGTGTAGATGCCATTGAACTTGAGGTTATTCTCGAGCTTAAGGTTATTGCAGATGTTGGCTTGGTTGGTTATCCAAACGTAGGTAAATCTACATTTTTATCACGTGTTACTAACGCCGACCCTAAAATAGGAAATTATCATTTTACGACACTTAGCCCTAATTTAGGTGTTGTAGATGTTGATGATATAAATGGTTTTGTTATTGCTGATATACCAGGTCTTATTGAAGGTGCTTCAGAAGGAATCGGCTTAGGTCATGAGTTCCTTCGTCACATTGAAAGAACAAAGGTCATTATCCATATGGTAGATGGTGCCTCTGTTGAAGGCCGTGATCCAGTAGAAGATATTAAAACTATTTCAGCTGAGCTTGAAGCATACGATGCTTCGCTTCTTAACAAGCCACAGGTTATTGCCGCTAATAAAATGGATGTATATGGTGGAGATACTAATGAAGTTTTAGATGCTCTTAAGGCTGAATTTGAGCCTAAGGGAATCAAAGTATTTGCCATTTCTGCAGTTAGTGGTCAAGGCGTTAAGGAGTTATTATATGAGGTAGTTAGACTTCTTGAAACATGCGATGATGCACCAATTGTATATGAGCAGGAATTTGATCCTACAATTCGCGCATTCAGCGAGGAGCCATATACAGTTGAAATCAATGACGAGGGAGATTACGTTGTTGAAGGCCCTCGTATTGAGAAGATGCTTGGTTATACTAATCTTGAATCTGAAAAAGGATTTTTATTCTTCCAGAACTTCCTTAAGGAACAGGGCATTTTAAAGGAACTCGAAGAAAAGGGTATACAGGAAGGCGATACTGTTCGTATGTATGGTCTTGTGTTTGACTATTATAAGTAAAGAGGTATTGTAATGACTAATAAACAAAGAGCTTATTTATCATCTTTAGCTGCTGATTTAAGCCCAATTCTACAAATTGGTAAGGCTTCCCTTACTCCTGAGTATACAGGTGCTGTAGATGAGGCATTAGAGGCTAGAGAGCTTATTAAAATAAATGTACTTAAGAATTGCTTTGATGATCCTAAGGAAATTGCTCAGGTTCTTTCAGAGCGTACTCGTTCAGAGGTCGTTAGAGTAATTGGTAGAAAAATCATTTTATACAGACCTGCAAAGAAGCCTGTAATTAAGCTTCCTCAGTAAAGGAGACATCATGAAAATAGGCATCTATGGCGGTACTTTTAACCCAATTCATAATACTCATATAGATATTGCTGAAGCCGCAAAAAATCAGTTTAATCTCGATATTGTTTATTTCCTTGTATCTGGCACACCGCCTCACAAGAGCACAAATGAATCAGTTGCTGATTTATGCAGGTTAGAAATGGTTCACCTTGCGGTAGATGGCATTGACGGTTTTTTTATTGATGATAGAGAGTTCTATCGAGCTGGCAAGAGCTTTTCTTATATTACTATGACAGAGTATCACAATGAGCATCCTGATGATGAACTGTTCTTTATTATGGGTAGTGATAGCTTGCTCAATTTTACGACTTGGGTTAAGCCAGATGTTATTTCTAAATATGCAACTATTTTAGTGGCACCTCGTTTGGGTGATAATTATGACCTGATTGAAAAGGCGATTAATAATTATACACTGGAATTTTCAGGAGATTTTAAGCTTATTAATTATGAAGCTAATGGATTGTCGTCTTCAGCTATTCGAAAGGCTATTTCTGAGGAGAGTAAGGCTCCTGACTATATTAACGAGTCAGTTTATGAATATATTGTTCAGCATAATCTATATTCGAAATACATTTATTCAATGGACTATGTTCGCAAACTTGATCAAGAGATGGAAAAGGAGCTAAAGCCTAGTCGATACGTTCATACTTTAGGAGTTGCCCATCAGGCATATAGCTTAGCTGTAAGATGGAATTATCCTGCCGTTACAGCAATGGTAGCAGGTATGCTTCATGACTGTGCAAAATGCATTTCAGATGAAAAGCGTATAAATGTATGTGAGAAGAATAATATTCCTATTACTGAAATAGAATATAAGTATCCTCATTTATTACACGGTAAGGTTGGTGCTTATTACGCCAAAGAAAAATATGGAATTTTAGATTCCCAGGTTGCACATGCAATAGCGGTTCATACTACGGGCTGTCCAGCCATGAATTTGCTTGATAAGATAATTTTTGTTGCTGATTATATTGAACCTGGAAGGGATAAGCAGCCTCGTTTGGATATTCTTAGAGCTATGGCATACACTGATTTAGATCGATGTGTATACATGATTTTAGAGGACACAGTTAATTTTTTAAATGAAAGTCCTGACATGGTTGATCCAACTACTATAGATACATTTGAATACTATCGTAAATCATTAAATAAATAGAAAGAGGTAAAATATGGATTCAAGAGAAATGGCAAAACTTGTTTGCAAGGCACTTGACGAAAAGAAGGCCATCGATGTTAAGGCTATTGATATTTCTGAAGTAAGTGTCATGGCTGATTATTTTATTGTTGCTTCAGCTAGCAATCAGAACCAGCTTAATGCTATGCAGGATGAAGTTGATAGAGTTCTCTATGAGCAGGGAATTCATGCTAAATCAATTGAAGGTAATAGACAAAGCACATGGGTTCTCATGGATTATGAAGATGTTATTGTACATTTATTCTCAGAGGAAGATAGATTATTCTATGACCTCGAAAGAATCTGGAAAGACGGAATTTTAATTGATGCAAAAGATTTATAAAACGTGATTTCAATCGTTTTAGTGGCGCATTTTCAATAGAAAATCTAATTATTATTTAATAAAAGTCTCAAAAAATTTTAAAAATTTTTTGAGACTTATTTTATTTGGAATTTAAGATTATAAAAGTCAGAAAACGTTTGCTTGAGAAATAATATTTCAAATTTGAAACACATCTTTTTTATAACATTGCGCTACATTAATTAATGTACTTCGTGTTTTTTATTATTGGAGGTATTTTATGATGAAGAAGATTATTACAACAGTTTAAGCATTTGCAATGTTATTATCAATTTATGTTGGTAACGCAGCCATTGTTCAAGC
The DNA here is from genome assembly GCA_024681435.1 of Pseudobutyrivibrio sp. Taxonomy (GTDB): domain Bacteria; phylum Bacillota; class Clostridia; order Lachnospirales; family Lachnospiraceae; genus Pseudobutyrivibrio. The sequence goes on along the minus strand of JAILAV010000132.1, from coordinate 7,081 downwards.
TAGTGAGCTTGATGATGCAGCAATTGTAACTGAATTATCTGCTGATGATGCAGCTAATATTGCAATATCTGATGCTGGATTCACTGAGAAGGCAGCAAAGTATACAAATGTATGGGAAGATACCGTTGATGGTACAGCTGTATATAAAGTTATGTTCTATGTTGGACCAGTAGAATTTATTTATCAAATTGATAAGGGTTCAAGTGATATCATTTCTAAAATCGTTAATGATTAATTAGATTATTATCAAGGGTATTACTAAACCCTCCATAATAAGAAATAGGAGTGGAATCTATTGATTCTCACTCCTATTTTTTTAGAAAAAACGAAATACACCAAATACTTTTCCAAGAATTTGACAATCTGGAACTATAATAGGGTCCATAGTGTCATTTTCAGGCTGAAGACGGATGTGACCGTTTTCTTTATAGAAAGTCTTAACTGTAGCACTGTCGTCTACAAGCGCTACAACCATATCTCCATTTTTAGCTGTATCTTGCTGCATAACAATGATTGTATCTCCATCAAGAATACCAGCATTTATCATTGATTCTCCCTTTACCTTTAGCATAAATGCCTGCTGATTAGGCATGTGCTCAGCTGGAATTGGGAAGTACTCATTAATATTCTGAACTGCAAGAAGTGGCTGCCCAGCAGCAACGTTTCCTACAACAGGAACATTAACAACTTCTCTACGAACCATATTGAAATTATCATCTACGATTTCTATTGCACGTGGCTTAGATGGGTCACGTCTAATATAACCGTTCTTTTCTAATGTCTCTAAGTGAGAGTGTACTGATGATGTAGATTTAAGATTGCAAGCGTCACATAGCTCTCTAACTGTAGGGGGATATCCCTTATTTAAAATTTCGGTCTTAATTACCTCAAGGATCTCACGTTGTTTTGCAGATATTTTTCCATATGCCATAGTGAAATACTCCTTTCTTTACTTAAAAATACAATATCATACTGAACATATTTTTGCAAACAAATTTTCCGAAATTTTGTTCGAAAAAAGTGTTGACAAAACGAACGTTCGGATTTATATTTATACCAGAACAAAGGTTCCGAACATCTTTTTGGAGGGTAAAAATGAGTAGAGCAGAGGTTATTGTTAGAAATAGAAAAATAGCATTATCAATGGTACTTTTAGTTTCAGTCATAGTGGCATTCGTTCTTTTTACAACTCGCGCTGATGCCGAAAATAGCAGAGAAGTTTATACTTACTACACTAGCTATGAGATTCAGCCAGGAGATACACTTTGGACAATAGTTGATCAGTTTATGGGCCCTGATTTCACTGATAAAGACGATTTTATTAATAATATAAAGAAAATAAATCATATATCTGGTGATGATATTACATCAGGGAAATATTTAGTTATCCAGTATTCTTCCTATGAGTGTTTGTAGTATGCTTCACATGGCTCCTACAATTGTGTTACTATATTTACAGATGATTTTTACTTATAGGGAGCACATATGATACGTTTTTTTATAGCAATTTTGTTTAATGCAAAGCGTGGACCACAGTTAGTTTCCACCATGCGTAAAATGATTAAACATAAAGATAAATATCCTGAAAAAACTAGATATGCAATAGCGTTAAAGCTTATTCGATATTTGAAAAAATCAGCTAGAATTAGCACTGAAGTATACGGAGCTGAAAATCTTCCTGAAGATGGAGGATATATTATGTATCCTAATCACCAGGGGAAATACGATGCCCTTGGTATTATGTACGCCCACAGGGAACCTTGTACATTCGTTATGGACAAGGCTAAATCCTATGGATTTCTTGTTAGAGAGATGGTTGATTTACTTGGCGCGAAAAGATTAGCTTTAGACGATGTTCGCCAAAATATTCGTATTATGGATCAGATTGAAAAAGAGGTATTAGAGGGGAAGCGTTTTATTCTCTTTTCAGAAGGCGGATATGCCAATAATGGCAATATTGTTCAACGTTTCAAGCCAGGTAGTTTTAAATGTGCTATGAAATCTAAAGTTCCTATTATTCCGGTCACTCTTATAGATTCATATTTAGCGTTTAATAGCTTTAAATTAGGGCCTGTTACAACTAAGGTTATTTTTGGTACACCTATTTGTTATGATACTTATAAAGATATGAAAACTTATGAGGTTGCCGATTTAGTACGTAGTACTATTATTTCAACAATGGAAGAATTTGGTGTTTATGTTAATAACCCAGAGAATAATCCTGATTTATTAAATGACATGTAAAAAGAGAAGCATCAGCTTCTCTTTTTTATATTTCCTCACCAGCTGCATGGCCACCAATTTGAGAATTCCTTTCAATTTGTGTGGCTTCATCCAATAAATCAAGTCCTTTAAATATGGCATTTTTCCCAAATTTGTCCTTGATTGAGTTTACCGATTTACTAATAGTTTTGTCTTTTTCCATGATAGCAGAATCAACGAAGAAGCTATACTGCTCGTAACATTCATCTACTATATTTTGAGCTGACAGATTCATTCGCCTAATCATTCCATTTTTATCAATATTATCTTTATATATGGCTGTAATCGCTTCTGTCATAACACGAACAGAATTGGTTGTCACCTGCAAAGTAACACTGCCTCCAGATGCTGGAAGAGTATTCTTGCTATAGCCTACATATAAAGAAAAGCAGTTACTTACAACATTATTAGCAACCATATCAAGAGAAAGCTCATTAACCATTTCTTTTAGCACAACTAAAGCTTCATCGTAGGCGTAATCCCTCATTAAAACCTGTCCGCAAGATAGAGAGTGAGATTTATTAGCATAATTTTTAATTTCGCTTATTGTACAAGGTTCCCGCCCCCAAGCGTGATCAATCATATATTCCGCAACAGAGCCGAATTGCTTGTATATTACGTCTTCAGGAGCTTTAGCCAAATCTTCTTGGGTGAGAATTCCCATAGATGAAAGACGTCTAGCTGTTCCAGGACCAATACGCCAAAAATCAGTTAGAGGTGTGTGTTTCCACAGCTTTTTCTTGTAGGATTGCTCATCCAGCTCTGCAATAAAATCTGGAGCGTGTTTTGCAAGAATATCAAGTGCCACCTTGGCCAGATAAAGGTTAGGGCCAATACCGCAAGTCGCTCTAAGCCCTTGTTTTTTCTCTATGTCATTCATTATTCTTAGTGCTAAATCATGGGCTGTAATATGGTATAATTCCAGGTAATCACTGACATCTAGAAAAGCTTCGTCGATTGAATAGACATGGATATCTTCCTTTGCGATGTATTGCAGATATATAGCATAAATCTCTGCGGATACATCTATGTATTTTTTCATTCTAGGTTTGGCTACTACATAATCTATATTCTTTGGAATTTCGAAAATTCGACAACGATTCTTTATTCCTAAAGCCTTCATCGCAGGTGTAATGGCTAGACAAATTGTACCTTTGCTACGGTCTGGATCGGCCACAACCAAATTTGCTGTAAGAGGGTCCAGCTTTCGTTCGACGCATTCAACACTAGCATAAAAGCTCTTTAAATCTATTATTATGTAGCATTTTTCATTACTTATACTCATACAAAATCACTTTCGAATATATGTTTGGATAATTGATTATAAACCCTAAGCAACTATTAGGTCAAATATATTTTTGATTCTTTATTTTATGTAAGTGAAATAGTAAAATATTAACTATAAAATTTTAGATATTCCGGGGTGTGGCTCAGTTGGTAGAGCGTGCCGTTCGGGACGGCGAGGTCGCAGGTTCAAATCCTGTCACTCCGATTATAGGAGGATGATTATGACATTAACAACACTTTGTTATCTGATTAAGGATAATAAGTATTTAATGCTTAGACGTACCAAAAAGAAGCAAGATATTAACGCAGGAAAATACATTGGTGTTGGTGGTCATATTGAAGAAGGCGAATCACCTATAGACTGTATCAAACGAGAAGTAAAGGAAGAAACCGGATTAATTCTTAATAGCGTTGATTCTAGGGGCTATATTACCTTTGTTATGGGTGAAGAAACAGAGCATGCATTTCTTTTTACCAGTGAGGATTTTGAAGGGAAGCTTTTAGAGGATTGCAGCGAAGGTGAGCTGTCCTGGGTCGACATTGATAAGGTCGAAGAGTTGAATCTGTGGGAAGGAGATAAAGTATTTCTCAAGGAATTACGAGAGCGGAAGGAATTCTTTGTATTAAAGCTTATTTATGATAAGGATGATAACTTGGTTGATTCAATAATTGAGGATTAATAATAATATTTTTCCTCAGTTATTTTTATATTGAGAATTAACTATAAGATGTATTTGCCGATATATCATATTGAGGAGGATTTTATAATGAGTACAATTAATAATTCCTACGAATATTATGAAAGCAATCAGACACTGTTGAATATGCTTAGTAAAAAGAAGTCTGGTAACGCTTTGATTAATCAAATTATTTCCGATAATGAAAACGCTTACCAGAAGAAGATGGAATCTATGGGGATTTATAGCGGTTCTTCTTCAAACAAATATGCCAAGGTAACGCAAGCTTCTAATAGTCTTTTGGATGCAATAGAAAATGTTTCAAAGTCAGATTTATATAAGGCTAAAGATGGTAAGGAATATGATAAATCCAACTTGATTAAGAGCGTTTCAAATTTTGTGACAGCGTACAATAATGAAATCTCTGGTTTGAGCAGCTGTGGCGGAGCGCTATATAATGAGTTCTCAAGTGAATTCTTGGCGTCTTACAATTCTTATAAGGATTCCCTTTCAGCTATTGGAATATCAGCTGATAAGGATGGAAAAATGATAATAGACCAAGATAAACTTTCAGCAGTGTCAGTTGAGGATATACAAAAGATATTTGGTGATAGTTCATTATATTTGAAAGCCCTTAATTCCAGTGTAAATTCAATAAATGAGATTCTTGGTAAAGTACAGGCTATGAAGTCATCAAATTATAATTCTAGCGGTATGATGATATAGTTTAATTAAAGGGGATAGATAATGTATAAATCTATTAAGGAATTTTTAGTTATTGCATTAATTTTAGCTACAGTAGTAGGCTGCGGGATACAGCAAAAAAACGCAGACTCTGAAGCATCTAGTGAGGTAACAACAGAAGCTACTGAATCTGTAGAAGTAACTAAGCCAACTGAAACATCTATAGATTTTATTACGAAAGCTGCAGATGAAACAGCACCAGATATTGATATATCAGGATGTGATACCTTTACACAGATAGTTGATAAGAAACTTGAAAGTGGAATGGGGTATGCCAATGTTGATTTTGACGATACAAATGTATTAATGGTATGTAGTGGCACATATGACAATCTAGATGGTAATATGGCTGCTATAGATGCTGCCATATACATTTATAAAGACGAAGCTCCAGAACTTCTTGGTAAGGTTTGCTCAGGGGGCACTGCTTATCCATTAGCAAAAGAGGGAAAATATCTTTATACGGGTTCTAATCATTGGGTATGTAAGTATGTAGTTTCAGAAGATGGAATCAAGCTAATGGAAAAAGCTTCCGTTGAATATGATTCAAATGGCGGCGAGAATTATTTCTACGAATCAGAGGATGACGGTGATTACAGTAACATTGATTCAGATGAAGCAGAAAAGATTATGAATGATTTATATGATGAGATGTTTGCTGCAGAGATAATTAATTTTGATACAATTTCATAATATATATGATAAGGAGTTGATATTAATTCAGCTCCTTTAATTATGCCTATTATTAAAAATAAAAATAGACCAACTTCAATTATAGAACGTTCTTCAAATGAAAGATGTTTAATATTCATGTGATTACCTCCAAATTCTATAGGTAATCGATTTGCAGAACATCTACATTCTAAGTTATAATGAGTATAATTTCCAAGAGTAAATGCAAAAGTGAAAAGAAATGAGAGGATTTTGAATTGAAAAAAATAGATTTGGATACAGTGTTAGGACACTTAATTGTAGTTAACATAATTCTGTCTATTTTATTGTATATTTTGATGACAAAAGTTCCTGTCGGATTGGAGCCGAGAGAAATTATATATCACGGATTGTTTGGATTAGTTTTATTACTATGGTTTATATTTATGATTTTTCTATGTATACATGTAGTAGAATCCATAAAATTTTCAGAAATAAAAAATGCAAAGATCAAAAGAAACTCCATGATTATAATAACAATTATAGTTTGCTTAAATATCATTTTTGCTTATTTATTGTTTGTTGCAGGACCAGAAAATCGTATGTCGCGAGGCCGAGAAATTAAAAATGATGATGGAACAATAACCGTCAGATTTATAAGTATCCTTCATCCGGATAGAGCATATGATAGCCTTTATAAGAGTAAGTATTTAATTTATAGATATGAAATATCAGATGAAGATTCTATTATTTATCTAGATTAACAAATAATTAGCTTCATTTGTTATATGCCTATATTTTCCAGAACTAAATGCAATAGTACCCAAAGTTTTGCTTTTAACTCTGTAATGTTGCATTAACTTCGGGAATATTGCATTTACAAATAAAAGTTACCAAAAGTTACTTGACAAATACACTGAAGAGTAGTGTAATATTAATAGATGAATCTATCGGTTAAATATCTGTTTATCCGATAGATAGTATGTAAAAAGCCCGAAAACATGGGATTTCTATCTATCCCCTAGTTTTTCAAATATATGGAGGTTTTATAATATGGGTAAAGATTCTAAGTTCTATAGAGATAAAAACAAGAATCAAAAAATCAAATTACGTGAGCTAATATCTCAATTACCTAAGTGTGCTGTTGACTATATTTATTCTAAAGAACAAACAACTCAAACAAGTACTTTGATTTCATATTGCTATGATCTGTTGACCTTCTTTCGATTTTTAGCAACCTCCAACCCTACAATTGATGGTTCAGACCTCAAAAAAATTGATTACAGCGTTTTAAATAAATTGACTGCAGATGATATTGTTGAATACCAACGTTATCTTGAATTAAATGTAATTGGCGAGCAACATGAAAATGACAAAAAAGCAATTGCAAGAAAAATGTCACCACTGCGTGGAATGTTTAAATATCATCATGTTAGACACAATATTGATGAGGACCCAAC
>JAILAV010000079.1 GCA_024681435.1 Pseudobutyrivibrio sp. | reverse complement strand
ATTTCTACTATTGATGACCTTGAAGGAGCAACTATTGGTGTTCAGCTTGGTACAATAGGAGATATTTATGCATCAGATTACGAGGGAGATGATGCGGGAACTACTATTGTTAGATATAACAAAATTACTGATGCTGTTCAGGCCTTAAAGCAAGGTAAGGTTGATTGTGTAATCGTTGATGAGCAACCTGCAATTGCATGCACAGCAAATGAAAAATCTCTTGTTATTCTTGATGAGCCATTTGCATTAGAAGAATATGCAATTTGTATTGCTAAAGGAAACGATGAACTCCTTGCAAAGATAGATACTGCGATTGCAGAGCTTAAGGCAGATGGCACTCTTGATCAAATTATTGCAAACTATATTGGTGATGATACAAAAGGAACATGTCCTTATGTTTCACCTGAGGATGTAGAGTATTCTAATGGTAAGTTAGTGGCAGCCACTAATGTGGAATTCCCACCATATGAATTTTATGAAAACGAGAAGCCAGTTGGTATTGATATGGAATTAATTCAAGCCATTGGTGATAAGCTTGGAATGAAAGTAGAAATCGAAGATATGGCTTTCGATAGTATTATTAATGCTGTTCATTCACACAAGGCAGATGTGGGTATTGCTGGTATGACTATGACTGAAGAGAGACTTAAGTCTATTAATTTTTCAATGCCATACACAACATCTACTCAGGTTATTATTGTTAAGGACCCTAAATTAGCAAATGAAAACCTTAGCTTCACAGAGAACTTTAAACGTAATTTCATTGAAGATAGTAGATGGAAGTATCTTACTAAAGGTTTATTCAATACAATTGCAATCGCAGTATGTGCTGTACTTGCCGGATTGATTATTGGTTTCCTTGTTTCAATTGTAAGAGTTACACACGATAAGACAGGATCGCTTAGTTTATTAAATACAATTTGTAAACTTTATCTTTCTATTATAAGAGGAACACCTATAATGATTCAGCTTTTGATTATTTACTATGTAGTATTCAAAGCTGTTAATGTTCCGAAGTTACTTGTTGCTATTATCGCATTTTCGATAAATTCAGGTGCTTATGTTGCCGAGATTATGCGTGGTGGCATAATGGCAGTTGATGGTGGTCAGATGGAAGCAGGACGAAGCCTTGGACTTACATATAAGCAGACAATGACTTCAATTATACTTCCACAGGCAATAAAAAATGCACTTCCATCCCTTGCAAATGAGTTTATTTCTCTTATCAAAGAGACCTCAATTTGTGGTTATATTGGATTTATTGATTTAACACGTGGTGGTGATATTATCAGAAGTATTACATATGAGCCATTCTTACCACTTGTTGGTGTAGCAATAATTTATCTGGTTATTGTTCAGGTTTTGAATTTAGGAGTTGGACGTTTAGAGAAAAATCTTAGAAAGAATGAACAGTAATTAGAGGAGAGTAAACTATGAATAACGATATATTAATCAAAGTAGAGAATCTTTCAAAATCCTTTGGTGACAATGTGGTTTTAAAAGATGTAAATTTGACAATTGAAAAGGGCGAGGTTATTGCTATTATCGGACCTAGTGGATGTGGTAAATCTACATTTATCCGCACATTAAATCAGTTAGAAGATGTTACAGGCGGCTCTATCTATGTTGATGGAGAAAACATCACTGAAAAGGGAGTTAATATAAATGATGTGCGCAGACGTGTAGGAATGGTATTCCAGCACTTTAACCTTTTCCCTCATTTAACAATCAAAAAGAATCTTACTCTTGCTCCAGTGAAGCTTGGCCTTATGTCACAGGCTGACGCAGATATAAAGGCAACAGAGCTTTTAGAGAGAGTTGGACTCGCTGACAAAGTTAATGCATATCCAGATAGCCTTTCAGGTGGACAGAAGCAGCGTATAGCAATTGCTCGTACACTTGCTATGAATCCAGAGGTAATTCTATTTGATGAACCTACATCAGCACTAGATCCTGAGATGGTAGGTGAGGTTCTTTCTCTTATGAAGGAGCTTGCAGATGATGGAATGACAATGGTTGTTGTTACTCACGAGATGGGCTTTGCTAGAGAAGTTGCAGATAGAGTTTTATTCTTCGATGAGCAAGGTATTAAGGAGCAGGGAACACCTGCAGAAGTATTTGATAATCCACAGAGTCAAAGATTAAAAGACTTCTTGTCAAAGGTACTTTAGTTTTTTTCATAAAGAGTTATAATGTAAACGTGACTGTTTTAAATGATTTTAAAATAGTTGCGTTTATTATTTTTTAGAGTACTAGGAGTTGTATTATGGAATCCACACTTAGACGTACTTGGGCAGATATTCATCTTGACGCAATTGCCCATAATTATAAATTGATTAGACAGAAAATCGGCAGTGATGTTAAGTTTTTGGGTGTAGTTAAGGCTGATGCATATGGACACGGAAGTATTCAGGTTAGTCAGCTTTTACAGGAGCTTGGAGCAGACTACTTAGCAGTTAGTAGTGCAGACGAAGCCCTTGAACTGCGAGTTAATGGCATCAATATGCCGATTCTTATTTTGGGCCACACTCCAAAGGAGCAGGTGGGCCGATTAATCGAGCATAATATCACACAGGCTATTACATGCAAAGCTAAGGCTGATGAATATAGTGCTGAAGCAGTTAGATGCGGTGGTACACTTAAGGTTCATATAGCTGTAGATACAGGTATGTCTAGATTGGGATATCTATGCAATGGCAGCTGTTTTGATACAGGTGTTTCTGGCATAACTGAAGCATGCAATATGCCAGGATTAGATGCTGAGGGAATATTTACTCATTTTGCGGTTGCAGATGAACTTGGATATGAGAATGATGAATATACACATAATCAGTTCCAGTTATTTACTGACGTAATTAAGGCAGTAGAAGAGAGATTGGATAAGCCATTTGCAATTCGCCATTGTGCAAATACTGGCGCTGTATATCGTTTTCCGGAGACATATCTTGATATGGTGCGCCCAGGATTATTGCTTTATGGTTATGGAGAATTTGCAAAGAAGATGGGACTTCGCCCTGCAATGACTCTTAAAACTACCATCAGTACAATAAAGATTTATCCAGCTGGAACATCTATTAGTTATGGTGGTATTTATAAAACTAATGACACTACGCGAATTGGTGTATTGCCATATGGATACGCAGATGGATTCTTTAGAAGTCTTTCTAA
>JAILAV010000009.1 GCA_024681435.1 Pseudobutyrivibrio sp. | reverse complement strand
TAACCTTCTCACCAGCTTCAACGCCAAGCTTTTCAATGGTAATGATATCGCCTTCAGAAACTTTGTACTGCTTACCACCTGTTGCAATAATTGCGTACATGGTTGCTCCTCCTTTTTATCATTACTCGCCAGTTTCGGTGGTGTTTCACAATGAAACACACTTAAAAAACCACACTGAGCGGCATACTCATGTATAATAGCACAGCAAAATAGTCTCGTCAATAAATTTTCTAATAAATAGACGCAATTTTGCACAAATTTTAATCCACCGTGTGAATATCACCTAAATGATTCTTAAGATAAACATCGAGTGAACTAAGATTTTTTTCGTTAGCATTTCTAATTTTCTTGGCCTCTTCATCCAAACAATGCTTACAAGCTTTATGTAAGTCGTCTTGTTCAGTATTTTCAAACCAATTATTAAATTGCTCTTCTATATCCTCATCTGTTTTAAATCTAAATTTACTAAGCTGTAAAGTCAATTGAGAAATAGCACGTTGCTTCACAGCATGACGCGCTTCGTCTGTAAGATTTATCTCAGGATATTCCTTATTATACTTCACAATTTCTTGTTCTGCTATAACATCTGCTTTCTTTTCTACTACAGGGATGATTTCATTTAATTCCATACTAAGTCAATCCTTTCTAACGAAAAAAGATAATACAGTCCCTAAAAAACTAAAAGTATTATAGCATCAGAATATGTAAAAACAGTGTAATTTAGGGGATTTTCTATAACAATATACATAAATACGGGAGCAATAATTAATTAATATGTAACAAAAATTAAAAATCGAATATTCTGTTATTTACAAAGATAAAATCAATTTTTATAATAAAGCATATAACGAAAGTTAATTTTTTGACAATTATTGGGGTTAATGGAATGAAAAAAATAAAAACTCTTCACTTTTGGATTAAGAAAAAATCCAAATTTGAAGATGACTCAAATAGTCTACTCTATTTGATAAGGTTTCTTTTATTTATATGGATTCCTTATTACACAATTATTTTAGGGTATTCTATTTCGAAAAAATTTTATAATTACGCTATTGTATTAGGCGTCGCTATATTCCTTTATATTTTAGCGCTATATCTTACTTACAACATTAGGATTTTGTATGGGGCTATACTGACCTGTATTACCACAATAGTTTCTGCTTTTATATTAACAGAAGCTTTTGGTTGGCGTTGTTCCTTCCAAAATATGATATATATAACATTTCTTATCATATGGTATGACGCTATGATGGATATACGAATTAAAGTCGGGCTTAGCTTATTTATAACAAGTCATATATGCATACTTTCAGCTAAAACACCTTTTGGAGCTACAATATTAGATCCAGCAACATTAGAGTATAGGTCTCTTGTTTATTTTAATATACTTGTTTTTTCAACTTGTTTGTCACTTGTAGCTTATTTTTACTGTACCCTTTATGTAGATGTCGAAAAATCACTTCGAATTAATAATAAGAAATTAAAACAGATGTCTGAGACGGATACTTTAACAAAACTTGTTAATAGACGCTACGCTCAAAATGAACTTGCAGAAATAGAAAAAAATAATAACTGGTCTTCTGTTTCTATTGCAATCGGTGATATTGATTTATTTAAACATGTAAATGATACATATGGGCATGAATGCGGTGATTATGTACTTTCTACACTGGCTACAATATTTAAAGATGCAATGTCGAAGCAAGGATTTGTAGCCCGTTGGGGTGGCGAAGAATTCTTATTTGTATTTGAAAATCTTAATGGAGATATGGCACTTGTAGAACTTGAAGCCATACGTAAAGAAATCCTAAAGACACCTCTTGAATACAAAGGCGAGAAATTCAATGTAACAATGACTTTTGGATTGGAGGAATATTCTCCAAACATCGGCGTTAAAGAAACAATAGAAAAAGCTGATGAAAAATTATATTTAGGAAAACAAGCAGGTAGAAATAGGGCTATATACTAGCCCTATTTTTTATGCTCTATTAATTTGCAAGTCCCATATTTATAAGTCTATTTGTCTCATAATATCGCATCGATACTGTACTTCCATCAAACATAGTGCGATTTCTACTTCCCAAAACAACAGTAATTATATTCTTGCCTTTTTGTGAAGCTACCGAAACAAGACACTGCCCTGCCCTATTTGCAGTTCCCGTTTTGCCACCAATAACAGCTGGATTGTAATATGTACTACCTGGAACCATTAATGAATCAGTATTAACAAGTCCTCTAGGAGCAGGAGTCATATTAGTTGCAGGAATAACTGCGTTAGTCTGACCAAAATATTGATTGAAAAGCGGATGACGAATTGCATTTGCTGTTATTAAATATAAAGAATAGGCATTAGTATACATATTCTTATCAGGATATCCTGATGGATTTGTAAAATTAGTATTTGTACAACCTAGGAGTGATGCTTTAGCATTCATCATAGCAACAAAATTTGGTACTGAACCGGCAACAAGCTCTGCTAATGCATTACATGAATGACAGTCAGAGCTAACCATGACAGCACTTAATAGCTGAGACACGTTAAGAACTTCTCCTGGTTGAAGTCTAGGCTCTACATGGCTTGCATCTGATGGTAAAGAAGAAAGAGCTGTGGGTGACACCATAACTGGAGTATCAAGAGAAATCTGACCTGCTTCTATAGCCTCTACCACAAGTAATGCTGTAAGAATCTTAGTTGTGCTGGCAGGTTCTAATTTATCATTAGCTCCCTGTGCATAGATAATATTTCCATTATTTGCATTAACAACAAGAGCTGCATTTGCATCAAAAGATGTTAATCGATATGCAGTGGCATTAGGTATAGTAGATAATGCCTGTTGAGAAATATAAAAGGTGCCACCATTAATATCAACCTGCCAAAATCCATTACTTGTAAGTCCTGTAACCTGAACTGGTGAGTTAACAGGGATAGTTTTTACAAAAGTAGCAGGATTAGCATCACTAAATAATTCTGTTCCATTACATGAAAATAAAACTCCAGCCTGAGGTGTAACAGTATAACCAGCCGCTTTTGCTGTTAGCTTTAATGATGGTAAAAAACATACTAATGACAATACCAAAAGTATGGTAAAAATCTTATTCTTAATAACTTTTCTCATAAATATTCTCCTAAAATTATTTAATGCCATAACTGTCTAAATTCTTCATATTGCCAAAGACCTACATTGTTTTCTTTAGCTTTTTCCATAATGGCATGCAAACTATCATCGTGAGCAACTGTAGGTTCATATCTTTTAGCAATACCATAACCATTTTTTAGGATTATTCCATTTACCATTGATTTTTCAATATTATCCTGATTAAAAGTATCATCCACATCTTCAAGCCATACATATGCTAATATTCTGTCATATTGATCATCGTCATCCAAGTCATATTCTAAATAAAGCTTATCAGAATTTGAAAGAAGTGACTTTGTAAAATCACTTGCCATGACACCATACTGGTTGTTTCGTTCCTCTTCTGCAGCAACAGACTCGGGAGTATCAATACCTATCATTCGAACACGCTTCTTTTCGCCGTTTTCGTCCTCAACAATAATAGTATCGCCATCTACAGTTCTAACAAAAGTTACAGCATCCAAATTTGATTCCTCTTGATTTTGCCCTGATAAGAACTCAGGAACACTTAGGGCTATCATAAAGCAAATTATAATAAAAAACGCCTGTACCACATTATATTTCTTTTTCATAAATTATCCTTTACCCTATATACTAAAAAGCAAGCACAATAGGAGAAAATATTCTACTTCTAGTGATTTCTAGCAATCCAAGATTTGTAAACCCATGGATTGATATTTGCGACATATCATCTTTGCAAGCAACTTTAAATACATCAATTATTTCTTGTTGTTCCTCTTTTGAAACTTTTAGAAAATCAATAACAAACATCCCTGAAAGCTGTCGCAATCTAAGTTGTCGAGCTATTTCTTTTGCAGCTATAAGATTAGTTTCTTGAAAACTAGTCTTTCCGTAATTTTTCCCTGTATTAATATCAATTACAGTAAGAGCTTCTGTTTTTTCGATAATGATGTTTCCACCCTTAGATAAATTAACTCTCATTGAAATTACACTATCTAAGATTTTTGTAAGATCATATATTTGCCAAAGACTAACTGAATCATCCTGATAAAACCGAATTTCCATACCAGATACTTTCAAATCAGCCAAATCACTGATAATATCAATATCTTCATTGCAAAATTCCTTAATATAGTAATCTAAAAATCCAAAGCCTTTTGATTTTTCATACTCCTCAATAGAGGAAAAGGCACAGGAATAAGGCTTACTGTAATTTCTATCCTGAGTAATTTTTACATATAATTTATCAGCCTGACAAACAAGCTTTTTATCAGAGTGTCTATATATAAACTCATCTGGATTCAGCTTTTTGTTTTCAATAAATCCTTTGTCTCCTGAATCAAGTTTTAGAATACAAGCATCAATATCAGTTAACACCTTTTCAACAGATGCCTCATAGTACTCTCCAACCTTTGTGATATCAAGATTTATAATATCTACAGGTTTGTCATTTTCATCAAAAGAAACAAGGAGCCGAAGCTCCCTATTTAAGTATATTCCTTTTGTAATAACAACCTTTTTAATGTTCATCTCCAATCGCTCCAAGAGAAACAAAATTAGCGGGCTCACCAGTAAACATATCAATTCTACGTATATCTAAAGATAAATCGTCAAATTCTGGCAAGCCAAGAAACTGATGAAAAGCCTTTATTACAAGTTCAGGCTTAATATTATCAGTGCTTCCGCTAGAAAGAAGTAAATCATAAACAGGGACACCGTCTTTCACTTCAATGTCAAACCTATAAATTAAAGGTTTTAAATCAAGCTCACGCTCACCCTTTTTGGTCTTTTTAACTATATTAATATTTGCTGCCTCATCAAAGAATTTCTCCTTTAAATCACAAATATTTTCAATATAGCAAGCGTCGTCTTTATTATCCTTATATGTAACAATATAGCTTGCAGCTGTGACTGCCGACATACACTTTTCAGCATCATCAGGAAGATATCTAAATCCTGTAATAGCAAGGCCTTCAACCATATTTTCATTCAAAGCAGAAAGACCAACTGAAGTAGGAACTTCTTCCTTTAAATCAATATCCATATATTCCCCCGCAGATGTAAGTCCAACACCTAAAGGTGCTGCAAATGACATAATCTGATGAGGATTAAAGCCTTCTGAATATCTAATTGGTAAATTAGCTCTTTTAACAGCCTTCTGGAAAAAACGCATCAAATCCAGATGGCCAACATACCTCATTATTCCGTTTTTCTCAAATCTAACTCTAACGCGCATTATGACATACCCCCGAACCTAAAGCTTTTGAGCCGCAGCCACTGCAACCCATTTTACAATTTGGAGTAACTTTGCCAGCCATGGCGTTATTCCATTCTCTTTTTAAGAATTCTTTTGTAACATGACAATCAATGAAATCCCATGGAAGAATTTCATCTAAATCACGTTGTCTATAAGCATAAAAATCAATTGAAATATTATTCTTTTCAAATGCTGCAAGCCACTTATCAAAATCAAAGTATTCGCCCCAAGCATCAAAGAAACAACCGCTCTTATATGCATCAAGAATTGCAGGACAAAGCTTTCTATCACCTCTGGCAAATACACCTTCAAGGACAGTAACGTCTGAATGATGCCAGTTGTACTTAAGAGATTTTTGATTTAACTGAGCCTTCATTTCGTCGTTAACAACTTTGGCACGACGTAAATACTCTCCTGCTTCATACATTGGTGCCCACTGGAAAGGAGTAAATGGCTTTGGCACAAAGAATGATGTAGAAATAGTAATCTGACATCTGCCCTGTCTTTGCTCTTTAGGAACTGTTTCATAATATGCAGCAGCCACATCATTTGCTAGACGCGGAATAGCCTTCATATCTTCATCAGTCTCAGTTGGAAGGCCTAGCATGAAATAAAATTTAACCTTATTCCAGCCACCCTTAAATGCAAGTGTAGCTCCGCCAATAATATCCTCGACAGTAAGACCCTTATTAATTACATTTCTCATACGCTGACTGCCAGCCTCTGGAGCAAATGTTATACTTGATTTTCTAACATCCTGAACCTTTGACATAACATCAAGAGAAAATGCGTCAATTCGTAAAGACGGTAATGAAACATTAACCCCCTCTGAAAGACAATCATCAATAAGGAAATCCATAAGCTCCCCAAGAGCATGATAATCACTTGAGGATAATGAGCTAAGACTGATTTCTTCGTGACCTGTTGAAGCAAGCAATTCCTTAGCCTGAGCCTTTAAAACTTCAACAGATTTCTCTCGATTAGGTCTATAAATCATGCCAGCCTGGCAGAATCTACATCCTCTAATACAGCCTCTTTGAATTTCTAGAACAACTCTATCTTGAATTGCTCGCACAAAAGGAATCAGCATCTTAGTAGGATAACTAGATGCATTCATATCTGTTACAACCTGTCTAACAACAGTTTTTGGTACATCATCGTAAATAGGGCCAAAGGAAGCAATTGTTCCATCCTCATTGTATGAAACCTCATATAAAGAAGGGACATAAATACCAGGAATATGGCTGGCTTCACGTAAGAAAGCTGCCCTATCAAAACCTTTAGCCTTATGCCCTTTATATAAATCAAGAAGTGGGCCATAACTGGTCTCTCCCTCTCCTACATAAGCAATATCAATAAAATCTGCTATTGGTTCAGGATTAGTAGCACAAGGACCACCAACCACAACAATAGGATCATTATTTTCTCTATCTTTGCTCTCTAGAGCAACTCCAGCTAAATCAAGAATCTGAAGAATGTTTGTATAACACATTTCATATTGAAGTGTCATTCCAATAAAATCAAAATCCTTGATAGCATCCTGAGATTCTAACGCAAAAAGAGGTATATTCCTTTCCTTCATCAGATTATGTAAATCTGGCCATGGTGAATATACCCTTTCACAATATGTATCCTGTCTCTTATTAAGCATATCGTATAGGATTGCAATTCCTAAGTGCGACATACCTACCTCGTAGACATCAGGAAAACACATAGCAAACCTAATGTCTACATCTGCAGGATTTTTATTTACACTATTAAATTCGTTGCCAATATAACGTGCAGGCTTATCAATCTGCATCAATATATCGTCAGGTAAAGCAAGTTTTTTCATATAAACCTATCTCTGAGCAAGCTCTGAAGTAATGTCTTCCCAAGTGACACCTTTTTCTGCCATAAGAACCATTAGATGATACAAGAAATCAGAGATTTCGTATTTAGTCTCTTCTGCATCAGGATTCTTTGCTGCAATAACAATTTCAGTAGCTTCTTCACCCACTTTTTTAAGGATTTTATCAAGTCCTTTATCAAAAAGATAATTTGTATATGAGCCTTCCTTTGGATTTTTCTTTCTATCCATAATGACCGCATACACATCTTCAAATACCTTAAGTGGATTGCGCTCTACGTACTCCTTTTTTACTATCTCGTTGAAGAAGCAGCTTGCTGCGCCAGTGTGACATGCAACTCCAACTTGAGAAACTTTCGCCAAAATAGTATCAAAATCACAATCAGCCGTCAATGACTTAACATACTGAAAATGACCACTAGTCTCACCCTTAACCCACAATGATTGTCTTGAACGAGAATAATATGTCATCTTTCCTGTACGAATAGTAGCATTTAAAGATTCCTCGTTCATATAGGCAACCATAAGAACTTCGCCAGTCTGGAAATCCTGAACAACAGTTGGAATTAATCCATCACTGTTAGGCTTTAAATCAGACCAAGATAACTTTGGCTCAAAGTTATCCATTTTAATTCCAGCGTCAGACAAATCACTTTTGATTTGCATGACATTTGAATTAGCGCTATTAATGAAATCTCCAGAAATGCCTCTAATTTGATCCGACTTTAAAAGCTTTAATACATAATCAAAATCGTAATCATCAACCTGAACGATGTAAGGAATATTTGTAATATTCTCCAAGCCCTCTAATAATGTGGTATTCATGATTAGAAGCTCATGTACATTGTCCTGTAAAAAATCTTTAGTCTTAAATAAAAAATCTACAGTAGATAGACTGACAAGCATTTTGTTAGCACCAAATCTAGCTGATGCCTCTTTAATTAAATCGATAGTCTCAGGCTTTGAACCGTTTAAAATAACTTCAATACAACCTGCGTATAATAGCTTTTTAACATCTTCAAGTCGCTTAATATTTCCACCGCCAGCAGTTTTGACTTGAATATTTCTATTAATTTCACGAATGGCTAATATGTTCTTTTCATGCTCTTCATCGTCAGTTGATAAATCATAACAAATGATTTTATCTATACCGCTGTCATCATAAGCTGATGCAAGCTCTAAAACATCTTGTTTTGCGTCAAGTTCTGTAGGACTCTTAACTGCCATTCCATCTTTAATGTAGATGGTGGCAACAATATTTTTGTGCTCCATTTAGTATGCTCCTTTAGTCATTAAATTGACCCTTTTGTTGTCATAGTATCTTGTATACGTGTGTCAATAGTTGTAGCCTCATCAAGTGCCTTAGCGAATGCCTTAAACATTGCTTCGCACATGTGATGAGAATTACCTGGGGTTAATACCTTAATGTGTAAATTCATAGCTGCAGAATAAGAAATAGCATAGAAAAATTCTTTTACCATTTCAGTATCCATATATCCGATTTTTTCAGTTGGAAATTCAGCTTCAAATGAAAGATAAGGCCTATTGCATAAATCCACAGCAACAAGAACTAAAGTCTCATCCATTGGAAGAATACAACTACCATATCGCTTGATTCCCTTTTTGCTTCCACATGCTTTTTTAATTGCATTGCCAAGAACAATTCCTGTGTCTTCTATGGTATGATGACAATCAACCTGAAGGTCACCTTTGATATCTGCTGACATGTCAAATAATCCATGTCTTGTAAAAGCATCAAGCATGTGATCAAAAAAACCTATACCTGAACTTACAGAACAATTACCAACACCATCAATTGAAAAATCAATTGTAATATCAGTTTCTTTAGTCTTTCTAGCAACTCTAGCTCTTCGTTCTTCTGCCATAATTACTCGCCCCAATTTTACTTTTCTTCAATCATTTTAATTATATCAAAATACAAAAAATATTAAACATACAATACTTTTTTTGAGAAATATCTATAAATTACAATAGATATTATTGTTCAAAACGAACTTTAATAGAATTTGCATGAGCTGTTAGTTGCTCGTTGTTTGCAAACTTAACAACATCAGGATATACAGCCTCAAGTGCTTCCTTTGAATAAGAAATAATGCTGGATTTCTTTATAAAATCATCTACTGAAAGTGGTGAGAAAAATCTAGCTGTACCGTTTGTTGGAAGTACATGGTTTGGTCCGGCAAAATAATCTCCAAGTGGTTCTGATGAATACTGTCCAAGGAAAATTGCACCTGCATTTTTAACATAAGTCATAGTCTCAAATGGATTTGCTGTAACTATTTCTAAATGTTCTGATGCAATAGCATTAACACAGTCAATAGCATCTTTCATATTATCTGCAATCAGTAAATATCCAAAATTCTCAAGAGATTTTTCGATAATATCCTTTCTAGAAAGAATCTGAACAAATCGCTGAATCTCCTTTTCAACTTCATCAGCAAGCTTAGCAGATGTTGTAACAAGAATTGCAGATGCAAGCTCATCATGCTCAGCTTGAGAAAGCAAATCTGCTGCCACATATGTTGGATTAGCTGATTCGTCAGCAAGAACTAAAATCTCTGAAGGTCCTGCAATAGAATCAATTGAGACGTAGCCAAATACAGCTTTTTTAGCAAGAGCTACAAATATATTTCCAGGTCCTACAATCTTATCTACCTTCTTTATAGACTCAGCACCAAATGCTAAAGCTGCAATAGCTTGCGCTCCTCCACATTTATAAATAATATCAACACCAGCTTCGTTTGCTGCAACAAGAGTACTTGGATTAACCTTTCCTTCCTTATTGCAAGGGGTAGTCATAATAATTTCTGGAACCCCTGCCACCTTT
This sequence comes from Pseudobutyrivibrio sp., assembly GCA_024681435.1. Lineage (GTDB taxonomy): Bacteria > Bacillota > Clostridia > Lachnospirales > Lachnospiraceae > Pseudobutyrivibrio. Next base: position 12,770 of record JAILAV010000009.1, on the reverse strand, counting down.
GCTGGCATAACATTCATCAAAACAGATGAAGGATAAACAGCCTTTCCACCTGGAACATATACACCTACTCTTGCCAAAGGGGAAATCTTTTGGCCAAGGATAATGCCCTCCTCAGATGTAAACCAGCTGTTTTGCTTTTGTTTTGCGTGGTATTTTTCAATATTTACAAGAGCTTTTCTAATAACTTCGACAAGTTCTTCTGGAACTAAAGAATATGCTTCTTCAATTTCTTCTTTTGTTACAACAATGTTTTCAGCATTAATATCAGCCCCGTCAAACTTCTTCGTATATGCGAATATAGCCTTATCGCCATTAGCTCGCACGTCAGATACAATATCATTAACTGTCTGCTCGTATTCAGTGTATTGACTAGGACTTCTCTTTAATAAAGATTCTAAAATATTATCTATAGTCTCTGATGTAAGCTTAAGCTTTTTCATTTTCTAATGCTCCCTTCAGCTTTTCAATTAATTCAGTAATTCTTTCATATTCCATCTTCATTGAAACCTGATTTACAACCATTCTAGCAGAGAGAGGGCAAACCTCCTCCAAAACAACAAGTCCGTTTTCTCGAAGTGTGGAACCAGTTTCAACAATATCAACTATAACTTCTGAAAGACCAACAATTGGTGCAAGCTCAATTGAACCATTAAGCTTAATAATCTCAACTGTCTGATTCTTTTTGTTATAAAAATAATCCTTTGCTATGCGTGGATATTTACTAGCAACTCTAATAAGCTCGTGATGCTTTAATAAATCCTCAGCTTCCTTTGGCCCGCATACACACATTCTGCACTTTCCAAATCCTAAATCTAAAACTTCATAAATATTTCTGTTTTCTTCAAGGATTGTATCCTCACCAACAACTCCTATATCTGCAGCTCCGTACTCAACATAAGTAGGAACATCTGGGCCTTTTGCAAGGAAAAAACGAAGCTTAAGGTCCTCATTTGTAAATATTAATTTTCTTGTATCAGGATCTTTCATTTCCTCACAAGTAATACCAATGCTTTCAAATAATTCTAATGTTTTCTTAGCAAGTCTTCCCTTTCCAAGGGCAAAAGTTAAATATCTATCTTCGCTCATTATTGTCTCCTAAGTGCTAACATCAATTGATCAACAGTAATTGCAAATCCAATGGCTGGAGAATCCTTTCCAAAATGACTCAAAAGAGAATCATATCGACCACCTTTAACAAGAGGTTCTCCTACTCCATAAGAATATCCTGTAAAAATGATACCTGTGTAATACTTATATTCTGAAATCATTCCCAATTCAAACGAGATATAGTCCATAACACCATTTTTACTTAGTAAATCGTATAGCTTTGTAAGATATTCAAGGGCGTCATATACCTTTTTGTATTTCTTAGCTTTAGCAAGATATGAGGACCACTCCTTTGGTGAATTCATAATCTTTCCAGTAATATCAAATAAATCCAAAAGCCCCTTACTTACATCAGCCTGAGCTAATAAGTCCTTGGCACCAAAAAAGTTCTTATTTGAAATTAAACTAATAAGATTCTCTTCTTGATCATCAGAAAGATTAGCGGCCTCAATTAAACCTTTAACAACATCAATATGGCCTACTCCAATTTCAAACTCTTTTAGACCAATTTGTTTTAATGCGTTAACAACAATTGTGAGAATCTCAGCATCTGCATCAACTGAGCTATCTCCAATAAACTCACATCCAGCCTGGGTGCTTTCCTTAAGTCGCCCCTGTAAGCTATGGTAATTGATAAATACATTTCCCTCATAAGAAAGCTTCACTGCTCCATCTGTATCTGAAAAATACATAGCAGCCGCTCTGGCAACTGAAGGGGTAATATCTGGTCTAAGGACCAAAGTATTGCCATCTCTGTCAAAAAACTTGAACATCTCATTAGATTTACAAGAGCCAACCTCCTTTGAAAATGTATCAAAATACTCAAAAGTAGGTGTAGAAATTGGCAAATAACCAGCGCCTTTAAAGCACTTTCTAAGGTTATATAAAGCATCTAAACGTTGTTCATATTCACTATTGTAAATGTCTCTAACTCCCTCAGGAGTGTGTAAAGTAAGATTTTTCATTTTTCTACCTCATACTTTAGTCTGCTAATGTAATAAAGTGATTATACAATATATATACCCTGTAGTCAAACTGGTGACTCAGGGTATATTATCAATATTCATTTTCTATTAGAAAAGAACCTCTTTTAATAATTAAATTTTAATCTCTTAGGCTAAGGTCAATATTGATCATATCCAAATATGGAACAAGTAAATTAGGCTTTGTGGTAAAAAAGTATTTTTCGTCTAACTCTTCTATCCTAAAACTCTTTCGACCACCTTCAACCATTCTATCCCAAAACTCTCTAAGCTTAGCATATGTAAGATAATAATAAACATCTCTTTCGCTGAAGAATATAAGAATAAAGGCAAGGCCATCCTGGGCTTCCCATTTACCCATAAAGTCAATCTGATGGGCATGGATATTCTGTAAAGGAAAAGTATCTTTATTACATTCCTTAGCATCAAAACAAACCGGTATGCCTTGAATAGCACCAACATAATCGACTGTAGATTTTTGGTCAAAATAAGCAAGTGTGATATGGCCTTTATTATCCATATCGATTGGTGTAATTGGCGTTGGTATCTTTTGGATAAGCGCTAGGCCGTTTTCCTCGTATACTTCGTTTGTTTTATTAATAAATTCTTCGAAGGTAGAGCCTCGTAAGCCTCTGGATTTAAATGTACTCATTAAACTCCCTCGGTAAATCACAGACAAACTTTCTGCCATCTTCAAACTCTATTGAATATGCATGTAAAAGCTGCCCTCTGACTTTTTGTTTAATATTTATTATCGTATTTCCGTATTTATTGTCTCCTAATATCGGATGACCAATTGATGCCAAGTGTGCTCGAATCTGATGTGTTCTACCTGTAATCAGATGAACTTCAATTAAAGTAAAATCATCGCCAACATGGCTGATAGGTCTATATGCCGTTTTAATAGGCTTAGAATCCTCTGATTCCACATTTGTTATAGAAACCTTATTAGTGGACTTATCTTTCGCTAAATAGCCATCTATAAGCTGTTCAGAGTCAATTCTACCAACAACTACAGCTCTATAAAGCTTTACGCAACTTCTATTCTTTAAAGCATTTCCAAGTTCTTGAGCAGCTTTTAATGTTTTTGCAAATAAAACAATACCAGATGTGTTCCTATCTAACCGATTACACACACTAGGATGAAAATGTTTAAAGCTCTCTTCCGATAACTGATTAGAAGAAATCATATATGATATAGCCATCTCATTAATAGAAATATCTGAAGGTGTATCTTTTTGAGACTTCACTCCAGCTGGTTTATTTATAATAATCATATTGTTATCTTCAAAAACAATATCAATATCATATGGCATCGCTTTAATTGAATAATATAACTCATCCCTATCACTTGCTCCGCTCATCTTTTCAAATGTCTCATCAGAAAACCATATTTTGACTATATCACCTGTATTAATTTTTTCGGTACCATCAGCTTTTTTATCATTTAAAGTAATGTTCTTTTTTCTAAGCATCTTATAAATAAAGCTAGTTGATGCGTTAGAAAGAACTCTCTTTAAATACTTATCAAAACGCTGATTACTATTTGCGTCGTCTACTCTTAGTTCTTTCATTTATTTTACTTTGTTTGCTAGAATTACCTTTTTTAGCATTTTTACTACTTCTATTATTCTTGTTATTAGAATTTTTATCAGTGTTTAAATTCTTTTTTGCCTCAGACTTTTTGAAATCTTTAGGCTTTATCTTACGTGGCGGAATAAGACATTCTGGACCAAAGCCAATCAAATCTTCTCTACCTGCCTTAACAAGAGCTTCTTTTACTAAATCATAGTTTTCAGGACGTTTGTACTGAATTAAAGCTCTTTGCATAGCCTTTTCATGAGGATTTTTGCACACATAAACCGGCTTCATATCTCTAGGGTCTATTTCTGTGTAGTACATTGTAGTAGAGATTGTACTTGGAGTAGGATAAAAATCCTGCACCTGTTCAGGAGATAGATGATGGTCTCTTAAATACTCTGCCAAAGCTATAGCATCATCAAGTGTTGAACCAGGATGTGAGCTCATAAGATACGGCACTAAATACTGCTTTAATCCAAGCTCTTTATTTATCTTTGCATACTTATCACAAAATGCATTATAAACAGAAATATCAGGCTTTCCAAGGTAACCAAGTACATTATTTGAAATATGCTCAGGTGCAACCTTTAACTGACCACTGACATGATACTTACATAAATCTCTAAGGAAGGAATCATCCTTATCATACATGACATAGTCAAATCTCACGCCGGAACGAACAAAGACCTTCTTAACCTTAGGAAGTTTACGAAGCTTTGTAAGAAGCTGTACGTACTCTTTGTGATCAACCTCAAGATTAGGACATTTTTCCGGGAATAGACATTGTCTATGTGTACAAACACCTTTAGTAAGCTGCTTCTTACATGATGGATTTCTGAAATTAGCAGTAGGACCACCAACATCATGAATATAGCCCTTAAACTCAGGATCTTCAGTAATAAGCTTTGCCTCATTAATTATTGATTCCTGACTTCTAGATTGAATTATTCTACCTTGATGAAATGTTAACGCACAGAAATTGCAACCACCAAAACATCCTCTATTACTAATCAAAGAAAACTTAACTTCTTTGATGGCAGGGATACCACCATCTTTCTCATAAATAGGATGATATGTACGCATATATTCAATTGAATATACATCGTCCATTTCCATTCGAGTTAAAGGCTTGCTTGGAGGATTTTGAACAACGAACATTGCTCCGTCATAGGTTTCAACTAATTTCTTTGCTGTAAATGCATCCGTATTTACGTATTGAGTATAAAAACTCTTTGCATATGTTGCTTTATCCGCCTTAATTTCTTCATAAGATGGAAGGATTATTCCATCTTCAATAAATGACTTATCTCTAGTCTTAAAGACAGTTCCGTCAATATATGTTATATCCTTTACATCCATACCAGATGCAAGACAATCTGCAATCTCAATGACAGATTTTTCACCCATGCCATAGGAAATTAAATCTGCTCCAGAATCTAGTAATATGGATCTACGTATCTTATTAGACCAATAATCATAATGAGCAAGACGTCTTAATGATGCCTCGATACCACCAATTATAATTGGTTTCTTTTTGTAAGTATGTCTTATTAAATTGCAATAAACAACAGTGGCATAGTCTGGTCTGAGACCAATTTTTCCACCTGGAGAATAATTATCAAAATCTCTTCTGTGTTTTGAAACACTGTAATGATTAACCATGGAATCCATATTACCTGCACTTACAAAGAAGCCTAATCTAGGCTCCCCAAGTACATTGATGGAATTATCATCTTTCCAATCTGGCTGAGCTATAATTCCAACAGAATATCCATGTAATTCAAGAAGGCGGCAAATAATTGCCGCCCCAAACGAAGGATGATCAACGTATGCATCACCACAGACATAAACAAAATCTAATTGGTCAATGCCACGCTCATCCATATCTTTTTTACTTATAGGTAAGAACTTCTGCATAATACCCTATTATTCCTTATTAAAAAACTGCTCTGGAATATCAAGTGCAGGTACATCATCATCTGTAGATGTTGCCTGTGAAGGCTCTGCCTTTGGTTCCTCAACAGGCTTAGCTGCCATAGCAGCCTCTCCTGTAGCCTCTAAACTTGAAGCTGGATCTGAATCTCCATCATTGAGAGAATCTGGAACAAGCGATGCTCTATTTGCATCAACTGTATCAAGATAAACCTGCATTGTACTAAGGAATGTCTCTGTTCTATTTTTTGTAGTTTCAATTGAATTGCTAAGTATTGTTTGAATGTTAGCTAAAAGCTCGTCTGTATATGCGATAGCTCCCATTCTAATATTATTAGCATCCTCTGTAGCTCTATCAATCTTCTCTTGAGCATTCTTTTGAGCTATAAGAATAACTTCATTTGCCTGAGCATATGCCTGTTGCATAATCTGATGCTCTGATACAAGTTCATTTGTCTGAATCTGTGCCTGACTAATGATTTCATCAGCTCTCTGTCTAGCATCAGCGAGAATCTGCTCGCGATTAGCAATCATTCTCTGGTATTTTTTAATCTCATCTGGAGTCTTTGTTCTTAATTCCTGTAATAGTGACTCAAGCTCATCTCTATTAACTACGATTTTATTTGTAGAGAAAGCTGATGGCTTACAGTCATCAATATAAGCTTCAATCTCGTCAATTATATCTTCGATTTTACTTGCGCTTGCCATGTTATTACTTCTCCTTGTCTTTAATTTTAGCTTCTATGAGAGGTATAACCTGTGATGGAACAAATAGGCTGATATCTCCTCCGTAAGATGCAAATTCTTTTGCAACAGTAGAACTTAAATAAGAATACTGTAAAGATGTAGTCATAAATAAAGTTTCTAATTCAGGATATTGGACCTTATTTGACTGCGCTAACTGAATTTCATTTTCAAAATCAGTAACAGCTCTAAGTCCTCTAATAATAACCTGAGCATTTTTCTCTTTTGCGAAATCAACTAAAAGCCCTTCAAAGCTTTCTACTCGGACATTGTCTAAATTTTCTGTCAATTCCTTTATTATACTAACACGTTCAGAAATGGAAAACAACGGATTTTTTTGCTTGTTATTTAAAACTCCGACAATCAATTCATCACATAATTTGCTTGCTCTGGTGATTATATCTAAGTGCCCGAAAGTGATTGGATCAAAGCTTCCAGGATAAATTGCTCGTTTCATTTTACGCCTTCTTAAAAAATATATGTTTATTAGTTTTATAAAGCTTTTCCTTTGTAATTTCATATCCTAAATCCTGAATATAATCAAAGGAAGTTTCAAGACTAGCCTCAACAATTATTATTGTTTCTTCGGTAACATATGCCTTATTTGATAAATCCTCTAAAACCTTTTTTTCAATCAATTTATCATAAGGTGGGTCCATAAAGATAACATCGAAAGGCTCATGACTATTTAATTGATTTAAAGCTGATGAAACATCAATTTTATATACTTTAGATGAATCCTCAAGTCTAGCTTTAGCTATATTCTTTTCAATGCAAGAAATAGCATTTTTATCCTTTTCAACAAAAACAGCTTCGCGAGCGCCTCTACTTAAGGCCTCAATACCAATTTGACCGCTTCCAGAAAACAAATCAAGGAAATAGCAATCAGGCAAATCAAAAGCTATCATGTTAAATAAGGTTTCTTTTATTCTATCTGTCGTAGGTCTTGTATCCATTCCTTCCGGTGTAACAAGAACCATTCCACGATTATTTCCTGCTATTACTCTCAAAACTAATACATTCCTCTAATAATATTAGTGCCTCTTTACAAGCAGCCTTTCTAACCTCTGTTCTAGAGCCAGAAAGATGTAACTCTCTAACCTTGCACTGATTTTCACCATAAGCACAGCCAATATATACAAGACCTACAGGCTTTGTAGGTGAACCACCGCCAGGTCCAGCGATTCCTGTAGATGAAAGGCCAAAATCAGCCTTAGCTCTGGCCTTGACGCCCAAAGCCATTTCTCTAGCCGTTTCTTCGCTAACAGCTCCATGGGCCATTAATGTTTCATCTTTAACATTAAGGTTCTTAATCTTAGCTTCGTTAGAATATGTCACATATCCTTCATTAAAGCAATCTGAAGCTCCTGGAACATCTACAATTGTACTAGCAATCATTCCGCCGGTACAAGATTCAGCTGTCGAAACACTCCATTTATTTGAAGCTAATTTGTCGACTATAGAAGTCACATCCATGACTATTTCTGCTCCTTAAGTACATCTTTATTCTGATAAATGTAAATAACAAGAGAAAGAATTGTAAGGATTAATGACACCCAAATCAAAATCTGTCCTAATACATATAACCAAGTAACCTTAAGATTAGCTACAAGAATAATAATCATAACCATCTGCGAAACAGTCTTAAGTTTACCGAAAATATTAGCAGCAATTACAATACCATTTTCAGCTGCAATAAGACGGAAGCCAGAAATAATAAACTCTCTTGCGACAATAATAATTACAAACCAAGCTGCAAGCTGTTTTGTCTGAATGAGACAAATCATTGCCGAACATACTAAAAGCTTATCTGCAAGTGGATCCATAAACTTTCCAAAGTTAGTAACAAGATTGTATTTACGAGCAATCTTGCCATCAGCCATATCTGTAAGAGAAGCTGCAATAAAAATAATGTCAGCTATAATTCTAAGCGCTGTGCTTTCTGGATTAATAAGAAGAAAGAACACAAAAAATGGAATCATAATAACTCTTGCTATTGTAAGTTTGTTTGGTAAATTCATAACACTACATCTCCTATCAAATCATATTCATCAAAGCTTGTAACGGTAACATCAACAAACTGACCGCTAGTAAGCTCAGTGTCACTATTTACAAAAATAAATCCGTCAACTGATGGAGTGTCTCTATATGTGCGTCCTATAAATACTCCATCCTCTGGCAACTTGCCCTCAATGAACACCGGAACAGTTCTTCCTACATAGTTTTCATTATTGGCAAGGGATATTTCTTTTTGGCAAAGCATAACTTCTTCTTGCCATTTTTGTTTCAAATCATCATCAACTTGATTATCCCAAGTTGCAGCAACTGTGCCATCCTCTTTCGAATATGCAAAAGCTCCAAGTCTATCAAATTTCATATCCTTAATAAACTGAAGAAGCTCCATATGCATTTCCTGAGTCTCCCCAGGGAAACCACAAATCAAAGTAGTTCTAAGAGAAATATCTGGCATAGCAGCTCTAAGTCTAGATGCAATATTCATAATATCAGCCTTATTTGTCTTACGACCCATCTTCTTTAAGATTTCATCGTTACAATGCTGAATTGGCATGTCAATATAATGACAAATCTTTGGCTCAGAAGCCATACACTCAATCAAATCATCGGTTATTTCTTCTGGATAAGCATAAAGAATTCTAATCCATTCTATACCATCGATTTCACAAAGCTTATGAAGAAGCTCTGGTAAAGATTTTTTGCCATATATATCTGTACCATAAACTGTAGTCTCCTGAGCTACAAGGATTAATTCCTTAACTCCATCCAAAGCTAACTGCTTAGCCTCAGCAAGAAGCTGTTCCATAGGTACCGATCTATAATCGCCTCTGATATAAGGAATGATACAATATGTGCATCTTTTGTTGCAGCCTTCTGCTATTTTCAAATATGCATAATGACCACCTGTTGTAAGTACACGTCTGCCATCCTTAGGAAGACCCTTTAGTTCTTTTTTGAAAACAGGCTTTTCGCCATTCTTTTTAAGAACAATATTGATAGCATTTAAAAGCTCATCATAGGAATTAGTTCCAATAATAGCATCTACCTCAGGCAAATCAGCGAGAATTTCATCTGTGAAGCGCTGAGCAAGACAACCAGAAACAATAAGCCCTTTTAGCTTACCTGTTTCTTTATATGCACCAAGGTCTATGATATTTTGAATGCTCTCTTCCATCGCATCAGCAATAAAAGAGCATGTATTTACAACGATAATATCTGCGTCTTCCTCGTTATCACATATGCTAAAGCCATTATCAATTAAATCACCAAGCATATGCTCTGAATCCACGAGGTTCTTATCGCAGCCTAAAGAGACAAATAAAACATTCATTACTAATTATTTGCATCCTCATTTACGATTTTAATAGCGCCTTCGTTAAGCTCATTAACAGCAATTGAAAGAGGCTTCTCACCCTTTGTGTATTTAATAAGAGGCTCTGCCCCATCAATAATCTGACGAGCTCTCTTTGCTGTAGCAGCCACGATTGTATAGCGTGAGTTAACTACTGGCTCCTCGCCAACCTCTACATTTTCATTTACCTTTTCCATAAGCTCTACATAAGATGGATGTATCATAATTAATTGCTCCTTTCAAACATCTTTAATTCTTTTTGCATTTCATTAATGGCTGAGCTGTTTCTAACAACTTTAGAATGCTCTGCCTGAATTATATTATGAACCTGATCCACAGCCTTTTCTAAAGAATCATTAACGATCAGGTAATCATACTGGTCCATGTACTGAGACTCTTTACAAGAAATTGCAAGTCTCTGAGAAATAACTTCCTCAGTCTCAGTACCTCTACCAACGAGTCTATTTTCAAGCTCTTTAGCAGAAGGCGGCATTGTAAATAATAATAACGCATCAGGATACATTTTCTTAACCTGAAGAGCTCCTTGAATTTCTATTTCAAGGATTACATCCTTTTTGCGTTCAATAAGCTGTTCCACATAAGCACGAGGCGTGCCGTAAGAATTGCCATTAAATGTGGCATACTCTAACAATTCATTTTTCTCAATCATCTGGTCAAATTCTTCTCTAGTCTTGAAGAAGTATTCACGACCGTCCTTTTCTCCAGCACGCATCTGACGTGTGGTAGCAGAAATAGACAGATTGTAATCATTTGGATGTGCTTCCAAAAGATGCTTCATGATTGTGCCTTTTCCGGCTCCTGAGAAACCAGAAAGAACAATTACAAGGCCCTTATCACTAATCATTTTCTAACTCCTCCTTTAATGAATTATCACTAATTCTATTTGCAATTGTATCAGGCATAAGTGCTGATAAGACAACATGCTCATCACATATAATTACACATCTTGTTCGACGTCCTTGTGTAGCATCGATAATGTTGCCTTTTTCCTTTGCATTTGCAACAATCCTCTTGGCTGGTGCCGAGTCGGAGGTAACCATAGATACAATCTTATTACTGTTTATAATGTTTCCAAAACCAATATTTACAAAAGCCATATTATTCTATATTTTGAATTTGCTCTCTAACCTTTTCTATAAGTGTTTTAAGTGTAATGCCAATATCTGCAATTTCTACATCAGTAGACTTTGAAAGAATTGTATTGGCTTCGCGGTTAAGCTCTTGTGCAAGGAAGTCAAGTTTTCTACCAACTTCTTTATCAAGATTAAACACAGCTCTAGTCTCAGTCACATGACTCTTTAAACGAACCATTTCTTCATCTATGCAAACCTTATCTGCATAAATGGTAACTTCCTGAGCAATACGTCCCTCATCGATATTATTATCTTCAAGCAACTCGTGAATCTTTGTAGTAAGACGAGTCTTGTATTCTTCAATGATAGCTGGGCTACGAGCCTCAAGCTTATCAACTAAAATAAGCATTTCGTCCATTTTAGAAACCAAGTCTTTCTCAAGACGAGCTCCCTCGGCAATACGTGATTCAACGAACTGATTAGTACAGCTATTAAGAGCTTCGAACACAAGCTCTTTAAGGTTATCTTCATCAGAATCGATTTCCTCAAGCTCTATAACATCTGGAAGTCTAACGAGATTGCTAGCCTTAATGTCATTATCAATACCAAGCTTAGATGCCATGGCAGAAATGGAATCAAGATATTCCTTAGCAATAACGTCATTTATAGAAACCTTACAGCTAGCATCAGCATGCTCGTTCAAGGTAATATATAAATCGACTTTTCCTCTAAAAATTCTTTCGCTGATTTTGTTACGAATTTGGCTTTCTAAGAAATTTAGTTTCTTGGGAAGTTTGATATTTAAATCTAAATATCTGTGATTTACAGATTTCATTTCGATTGTGACACGGGCATTTTCATTTTCAGCAATACCCTTGCCATATCCTGTCATGCTACGAACCATTCAGGTCTCCTTCCATGCGAACTATCCAGAACGCAGTTGTAATTAATTATAATTAAATGTATCATTATAGTCAACACGAGAAAGGACTATAATATGGCACTAGACGGTATATCTATTCATGCTCTTGTACATGAATTTAACGAATCTTTACTCAATGGAAAAATCAATAAAATTTCTCAACCAGAACGAGAAGAATTGCTTATTACAATCAACACTCCAAATGGTAATAAAAGAGTCTTGATTTCTGCAAATGCTTCTCTTCCATTTATGTATATTACTGAGGATAATAAGCCATCACCTGCTACTGCACCTGGCTTTTGTATGCTACTTCGCAAACATATTGGAGCTGGAAGAATTATTGAGATTTCTCAAATGGGACTTGAGCGAGCTATTCGCTTCAAAATTCAACATCTTAATGAAATGGGTGATATTACTTTCAAATATCTATATATCGAGATAATGGGTAAGCACTCTAATATCATCTTCTGTAACGAAGACAACACAATATTAGATTCAATAAAGCATATTCCATCTTCTGTTAGCTCAGTTCGTGAGGTTCTCCCTGGAAGAGATTACTTTATCCCTGTTCAAGAGGGAAAAGTTAATCCCTTAGAAATATCAGAAGATTTCTTCAAATCTACAGTACTAAAAAGAAGCGAATCTATTTTCAAGGCGATTATGTCTTCATTTATTGGTATAAGCCCTACTATCGCCAACGAAATTTGTTATAGAGCAAATATAGATTCCGATGCCAGCTGTGCCTCATTGTTTGACGAACATAAAGATCGTTTATATAAAGCATTCTCTGAAGTAATAGAGAGTCTTAATAAAAATGACTACTTCTATAACATCGTAGTAGATTCTGCCACAGATAAGCCAATCGAATATGCACCAATTCGTCTAACAATGTACCAGGACTATGATGTAAAAGAATACGATTCAATGTCCAAAGTTTTAGTGGAGTTTTACGCAAAAAGAAACGCCTACACTAATATAAGACAGAAATCTTCAGATTTAAGAAAAATCATTTCAAATCATATTGAACGTGCATCAAAAAA
>JAILAV010000001.1 GCA_024681435.1 Pseudobutyrivibrio sp. | reverse complement strand
AAGCTGTGATGTACGAAGTGCGTAACATACATTTACATTACAGTTACAAATGGCAAAAATCTTATCCTCGCCATCGATATTTGTGATCTGGTGAACGAAACCATTTTCCTCAGCCTTCTTGAAGATTTCAAGCGCTTCCTCACGAGTGATATATACGCCGCCTTTATTAGTCTCAACAACGTAATCAGCCATATCACCCATAGCTATACACCAGCCCTCAGGATCGTCTGCACAGCCCTCGTCATATGTCTTTCTAGAAAGACGGCAAGAACATGGTGACTTAGCATACTTTCCTTCGTATTTATCAAGCCAGTGAGAAATCTTCTCTACGCCAATGGCTTCCTGCTCCATTGAAATAGCTTCCTCAACTGGAATAACATGCATACCAATACCAGCGCCTCCTGGTGGAACCATGTGAGTAAGTCCCTCAAGCGGAAGACGACTCATACGCTCAAATAAGCGTCCCATTTCAGGATGCTCGGCAAGCAAATCCTGATTCATATTAGAAAACTCAGCTGAACCTGGAACAAACATTGGAAGCACCCACTGCTTCTCGTGAGCATCGTTTTCATAATTCCACTCAATAAGTCCATTCCAGCTAGCCTGATCAAGTCTCTCCTGAAGAGTCTTTTCATCGAGACCTGTAATCTCAAGCATCTCTTTAAAAGTCTTTGGATTTCTGATACCTCCAAAAGAAAGTGCAAGTTCTGCAATCTCTTTAGTTGGGGCAAGAATAGAAACTGCCCAGTACTCAGGATCATACTTTGTGATTTTCTGAATACCGAGCTTAATCTTTGCTCTGTCAGTAATCATCTTTCCAAGTGCTATAATTTCAGGACGAATATCCTCATCCTTTAAATCTTTTACCCAATCAGGGTAGAAATCGCCCAAATGATCTGGTCCAATTCCCATATTAATTATTCCTCCTTTTACTACCCTTTATTAATCATACTCCCGTCAAAAAGACTCTTCTTCGCACCACTGCGCAACCTGGCCCCTCAACCAGTCGACCCATTCGTCGAATCCTTCGCCGGTCTTTGCTGAAACAAAGATAACCTTTGCGTTTGGATTAAGCTTGTGAATGCTTTCTACTACCGCATCTTTTGAGAATTCGCTAAACACTGGAAGTGTATCGCATTTGTTGATAAGAACCACATCACACACTGAGAACATCAGTGGGTACTTAAGTGGCTTGTCGTCTCCCTCTGGAACAGAGAGAATCATGGCATTCTTCGATGAACCGGTATCGAATTCTGCAGGACAAACTAAGTTACCAACATTTTCCAGGAAGACAAGGTCTAAGTCTTCAGTGCCCAGCTCATGTAAGCCTTGACGAGTCATATCAGCGTCAAGATGGCACATTCCTCCTGTGTGTATCTGAATAGCACGTGCACCAGCCTGTGTAATTGTAGCAGCGTCCACATCAGAATCAATATCAGCCTCCATTACACCAATCTTCATCTCATCCTTAAGTCTAGAGATTGTCTGGCATAATGTAGTAGTTTTGCCTGAGCCTGGAGCTGACATCAAATTGACTAGAAAAGTCTTTTGAGCCTTAATCTCCGCTCTGAGCTTTTCAGCGTCAGCATCATTGTCCTCAAAGATACTTTGCTTTACCTCAATAACTTTGTAATCTAGCATAATCGCTCCTAATCTTTATTGACTGTTAGTAAACTCTAACTCAAAATTTGAGTTTCCCTTACATATAATATACTAAATGACAAAAATTTGTCAATCTAAAAATATCTACAAACCCCGTAAAATCAAGGTTGTTGGCATTTTAATACACATGTGTGTATTATCACTGTGAATTCTTTGTGAAATCGTTTATTGTGTACACTATTTGTATTATTATTATTAATAAGCAATAGGGAGAATAATATGTTTGCGATTAACGGAGTCTAGTTATGAATAAAGCATATTATTTTTGCAAGAATTATAGAAATCTATTTATTTGCTGTCTTACAGCTTTTCTTTTTATATGCAACTATATGCCAGTAGGCGCTGTTGATCTTGTTTATGATGCATATAAACATCAATTATCTTCTGACCAAATCGCTGTTTATAATCAAATTTACGACAAAGCATATTCATATGAAACCGATGGATTTAAACTGGTCACTCCGCTTACTGAGACGGAGCTTGAAGACGTCATGAATTGCTTTTTCTCAGATCAATCCGAGATATTTTGGTTGAATACTGCCTACAAATACGGTGTAAATTCCAATAATAAGGTAATACAGCTCCAGCTAAAATATGGCATTTCAAAAGAAAGTCTTGATAATGCAAAACTTAGCTATGAAGAGCAAATCAATACAATCGTAGACAAGGCAAATCAATACAAAAATGATTTGGATAAAGAAAAATGTATCCATGATTGCATTTGCGCCATGAATACATATAACAGAGATGCCAATTTAAGCCAAAGTGCATATTCAGCATTGGGTAGCGGCTCCACTGCATGTGCCGGATATGCAAAGGCTTTCCAGATTATTTGCCAGCGTACAGGAATTCCTTGCTATTATATTACCGGTGAATCCCGTGGCCGCTCTCACGCATGGAATATTGTCTTCGTTGATGGTAAATATTATAACGTAGACCTTACATGGGATGATTCCATATCTGAACGACTAGGCTACGATTCATACGATTATTTCAATAAATCAGACAGCGAATTCGAGATAGACCATACTCGTTCAGTTCTTTCAGCAGGAATTGTTTACTGCAATTAATCTATTCTTTCTGCTATTATTACAAGTCTGTGAGTTGCGATATATATAGGTGTGCAGGTGTATAGTGTAAGCCGCTCTTTACCTTCGACTTGATTGAGAATCTCAACATCATCTGGCTTTACTACCTTAATATCTTTTACCACATAAGTATATGTCTCAGAGGGTGAATCCAAATAAATCAAATCATTAATTTCCACCTCATCAAGACGATTGAAAAATTTACCGAAATTGTAATTGCGGTGTCCTGCGATGACGCAGTTGCCCTCTTCGCCTGCAAGCGCAGTTTGGGATTCATGTCCAAGAGAATCAGAAAGCCCACTTTTTTCAGTGCCTTCTCTGACGGGATTTTCAGATTCAATGCTTGGTATTCTAAGAATATACATCATGTCGCCAATTACAGCTTCATTGCCCTCTGGCTCCTCTTCGAATCCTTCGCCACTTTCAATATACTCTTTAAATTCTCTTACCGTATTCTTTTTTGAAAAGTATTGTCTTACGTTTAAACCAATAGAACTCAGCAAAATGCCGAGTCCTACTGCTATCACTATAAAACCAATTAATTTTCTATTTGTGATTTTCATATTATTTATA
>JAILAV010000220.1 GCA_024681435.1 Pseudobutyrivibrio sp. | reverse complement strand
TTTTCTTCTCGAAACCTCAGAAATATGCGTGTTTTCTATGAGGAATGGTCAACTCTAGATACATCGAATAACGAAAACTATAATTTGGCAGAAGCTTCTGCCAAAAGTAGTTATGGTTTTGATGTTCAAATTTGGCAGAACCGTCTGCCAAATTTGAACATCAAAACCATAACTACTTTTGGCAGAAGCTTCTGCCAAATTATAGTTTTCGTTATTCGATGTATCTAGAGTTGACCATTCCTCATAGAAAACACGCATATTTCTAAGGTTTCGAGAAGAAAATCCTCGTAGTCCTGGTAATTCTCTTGTTAATTGTTCACTAATTGTATCAATAGCTCCCTGACCCCAAAATCCATTTCTTGAATTAAGTGATATATATTTTCCAATGCCAAAATAAAGCATTAACTGTTTTTCATTTGCAGATTTCGCAGCTTCATACTGACTTTGAAGTATTGCCGTCTTAATAAGCTGTACCGCATCTCTATATTTCTGATCCATATCAGACCTCCGATTCCTTATTTCATTATTAAGAAAAATGATACTACATACTTTTAAATAAATTCAAATATATATTATGACGTCTCGAGATTTTAATCGAGTGGCAAGCAATGATTTGGTCGGACAAATCGCCTATTCGGCCTACAACACATTTTCCAAATGTGAGTTTTCTCGCTTACGCTCACTTGAACCTCTACCCTTTTCCTCTCCATAAAGCATTTCAAGATTCTTACGTGCTACATAATAATCATATATGTCTTTTCTCAATTCCTTATATTCCTGATACTCTGATTTTTTTATTTCAAGTACAGTTCCATATTCTTCACGCAGTTTTTTGAGATTTAATAAATTCTTATCACCCACCTCTTTATAGATTTCCCTTGCAGCTTTAAATCTAATAATCTCTTCTTCATGCTCCGAATAATATTTTTTGCTATAACCACTGGCTTTATACTCATTAAAGTATTTTTTGTTCTTGGAGTAATCAATAATGGCATTTTGCATCCTCTTATTTTTTTCCAGATAAGCCTCATGTTCTTTTATTGATTCCTTTAATCTATCAATTTTTTGGGTTCGTTCATCTGTTATTTTGCAGAGTTCTTCATATGATGTAATTTTCTTTTCTTCTAAAAATAAAATAGTCTTTGCCATTTGCTTGGCATTGAATCGCTTCGCCCAGGTAATATATCCTTTACCCTTTCCTTCTAAAGCTTTATTCTGAACATCTTTAAGAAACTCTATGCGTTTATCCTTAAAATTAGCCTTTCTAGTGTAACTTCCCTTTGCCTTTCGTTCAGAATAACTCATCGGAGTTTTAATTACTGAAAGACCATTTTCAAGACAAAGACAATCTGATATTTTTCGTACCACCATTGATGATAAGTAATAATTATTAAACTTTCGCTTACCATCAGTTGACACGGAATTAAAAATTATATGATTATGAATATGCTTTTTATCTGTATGCGTTGAAACAATAAAAGCATATTTCCCCTTAGTAAAACGCATTGCCAATTCATAACCTATCTCATTTGCCTTCTCTGGAGTGATTTCCCCTGGTTTGAACGACTGTCGAATTTGATAAGCAATTACTTCATTACTACGGAGTCCCGCAACTTGATTATGATATATCTGTTTATGTAATAAGAACTCTACATCAGCGGTACGTATATCACATTCATAACTAGATACATATTTACCTTTTTCATTTTTCTCTTCATTTAGTGCATATGCCAATCTTTCTTCAAGGCATTGCGACATTGTTTTACCCTTATTTAGATGTAAAGGTATTATTCTTGTAGTAGCCATAGTCCCCCCCCTTTCGCAATTACTTCCCAATAACCATATTGTGGTTTACCTCAGCTTGATAATAGCTTTTTATCGTCGTTGGAGCATTAAACAGACTGGCCAACATATATTTCTTAATGTTCCTCACTTTGGTACAGTTCTTCGACATACATTCAACAACATACTGAACATGAAACATATTTAACTTATTCAGTTTTCTTTTTACTAATTCACTTGAATATCTACAGCTTGCTATAACTATGCTTTTATCCTTTCTTAGCATAGTCTCCAATACCAACTCTAAGATTTCTTCATATAACTCACTATTATCAGGATCATCATTCATCAATACGTCTATACCCAGCTGGTCTCGTATTCTTTTTCTCATCTCCATCACATCTATATCGATAGGATTAGATTTTATATCTACATTAGTATTAATCTCTTTATTATTATTAGAGTTTGTATCTGATACTTCTTGAAGTTTTGTTTCTAAACTCTTAGCAGTTTGTTTTTCAAACTCCTTAGAATATAATTTGTCATCCTCAATAACAAAGCTCTTTACATAAATTATCGCAGGCTTTCCTTGTCCCTGCTGTTTCTTTTCAATTAAGCCTATTCCTGATTCATCATCCAATTCTTTAAATAGTTTGATTGCCTTATTTCTCCCAATATTTAGTTGTTCCATTACATCCGCTACTGAGAAATATATGTAGACACGATTATATTTATCAAACCATTTATTCTTCGCTGATAATGCCATTCTATCTAGCATTAATCCATAGAGCAGCTTTGCATCATTACTTAAACTCTTAAAGCGTGGATTTGTTATTAATTCTTTTGGAATTCTATAAAATGTAAATAACTCTGATTCTTTTCCATAAAAATACTTGAACTGAATATCTCTCATATCTGCTATCTCCCTTTCATGCTCTGCTGGTATAACTGCGACAAAGGTTTAGTAGAATCTTTAAATGACAAATAAAAAAGACACCATTCGGATTTGAATCCAAATAGTGTCTTATTTGTTCAAGTATTTCTCCTGACCTATGTATTATTACGTATTATTCTGTATCTAACCATTTGATTTTGGAGTCAAATTGGTGTCAAAACTGAATCATAATCGTTCTAATACCTATAAATTCAAGAATTAATCCTGTACGTATGGCATAAGTGCAACGTGACGAGCACGCTTGATAGCTACAGTAAGAGCTCTCTGGTGCTTAGCACATGTGCCTGTGATACGACGTGGAAGAATCTTTCCGCGCTCTGAGATATACTTCTTAAGCTTTGCTGTATC
>JAILAV010000192.1 GCA_024681435.1 Pseudobutyrivibrio sp. | reverse complement strand
GTATTTAATTTCTGCGCAGCGGAATTTATTATTTTGCTAATGACAGCAATAATTATGGTTGTTTGGATATATAGAGGAATAGCGCCTCAGTTGAAAATGCTAAAGATAGCTGCCAACAATATCAAAGAGGGCAATTTGGATTTTAGCGTTCATAGCAATGGCAAGGATGAAATGTCCGAAGTGTGTAATGCCTTTGAGGATATGAGAATCCGACTTAAGAATAACGCAAAGGATCGTCTTGAGGATGAGGCAGAGCAAAGAGCCCTTATTTCAAACATTGCCCACGACCTTAAGACTCCTATCACCGCAATCAGAGGTTACGCAGAAGGCATGCTTGATGGAGTGGCAGACACACCTGAAAAGCAGGAGAAATATATTCGTACAATTTACAACAAGGCAGGGGAAATGAATACTCTTATTAATGAGCTCACCCTGTACTCAAAGATTGATACTAATAAAATACCTTATAACTTCCAAAAGCTTAATCTACATGCATACTTTTCAGATTGCGTAGAAGAGCTTGGTATGGATTTGGAAAACCAGCATATCAGATTAGATTACGCTAATTATGTGGATCCAGATGTATTGATTATAGCTGACCCTGAGCAGTTGGGCCGCATTATCCACAATATTGTCAGCAATTCTGTTAAATATATGCGCGCAGATGTGGCATCACGAGTAGGCATAGTCATAAAGGATGTTGGAGATTTCGTGCAAGTAGAAATATCTGACAATGGCAAGGGTATAGCTACTCAGGACCTGCCATATGTTTTTGATAGATTTTATCGTGCTGATACATCCAGAAATTCTGCAGCAGGCGGTAGTGGTATAGGGCTTTCAATTGTTAAAAAGATTGTTGAGGACCATGGCGGAAAAATCTGGGTAACCAGCAAAGAAAACCAAGGGACAACCATGTACTTTGTAATACGCAAATTCATTGAAAATCAGGAGGTAGTGTATGAGTAGGATACTTATAATTGAAGACGAGGAAGCAATTGCAGAGCTTGAGAAGGACTACTTGGAGCTTTCTAACTTCGAAGTAGATATAGAATCTGATGGTGAAAAGGGTTTGCAGAAGGCTTTGGCAGGCAATTATGACATGTACATTTTGGATTTAATGCTACCAGGAGTAGATGGCTTTGAGCTTTGCAAACGCATTCGCGAAGTGAAAAATGTACCTATTCTGATGGTAACAGCCAAAAAAGAGGAAATCGATAAAATCCGTGGTTTAGGCCTTGGCGCAGATGATTATATTACAAAGCCATTTTCACCAAGTGAACTAGTAGCCAGAGTAAAGGCTCATTTAGCCAGATATGAGCGATTAGTACAGTCTCCTGCAATTCAAAAGAATGAGATTAGTATCAGAGGCCTTAGAATTGATAAGGCAAGCAGACGAGTTTGGATAAATGGCGAAGAAAGAATCTTCACTGCAAAGGAATTTGATTTACTCACATTCCTGGCAGAGAATCCAAACGTGATTTTCTCAAAGGAGCAGCTTTTTGAAACACTTTGGGGCGAGGAATCAATAGGAGATATCTCAACAGTTACAGTTCACGTCAATAAGATTAGAGAAAAGATTGAGTTAAACACATCAAAGCCTCAATATATCGAGACAATATGGGGTGTAGGATATAGATTCAAAGTGTGATAAACTTTTAATAGCACATAAGGGGGAATGGTATGGATATTATTTTTGAGGATAACAGTATTCTGGTATGTTATAAGCCAGCAGGATTGGCTACTCAGACTAGGAAAATCGGAGAAAGGGATATGGAGAGCGAAGCCTTAAAATATCTTAAGGAAAAAGGCGAGACTCCTGAAATTCATATTGTTCATCGATTAGATCAGCCAGTAGAAGGCGTCATGGTTCTTGCAAAGACAAAGGAGGCTGCCACAAAGCTTACAAAGCAGCTTGCAGACCACAATTTCAAGAAGCATTATTATGCCATAATCACCAGAGAATCATTCCCTGATGAAGGACATCTGGTTGATTATATTGTTAAGGATAATCGTACGAATCTTTCAAAGGTTGTTAGCCAAAACGATCCAAGAGCCAAAAAGGCTGAGCTTGAATATCATACTGTAGACCAGTGGGATGACAGAAAGCTCCTTGATATTGAGCTTTTCACAGGACGTCATCATCAAATCAGATTGCAATTAGCTAGCCGTACCGCGCCAATTCTTGGGGATGTTAAATATGGTGGAATAACCACGGGACGTAATTTAGCTCTTTGCTCATGGTCTATTGGTTTTGCACATCCAGATACAGGGGAACCTATGGTGTTTACAATTAAACCTAAGGGTGAAGATTTTGCCGACAGTAAAGTGGCCAGCTAGGATTGGGGGATGAAATTTGATTAGGCTTTATACGCTATTGTTCATGTTGACAGCTTTTGTGCTGTTAGCGTGTGCAGTATACATTGGGACTAAACATGCAATTAAAAACAGTAAATTAGGCATATCTATTATCCAGCTTTTTGTAGTAGGAATAATTACTTGCGTTGCTTATACGTTTGCTATAGCAACAAAGGATGTTAGGCAGTCTGAAATGGGATATGCTGTGTATTTTGCAGGTGTAGACTGGATTCTTATCACCTTTGTTTTCTATGCTAGGCAGTACACCAAAATCTGGCTGGATAATTATGCTTCACCTCTCATTACTACTACTATTGCGGTTTTAGATAACATCAGTTTATTTACAAACTATAAATGGCATCATGCTTTTACTTTAGAGAAGCGTGAGCTTCCAACCACTGAATGGTTCTATGGGTTTAAAATACATGATTATTACTATGTTCATCTGATTTTCTGCTATATTCTTGTAGCAATAATCATAGCTATTTTGTTTAAGAAAACTATTCAGACCAGTGGATTTCATCGCAATAGATATTTTGCAATTCTAGTGATGTTTATTGGAATTATTCTTTTAAACGTACTATATCTTTTCTTTGATTTTCCAGTTGACGTATCAATATGTTTTTATGCAGTAGCAGCGATTTTTGTTGGATATTACTCTATTTTGTATAATCCAAAGACTTTTGTGGAGTATATGCTGACCACTATTACTGAGCGAATGGATTGTGCTCTAATTTCCTTTGATGAAAATGACACATGTATCTATTCAAATCAGTTTGCCAACAGAATGTTCTGTCCTACAGGTGACAAAAGAGTTTTTGAAGAACGATTTAGAAAATGGAAAGAAGGAAGAGAATCTAATTCCATTGCAAATACAAGTTGGAACGAAGTCTATAATATCAATGGCGATGAATATCGTTTTGACATTCACTTCAACAAGATTTATGACAAAAAGGGTTACTATTGTGGATGCTACATGTCATTTTACGATGTGACTGGTGATTTCATAGCATATGAGGAAGAAAAATACCGCAATAGTCACGATGCTCTTACTGGAGCCCTCAATCGAGAGGCCTTCTTTGAGGAGGTTAAAGCAATATTGCATGAAAATATCGGCGTTGAATACGTAATGGTATGCTGCAATATTAAGGGATTCAAGCTGGTTAATGACATGTTTGGAGCGGAGGAAGCAGACAGACTTTTGATTCGCTGCGCTGAGGTTATTAGAGAAAAAATCCAGCCAGGAGCTACATATGCAAGATTGGAATCGGATAAATTTGCAATTCTTCTTCCGAAGAGCAGATATACCGAGGAATTGTTCTATACAGGAATGAATCAGGTTAGTAATTTCCTTAATAATGCCCAGTACAGGATGGTTATTCTCATGGGTGTTTATGAGATATACGATAGGGATGCGCCAGTTATTTCCATGGTAGACGGAGCCTTTTTGGCAATAGATTCTATTAAGAATAATTATAAGAATTCCATTGCATACTATGGAGATATGCTTCGTCGTGAGTATTTGTCTGAGCAGAAAATTGTCGGTGAGTTTGAGGAGGCATTACAAACTGGCCAGTTTGCCATGTTCCTTCAGCCTGTTGTAAATATGGATAAAAAGGTTGCTTTGGCAGAGGCTTTGGTTCGCTGGATACATCCCGACAGGGGCATCATTGCACCAATCTCATTCATACCTCTTTTAGAGAAGACAGGCTATATCTACAAGCTTGATATGTACATTTGGGAGCAGGCAGTTAAGCGCTTAGCTTACTGGGCATCAATGGGCCACGATGATATTTCTATTTCAGTAAATATCTCAGTGAAGGATTTCTATTATGTAGATTTATATGAATGCCTGGTTGGTTTGGTTGAAAAGTATAACGTTCCACCAGAACGATTGAAGCTAGAGATAACAGAGACGATTTTCATGACTGAAAAAGAGCGTCAGCTGGAAATCATTAATTCGCTAAAGGAATACGGATTTCTTATAGAGATTGACGATTTTGGAAGCGGATATTCATCTCTTAACATGCTAAAAGAAGTTCCGGCGGACATTTTAAAGATGGATATGGCATTCCTTTCAATGGATGGAAATGCTAACAAGGGAAGGAAAATCGTAAATACAATAATTGCCTTGGCAAAGGCGCTGGATATGTTAGTTGTCATTGAAGGGGTAGAAACACAGGAGCAGGTAGATTATCTTGTGGGAACCGGAGCAGATTATCTACAGGGATATTATTTTGACAAACCTCTTCCAGTGAAACGATTCGAAGAAACATATTTGCTATAACACCAAGTCCACTTCTTTCTAGGGGTGGACTTGTTTTGTGTAATACTTTATAATAGTGAGGCTTGAAAAGATTTTTAAAGATTTGAAAAGGAGAAAAAAATGGCACAGGAAAAAAAGCTGGTAGAAGCGATTACCTCCATGTCAGAGGATTTCGCTCAATGGTATACCGATGTAGTCGTTAAGGCTGATTTGATTGCATATTCATCAGTAAAGGGATGCATGATTATTAAGCCCGATGGCTATGCTATTTGGGAAAACATCCAGCACGAGTTAGACAGAAGATTCAAAGAAACAGGCGTACAGAATGTTTACATGCCTATGTTCATCCCTGAGAGTCTTCTTCAGGTTGAGAAGGACCATGTTGAGGGATTTGCACCAGAGGTAGCTTGGGTTACACACGGTGGTCTTAACCCGCTTCAGGAGCGTCTTTGTGTTCGTCCGACTTCAGAAACTCTTTTCTGTGATTTCTATAAAGATATTATTCACTCTCACAGAGAT
>JAILAV010000159.1 GCA_024681435.1 Pseudobutyrivibrio sp. | reverse complement strand
AAGTGTCAAGATTTTATCCGTCGCAGTAATATCAATTGTCTCGTCAAACACAGATAAGCTTTGGATGTTATCCAAAAACTCTTGCATCTCCGAACCTGTCACAGCATTTATGAAATTGTAGTATTTGTAGTTATCATCATCGTCGTAACCGACAGCTGACAAACCAACACCAACAATCTCATACTCTTGCTCTTCAAAAAGTGTCTTAAAGATTATTTTCTTATGAGCTTGATAATAGTCATAATTTAAATATCTTTTCAGCCCACCGAACATGGTTCCTGAACGCATGTTGTGTCCATATATAATTGTATTAGTTGTAGGATTTACTATATCGCAACGATAGTCGACAAATAAGGTTCCCGCCGTACTCGATTCTTTATAGAAATCACGCCTCAGATAGTACTCTGGGTCGTTTGGTGTTTGCATTACTGGATAGTTTATATCCGTGTCAACCACCTCTAACAATCCTACTAAATCGGTGTTATCTAAATACATATTCACCAATTCAGGAAGAATCTCTCTATCTTCTATTGCATAATTTGTATCCCATGGACTTGATATTAAATCCTCTGTGATTTCATTTGCAGAAGAAGCATTCTGAGTATTATGACCCACATCTGAGTTCTCTACAGAATCTATATCGTCAATTTCATTTTCTATATTACCTTTATTTTGTGAATTATTAGTGTTTTGTGCCTCCTGCCGTTCCTCTTGTAATTTGGCTATCTTACGAGTTTCCATTACCTCTTTTATTTCTACTGTGGCATAAACGCCTACCAATACCACAGCTAAAGCCACAAAAATAAGGCCAAGGCGCCTAGAGCCTTTAGCCTTAACTGCTGCTTCTTCTATGATTTCCCTATCGTCCAACAAACCGGCAGACTTCTTTGCTACAATATCTGCCACATGCTTTGCATACTGGGCCCCAATAGGGCTATTAAAGGTGATAATACCGTCACGGATGTCGTTATAAAGGCGCAAAGCAACCTCAGGATCCTGAATATCAAGCTCCGAATTAATACACTCAATCTTTTTAACGTCTTCCTGTGCTTGTCTGTACTCATAGTGGTTTTCAAATTCAAACCCGCCTATGATAAACCTTTTTTTCTCACCCATACATCCCTTATCCTACTATTAGAATATATATATTATAGCATTTCACATTTTTCATTTCATTAAAAAAGAGGCAGGTTTCCCTGCCTCTTAGTAATAAGTTTACTTGATTGTTGCTGGCTTATGCTCAGATTCACTTATCTTCTTTAACTCATTGTTGATTAATGAGTATCCAACTATGTAGTAATAGTAGGTTCTTCCTGAAGTCAATTGAGAATTTGTAAATGTTCCTGTTGATGCAGGATATACCGCAATCTTTTCTCCTTCGCTTATTGCATCATTTGCTCTATAGATTTCATAAATTACTGCATCGCCTTCTGGGTCCCATGTTACAGTTGCAGTTCCCGTTGTATAACTATCAACTGTTACATCGTTATTTGATATTCCAGTAGCAACAATGTATGAAGGAGCTTTACCCCAATCACTACTATATTCTGTACTTCCATTGATTACTTGATAGCTTCTAATCTGTACAACATAGTTTGTCACATTATCAAGACCTTCTGAGAATACGTACTTTTGATTCTTTCCAGTAAGTGTTTTTGGTGATGTTACAGGTATTGTGGAACCTAATTTGCAAATTCTAATCTGCTCACCAGCAGAATAGATGTCATGTACCCATGTAGCTGTAACCGTTGCGCCATCTGATTTTGCCTTAAGATTTACTGGTGCACCGATTACAATATCACCTACTTCAATAGAGGTTCCTTGA
Source organism: Pseudobutyrivibrio sp. (assembly GCA_024681435.1). Classification (GTDB taxonomy): domain Bacteria; phylum Bacillota; class Clostridia; order Lachnospirales; family Lachnospiraceae; genus Pseudobutyrivibrio. The sequence goes on along the minus strand of JAILAV010000159.1, from coordinate 498 downwards.
ATATTATTTCCAGTACCAGTTAGTGTTACTGATAAATATCCAAAAATATTTTCACCATACTCTACTGAATAATTACTTGAATCTAATTTTATAGCCTTTCCATCATCATCAAGTATAAATACCGTAACTGGTGGTTTAATTTGTGTGCCCGTATATCTGTTGGTTCTTGTAAATACAACCTTGCAATCTGACATTGCTCTAGGGATAATGTTGTAACTCTTAGGTGCGGTTGTATATGTTTCGCCATCTCCTGTTCTAAGGTGGTATGATGCAACAACAGTAATAGTACCAACATCTTTGAAGTCATTGTCCTCGGTAATTTCTACTTGATTGACTGTATCATAATTTCTGTAATAATGTGTTTCATCAAGTTTTGCTGCCGAAATAGAGAGACTAAAATCTGGTTTAATGACATTGCCTGTATACTTATATCCATTAGGGTCAAATCCTTCTATTTCTACATCCGTAGCAGGATCAAACTTAACTCTATAAGTAGCT
>JAILAV010000156.1 GCA_024681435.1 Pseudobutyrivibrio sp. | reverse complement strand
ATGAAAGTATACGAAAAAATCTATGAATATTATGTAAACCAAATTGCCAGTAACACTTTAAAGCCCGGGGAGAAAATGCCTTCTTTAAGGGAGACAGAACGCACCTTAAATGTCAGCAGAACCTCGGTGGAAACTGCTTTTCTTCAGCTTGCAGCAGATGGATATATTTATTCTATAGAGAAGGTTGGATATTTCGTTTCTGAGACAGCGGATTTATTTATTAAAGAAAATAGCTCTAATCAGTCTACGTTGCAGGACGCTAAAAGAAAGTCATTTGAATATGATTTGGAGACCATTGGAGAAGATAAAGAAGTCTCTTGCCTCCAGCTATGGCGAAGATATATGAAGTCAGCTTTGAGGCAGGAAGATAGATTACTTTCATATGGTATTAATCAGGGAGAGGAAGATTTACGAACAGAGATTGCAGCTCATGTGAGAAGGACTAGAAATATAATTTGTAGTCCTGATGATGTGGTGATTGGAGCAGGTTTCCAGAATCTTCTTAGAATACTGATTCCTCTTATTCCAGGGGAAAAGACAATATCTTTTCCAACAAGGGATTTCTCAGATGGCGCCTTTACCTTTGAAAATGCAGGATTCAAAGTCAATTATCGAGACAAGGAAAGTCATGTAATCTACGTTGCTCCATCCTATATGACTAAGTGGGGCGAGGTAATGACTATGAAGCGTCGCCGCGAGATAATCAACCATGTCATTAATAATAATCATTTATTGATAGAGGATGACTATCAAAATGATTTCGTATACTCAAGTAAACCTACACCTAGTCTATATGCAATGACTGGTGGCGAGAATATTGCTTTCTTAGGCTCCTTTTCACGAGTTCTATTGCCAAGCGTTAGAATCAGTTATCTTATTCTTCCGAAAGAAGCCAGGGAAAGCTACAAAGCTATAAAGAATCTATATAATCAGACAGCATCTAAGGCGGAGCAAATTGCTTTGGCTCAGTTTATTAGAGACGGTCATCTGAATAGACATATTAAAAAGATTCACAGGCACTACGGTGAAAAACGACAGATTATGCTAGATAGTCTGGGAAAGCATTTCAAGAAGGATGCCATACTGGTTGGGGATAGCGGTATGGAGATTGGCTTGAAGCTTGATATAAAAGATGCCAGAAGGATTTTTGCTGAAAACGATATAGCAGTTAGCGCCATAGATGAGTCTGAGAATTCTACTATTATTCTTTTATCATGTGGACGCATTGAAATGGGCAAAATAGAAGCAGCCATTAAAAAATTAAATGTAGTTTACAAAAATAATTTAGTGTGATAAAGTATTAAAGTACATGACCTAAAAGGATGATTGCGAATGCAATCAACTTTTATGGTCTAGTAGGCGAAGCCTACATAAAGAACTAGATAAAGAATAAGATTAGAGGAGCAATATATGAAGAAGAAATTAGTTGCGGGTTTACTTACATGTGTAATGGCAGTTTCTATGATGGCTTGTGGTAGCAAGGAAAATACTGAGACAGCAGGTGATGACGCAGTTGCTACAGAGCAGGCAGAAAGCGATGTTGCTTACATTCAGGATAAGGGCACATTAATCGTTGGTATTACAGATTTTGCTCCAATGGATTACAAGGATGAAAGCGGAGAGTGGATTGGTTTTGATGCTGATATCTCTAAGAAGGTTGCAGAAAGCCTTGGAGTTGATGTTGAATTCGTTGAAATCGATTGGGATAACAAGATTTTAGAGCTTGAGAATAAGTCAATTGACGTTGTATGGAATGGTATGACACTTACACCTGAGGTTACAAACTCAATGGAGTGCACAAAGGCATATCTTAACAATGCACAGGTTGTAGTTGTTTCACAGGATAAGGCTGATTCAATTAAGACAGCAGAGGACGCAGCAGAGCTTAGCTTTGCAGTTGAGTCTGGTTCAGCTGGTGAGGAAGCTGCTACAGAGAATAACTATGATTATGTAGCTGTAAAGTCTCAGGCAGATGCAGTTATGGAAGTTGCAGCAGGTACATCTGATGCTTGCATCATTGACCTTTTAATGGCAGGTGCAATGATTGGCGAGGGTACAAGCTATCCTGAGCTTGCTCACACAGTAGAGCTTACAACAGAAGAGTACGGTGTAGGTTGCCGCAAGGGTTCAGATTTAGCAGCATATATCGATGAGCAGTTCAAGACTCTTTACGATGATGGCACATTAGAAGAAGTTGGTCAGACTTATGGCGTTCAGGACGCAATCGTTGCTCAATAAAATTTAAAGGATTACTTATGTTTACATCAGTCACAATATCACTATTAGAGGGTTTCTTAGGAACCCTCAAATTATTTTCTTTAACATTATTATTTTCATTACCTCTAGGACTAATTATTAGTTTTGGCTCTATGAGCAAAAATGCGGTGGTGAGAGTCCCAATTAGATTTATCATTTGGGTAGTACGTGGTACACCACTTATGCTTCAGTTGCTTATTTTCTTCTATGGCCCGGGAATATTTTTCGGAGTAAATCTTTGGGGTGCAGGAGATTCCGGTAGATTTACAGCAGCTCTTGTAGCCTTTGTTTTCAATTACGCTTGTTATTTCAGCGAGATTTTCCGTGGAGGAATCCAATCTATTCCAAAGGGACAATATGAGGCGGCAGCAGTTCTTGGCTTAACCAAGTCTCAGACATTCTTTAAGATTGTTTTGCTTCAGGTTGTAAAGAGAATAGTTCCTCCTATTTCTAATGAGGTAATCACACTTGTAAAGGATACATCACTTGCCCGTGTTATTGCTTTCTATGAAATTATTTGGGAAGGCGAGCGCTTTATCAAAAGCGCAGGTATTATCTGGCCACTATTCTATACAGGCGTATTCTACTTGATTTTCAGTGGACTATTAACATTACTATTTGGTTACATCGAGAAGAGATTAGACTACTTTAAGTAATCAATAGAAATTATTATAAGTGAGAAAAATATGGCGATTTTAGAAGTACATGAATTAAAGAAAAAATTTGATGAAGATGAAGTCCTTAAGGGAATTTCTTTCAATATGGAAAAGGGACAGACTCTTTCGATTTTGGGAAGCTCAGGCTCTGGTAAGACAACATTGCTTAGATGCTTGAATTTGCTTGAGACACCGGACGAAGGAACAATCACAGTAAATGGTGATTTGCTTTTCTTTGCAAATGTTAAACAGCTTAAGGAAGACGAACTTAGAAAAAAGCGTTTGCATTTTGGTATGGTGTTCCAGCAGTTTAATTTGTTCCCCCAGTACACAGCGCTTGAAAATGTTATTCTTGCACCAAAGCTTGTAAAGAAGGACATGGAGAGCGCAGAAATCTTGGAAAGAGGAAAAGTTCTATTAAACAAAATGGGACTTTCTGATAGAATGGATAATTATCCTCATCAACTATCAGGCGGACAGCAGCAGCGAGTTGCTATAGCAAGAGCATTGGCTCTAAACCCTGATATCTTATGTTTTGATGAGCCAACATCAGCTCTTGACCCAGAGCTTACTGGGGAAGTGTTGAAGGTTATAAAAGAATTGTCAGAGCAGAACACCACAATGATAATCGTTACCCACGAGATAGCATTTGCTAGAGAAGTTTCAGATGAAATTATCTTTATGGATCAAGGTGTTATCGCTGAGCAGGGACCGCCTTCTCAGGTTATTGACAATCCAAATAATGAAAGAACAAAACAGTTTCTTTCAAATTACCTTAAATAATTGTTTTTAGAAAAAGGGAGATTAATATGGCAACACTAGGAATCGTAATTGCGATAGTTGTTTATTTGGCCGCATTGCTTATTATGGGAGCCACATTTGCTAAGGAAAATCACACGGTAGGTGATTATTATCTGGGCGGAAGAAAGCTTGGTCCATTTGTTACAGCCATGAGTGCAGAGGCATCTGATATGTCATCTTGGCTTCTTATGGGGCTTCCTGGCGTAGCATACGCAACAGGTGTATGTGATGTTTTTTGGACAGCTTTAGGACTTGGAATTGGAACATATCTTAACTGGCTTTTAGTTGCAAAGAAGCTTCGTAAGTATTCTGAGAAAAATAACTCAGTTACTATACCTGATTTCTTTGAGCACAGATTCAGAGATAAGAGTCATGCTTTGATGTTGATTTCATCATTAATCATTGTAGTATTCTTTATCCCATATGTAGGTTCGGGATTCGCAGCCTGCGGTAAGCTTTTCTCATCTTTATTTGGATTAGATTACACAATTGCCATGATTGCATCAGCAGCAGTTATTATCGGATACACAGCAACAGGTGGTTTTATGGCTGCTTCTGTAACAGACTTTGTTCAGTCAATAATTATGACAATCGCACTTATTGCAGTTGTATGTTTTGGTCTATCAAGCGTAGGTGGAATTGATGTGGTTAACAATTTCTCATCATCTCTTGATGGTTATATAAGCCTTTTATCTACACACGATTTTTCAACAAGCACTCGTGTATCATATGGCGGTATCATTACTATTGTCTCAACAATGGCATGGGGCTTAGGATATTTCGGAATGCCTCATATCTTACTTAGATTTATGGCAATTGAGGATCCTGAAAAGATTAAGCTTAGCCGTCGTATTTCTACAGTTTGGGTATTTATTGCAATGGGCGTTGCCATTTTCATCGGTGTAATGACACGTACAATGGTTCATGTTGGAGCCCTTGTAGAACTTGAAGATTCAGAAAGAGCAATCGTTATTATTGCTCAGACTCTTGCAGAGCATGGACTTGCAGCATCTTTACTTGCAGGTGTTATTCTTGCTGGTATCCTTGCTTGTACAATGTCAACTTGTGATTCACAGATGCTTGCAGCTTCATCATCTGTTTCAGAAAATATTTTACATGAGACATTTGGAATCGAGTTGTCAGAGCATATGCAGATGGTAATGGCCAGAGTTGTCCTTGTAATTATTGCAGCTATTGGTGTATTTATTGCTAGAGACCCTAACAGCTCAGTATTTGGTATCGTTTCATTTGCTTGGGCAGGATTTGGCGCAGCATTTGGACCTATTATGCTTCTTGCGCTTTTTTGGAAGAGAGCAAATAAATATGGTGCAATCGCTGGTATGCTTGGTGGCGGTGTTATAATTTTCGTTTGGAAGTTTTTGATTAAGCCATTAGGCGGAATCTTTGGAATCTATGAGTTGCTTCCAGCCTTTATTGTAGGTATAGTTCTTTGCGTTGTTGTCAGCCTTGCAACACCAGCTCCAGAGAAAGAAATCGTAGAAGAATTTGAATCAATTCGTTAGTTAACGATAAAATATTTCAATTAGCAAAATATCATCTTTTACCTATTGACTCGATAGGTGAAGGGTGGTATTTTTTTATTCAGTATTTACATACTAAATAGATAGGCAAAAGGAGATAGAATATGTTTGTATATGCAGATAACGCAGCTACAACAGCGGTTTCACCAAAGGTTGTAGACGCTATGTTACCATATTTTACAGAGGTTTATGGAAATCCTTCTAGCCTCTATTCAGTTGGTCAGAAGGCCAAGGAAGTATTAGAGGAGTCTAGAGAAAGAATCGCAAAGATTTTAGGTGCAAAGCCTCGTGAGATTTATTTTACATCTGGAGGTAGCGAGGCTGATAATCAGGCTATTATTTCAGCTGCCCGCATCGGAGAAAGAAAAGGAAAGAAGCACATCATCTCAACAAAGTTTGAGCATCATGCAGTACTTCACACACTTGAGGCCCTTGAAAAGGAAGGCTTCGAAGTAACTCTTTTAGATGTTCACTCAAATGGTGTTGTTGATACAAAGGAACTTGAGGATGCTATCCGTGAGGATACAGCTCTTGTAACTGTAATGTATGCAAATAACGAGATTGGAACAATTCAGCCAATCGCTGAAATCGGTAGAATTTGCCGTGAGAAGAAAGTTACATTCCATACAGATGCTGTTCAGGCAATCAGCCATGTTCACATCAATGTAGAGGAGCAGAATATCGATATGCTTTCTATTTCAGCTCACAAGTTCCATGGTCCTAAGGGCGTGGGCGTGCTTTATGCTAAGGGCGGAATAGTTCTTACAAATGTCATCAACGGTGGCGCACAGGAAAGAGGCAAGCGTGCAGGTACAGAAAACCTTGCTGGTATCGTTGGAATGACAGTAGCTTTAGAGGAAGCAGTTGCTCATATTGATGAGAATAACGAAAAGCTTTCTAAGTTACAGGAGAGACTAATTGAAGGATTATCAAAGATTCCATATTCAGAGCTTAACGGTGATAGAAATTCTAGAGTAACATCTAATGTTAACTTCTGCTTTGAAGGTATCGAAGGAGAATCACTTTTATTACTTTTAGATGATAAGGGAATTGCAGTTTCTTCTGGTTCAGCTTGTACATCAGGCTCACTTGACCCAAGCCACGTATTGTTAGCTATCGGTCGTCCTCATGAAGTTGCACACGGCTCACTTCGTATTTCTCTTGGAGAAGATGCAACAGAAGAGCAGGTTGATTATATTATCAAGTCGGTTGCAGAAGTTATTGAATATCTTAGAAGCTTTTCACCATTCTGGGGTGATTTAGTAAGTGGTAAGAGACATCATATATTTGCAGAGTAGAAGGAGAACGATTATGGCATTATATAGTGAAAAAGTTATGGATCATTTCAGAAATCCAAGAAACGTTGGTGTTATCGAGGATGCTGATGGAGTAGGTGAAGTTGGTAACCCAGTGTGTGGCGATATCATGAAGATTTATCTTAAGATCAACGATGAGCAGGTTATCGATGATGTTAAGTTTGAAACATTTGGATGTGGTAGTGCAATCGCATCTAGCTCAATGGCTACAGAGCTTATAAAGGGCAAGCCACTTGCTGAGGCTCTTCAGCTTACAAATAAGGCTGTTACAGAGGCTCTTGATGGACTTCCAGCTCACAAGCTTCATTGTTCGGTACTTGCTGAGGAGGCAATCAAATCTGCAGTAAAGAATTACTATGACAACAATGGAATCGAATATGATCCAGCAGACTTCCCAGATCCAGAAGTGGAAGCTTGTCACGTATAAACTGCGTAGTATAAATTTAAATAAAAAAGTGCTAAACTGATTTTTATAGAAACTAATGTTGGCAAAGAGGGGTTAACTATGAGTTTAAAAGAAATTGATTTATCAGCATTTGAGAATGTAAAAATCGGTCAGGCAGAGAATGAATCTGCTGGAACAGGTGTGACAGTTATTGTTGCGCCTAATGGAGCTCCATGTGGTCTCGATATTAGAGGTGGAGGTCCGGCCAGCAGAGAATCTGGGCTTATGGACCCGCTTGCAGCAGCAGATATAGTTCATGGTGTTGTTTTAGGTGGCGGTTCAGCTTTTGGCTTGGATGCTGCCGGCGGCGTAATGAAATATCTGTCTGAACATAAGATAGGCTTTCCAGTCGGTGATGTGGTTGTGCCTTTAGTATGTCAGTCAGATATTTTTGATTTGGGGTATAAAGCTGCTGATGTTTATCCTGACAAGGAAATGGGATACAAAGCCTGTGAGAATGCTTTTACGGGCAATGGCAATTTTAAATCAGGAAATTACGGTGCAGGATGTGGTGCCACAGTAGGTAAGCTCCTTGGAATGGAGCGAAGCAGTAAATCCGGTATAGCAAGCTATGCAGTTCAGCTTGGAGATTTAAAGGTGGCAGCTATTGTATCCACAAATGCAATTGGCGATGTATACGATTATGAAACTAATAAACGTATATCCGGTATATTAAAAGAGGACGGCAAGGCATTGAACGATTTGTCATGCGAGGAACTGTTATATGAAATGTATGCAAATCCACCAGCTGGCTTTGCTACCAACACAACCATCGGAATAGTGCTTACCAATGGTAAATTTAATAAAACACAGCTTTGCAAGATGGCAGGAATGACCCATGATGCATATGCTAGATGTATTCGTCCGGTCCATACAGCAATGGATGGAGATAGCATATATGCAATGTCTCTTGGAGATGTAGAAGCGCCACTAGATGTGGCAGGAACTCTTGCAAATCATGTTATGTGTGAAGCAATAAAAAGAAGCGTGCAGTAACTGCGCGCTTTTTTTGTGGGAAGGAGGAGTTTGAATGAGCAGAAGGATACACAGAATAATAAGTATTTTTCTTATGGTTTTATTGTTGTTTGTAGGTTATGGTAAAACCGCAGAGGCAGCAGCTAGTACAAAATTAACTGGAGGAAATCCATGGCTGGCATCAGATGTAGTAGGAAATGTTAAGGAAGGAATGGAGATATCACCAGTAGATGATTTTTACTTGTATACTAACTATGATTGGCTTCTAAGTGCTCAGCTGCCAGAAGGTCATACCTTGAATTATCGCCTGATGGATCCTGTTTCACAAACTATAAAAGAAAAGACTTACGCTGTATTAAGAGATGAGACCATGCAATCTCATGATAGTCAATTGATTCGAACTGTGTTTAATCAATATATTGATTTAGATGCAAGAAATGCTGAAGGACTTTCGCCTATAAAGCCAATAATTGAAAAGTTAGAGTCTATTAAAAGTATTGACGATGTAAATGATATATATTGTGATGAAAACATTGATTATTATATAGACCCATTAATAAGTTTTGTTAATGAAGCAAAATATGATGATTCTTCAAAATATGAAACATTTGTATCAGAAAAAGCTTTTCTGTTAGCTGATCCGGCAGAATACTATAATCGTACTGAAACGGGAGATACATATTATGATGCAAAAAAAGAATTGGTTGCAGATATTTTAAGTAGGCTTGGATACAGTAGAAAAGAAGCTTATAAAAAGTTTGATAATGCCATTAGTTTTGAGACTAAATTAGCTGATTCTGCGTATACATATGAGGATGCTAATTCTGCTGATATTTTTTTGAAAGTGCAAAATTATTATAGCATTGATGATTTTTATAATATGTTTACAAATTATCCTATAGAAGCTTTTACGAAAGCCCAGGGATATGATAATGCCAATGAAATATGTGTAATGAATCCAGAGTATTGTAAAAAGTTTGATGATTTATATACAGATGACAATGTGGAGAAAATAAAGGACTCTATGATTGTCACATACATATGGAATACATGTAAATATTTGGATGTTGAGGCATATGAGTCGTATTCGACAGCATTTGAAAAAATGTATGGAGCCGAAGGACAGATACCTTATGAGGAAAAGGCATATTATTATATAAGTGGCGTATTAACTGAGCCATTGGATAGAGCTTATCTTGAAAAATATGACTATTCAAAAACAAAGAAAGAGATTACTCAGTTATGTAATTCAATTGTAGATACCTATCGTCAAATGCTTTTAAAAGAAGATTGGTTGTCTGAAGAAACTAGAAATAAGGCCATCGAGAAACTTGATAATATTACGATTAATGCAGTTTATCCTGAAAAATGGGAATGTGATTATTTAGATTTAGTGCTTTCAGAAAAGTCTTTTTTTGAAACAACAAAATTGATTGGAAAATATAATGAAAGAATTAATCGTTCTCATACCAATGGTTTAGTGGATAAGGATGTTTGGAATTTAAATATTCTTGATACCAATGCTTTTTATAATCTTTCAAACAATTCTTTATACATAGTTCTAGGACTAGTAGATGAACCATACTATTATGATGGCATGAGTATTTCAGAACTATATGGAACTATCGGAGTGCATATTAGTCACGAAATAAGTCATGCTTTTGATTCAAATGGATCGCAGTTTGATAAGAATGGAAATAATTTAGATTGGTGGTCGGAAGAGGATCACATAGCTTTCGATGAAAGAGCCCAAAAAGTTGTTGATTATATGGATGGAATAACTGTTTGGAAAGGGCAAAATGTAATAGGTTCTAGTGTAGATTCTGAGGAAACTGCTGATATGGCAGGTATACATTGCTTATTAACTATGGCAAATGAAATAGAAGGATTTGATTATAATACATTCTTCAGTTCCTATGCTAAAACATTTTGCTATATAACAACGCTACAGAATGAAACGAGTTGGGTTACTCAAGATGCTCATCCTATAAGTTGTGTTCGTGTTAACGTTGCGGTACAGCAATTTGATGAGTTTTATGAAACTTATGGTGTAAAGGAAGGTGACAAAATGTATCTGGCACCTGAAGACAGAATTTGTATTTGGTAAAACAAAAAGCCCTTGTAACACAAAGTGTTACAAGGGCTTTAAATTATGCGGGTGACAGGACTTGAACCTGCACGTCGGGGACACTAGAACCTAAATCTAGCGCGTCTGCCAATTCCGCCACACCCGCGAATCGAATCATAAAACAAAATCTACGACCCGATGTCAGCTCATCGACTTGTCTAATATATCATATGGATTTATCTAATGCAAGCGAAAAAAGAGCTAATTAGTTAATTTCTTGAGCCTTAGAATATGGGTTGTCAATTGAAGCATTAAAACCATCTAATAAGTATTCTTTAGGCATATATTGCTCGTAAGCTAAATCCATAAAATAGTTGCAGAAAATCTGCTCTCCATATATGATTCGTCCATTTCCATCTGTAAGAGCATAAACAAATCCCTGGTATGAATCCGCATTTACGGCAAGAAGTTCGTAAGTTTCTTCTTTGGTGACGCTGTAGTACCCAATATATTCTGTTGATTCATATGATTTTAATCTGTTTACTTCTTTTTCATAATCTGTTGGATTATAGTCTACAACTAAATATCCAAGAAACTGGGCATCCCATGGATTATAATAAACCATTTTAAAATCATCTACTTTCATAGAAGAGGTGATTTCTGCAGGCCATATTGTTTCATCCATGCCCCATTTAGTCCATACAGTATCTACGCCTTTTTCATAAGCATTATTGGAAAATGACATATATGCATTATAGTTTTCGATATCTGTGTGAACTTCTGGTTTGGTTAATAATATTTCAGTGAAAAAAAGGCCAATGATTGTTGTTAGTAGTATTACTCTTAAAAGGGCAATAACAATTGCTATGATAGTTGCAATCTTTATAAAGATAAGCATTTTCTTTTTATTAGAAATAAATTTTTCTAATAATCCAGTAACGTATAGAGTAATTACTGCCATAATAATAAAAACGGAAATAGATGCGAATAGTACACTTTTATCTATCATGTCAAAAGACACATCTTTTGTTTGATTGAAGATGGATAGGAAGGAAACTATTACCCCTACAAAACATAAAATTTGAATGCCTCTTAAAAGCTGGCTCTTTTCTTTTGTAGCATAGTCAGCCATTTTCTCAGCTACATCTTTAACTTCTTCGTTCATCATCTCGCTTTTTTCTCCTTCGATAATTTCTCTTACATCCACTTCAAAGAAATCAGCAATTTCTACTAATAAAGAAATATCAGGAAGATTAGTGCCGTTTTCCCATCTGGATATTGTTCGTGAACTCACATTAAAAACTTGAGCAAGTTGCTCCTGAGTCATATTTTTACTGCGTCTTAGTGACTTTAAAAATTCACCTGATTTTTGCTGGTTCAATAATGAAGTCCTCCTGTTAGTTTATGATTGGAGTATATAGTACATGCCTGGGATGACGCCATGACACAAAGCGAGAAATGCCATATTTCCTACCCGACATAGTATGTCTTGTCCAATAAATCAATTATAAATGTATATATAACAAAAATAAAACTCTTTTTTGCAATTTTATACATGAAATAATAAGAAATTATCGTTTTTCGATAATAACTTGTTGACAAACGAATATGACACTGATATAACTGTATTATCGATAAACGATAATTAATATTTGTTTATTGATAATACGGTTAGAGAGTAAGAGGATAAATAATAATGGGTAAAATTATGCTAGAGCTAGACGTGATGATGGCCAAACGTCATATGTCACTGAATGATCTAGCCGACAGAGTCGGCATTACAAATGTAAACATGTCTAAAATCAAAAATAATAAGGTTAATGCTATAAGATTTACAACCCTTGCAGGTATCTGCGAAGCACTTGATTGTGAGCCAGGGGATATTTTGAAATATGAAAATGACAAGAATTTATAAATAATCTTAAATTATTCTTAAAAATGATGTGACTAAGTTTACAACTCAAACCGTTAGACTTAAACTACAACTTAGTTTTTTTGGTAATGTTTATGAACCTATATCTATAGGATTTGTAATAGTTTTATTTAATGGAGGATGATTATGTTTTTCAAACGTGGTAACAAGGACATTGTTCCTACTGATGAGACTGTAAAAAAAGAGTCTAAAGTAGGAAAGTTTTTCAAAAAAATCGGTCGTTTTTTGAAAAAGCATATTAAGCTTGTGATCTTCTTGGTGGTGGTACTAGCAATAGTGCTTTATGTTAGCTATGCAAGAAAGGCAGCACAGGAAGCTTTGGAAGCAGCTGCTAACGAGCCAGTAACTGCTACAGTTGAAAAGAAGGATTTGCAGCAGTCAGTCAGTGTTACAGGTACACTAGCTGCTAATGAAACAAAGGTTGTCACATCTACAATCGGTGGTACTGGTATTACAGGTATCAAGGTTAAGAAGGTAAACTTCAAAGAAGGTGATTTTGTAGAAGCTGGAACAGTTGTAGTTGAGTTTGACGGCGATGATTTTGATAGAAAGCTTGCAGAAGTAAATGCACAAAGCAATATTGAAAATCTTACAAACAGCCAGAGTGTTAGTGATCTTCAAAGAAAAATAGAAGATACTCAAAAGGATATCGAAAAGATTCAGGAAGATATTGATAAAGACCAGGAATGGCTTGATAAGAATGAGAAGTATTATCAGGACATCAAGGATGCCTTTGAAAATGGTCAGAAGGATCCATATTCAGGTGAGACTGAAAGATATTTGTCACAGAGCGCAATTGTTAGAGAAAGATATGGCTTCGGTATTGATGAATACGAAGCAAAGCGCGATGGCGTAAAGGATGCTCAAAAGAAAATCGAAGGTTTACAAAAAGACATTATTAGCTACCAGCAGTCAATCGAGATTGCACAGCTTAAGCAGAATTATGCTCAGGTTTATTCTCAGGTAGATTCAAAGGATGATATCTACGAGAGCAAGGAAAAGACACATGTATCTGCTCCAATCTCTGGTTACATCATCAAGATGAATGTAGAAGAGGGTAACAACTATACACAGGGTAATCCTGTTTTCACAATTGCTGATACAAGTGGATTTATTGTAGAAGCTACAGTAAATGAATATGACATTGCTAATATTAAGCAAGATTTACCAGCGTTAGTTAAGTTTGAAGCTACAGGTGATGAGGAATTCAAGGCTGATGTTACATACGTTTCAATTGCATCAGAGGCAACAATTTCTAGTTCAAGCGCTTCAGCAGATTCTATGGGTACAGCTGTAGGAACAGGAACTACTGCAAAGTATAAAGTTAAAATTAAGCTTCAGGATGCAGATGATAGACTTAGAGTTGGTATGACAGCGAAGGCCAGCGTAATCCTTGATTCGGTTTCTAATGTTCTTTGTGTTCCTTATGACTGTGTTCAGGAGCGTGAGGATGGTACACTCTTTGTATCGCAAATCCTTGATGACGGTACTAAGAAAGAAATCGATGTTACCCGTGGATTGGAAAGTGACTATTACGTAGAAGTAAGCGGTAAAGGTCTCAAGGAAGGCATGACTGTTGAGGCAATCGTTACAGATGCGCCAAGTACAGATTTAATGGATTACGTTTCTATGGAGTAGCAATAATTTAGGAGGAACAAAGTGGAAAATTCAAATATAATGCTCGATCTTAGAGATATCCACAAGAGCTTTTTCATTGGTACTCCGAATGAGTTCGAAGTTCTCCATGGAGTGAATTTCTCTGTAAATAAGGGAGAATTTGTTTCCATCGTAGGACAATCAGGTTCAGGTAAATCTACACTTATGAATATAATTGGTGCATTGGACCGTCCTACAGCAGGGGAATATACACTGGATGGAATAGATATTGAAAAGGCAAAGGACCACGAGCTGTCCATTCTTAGAAATAAGAAGATAGGCTTCGTTTTCCAGACCTACAATCTGATAGCAAGAACAAACGCTCTTAAAAATGTAGAGCTTCCTATGATGTATGCTGGAATGGGTCGTAGTGAAAGAACAGAACGCGCCAAAATGCTCCTTGAGCAGGTTGGTATGACAGATAGAATGATGCACAATCCTGATGAGCTTTCAGGTGGACAAAAGCAGCGTGTTGCCATAGCTAGAGCAATGGCAAATGACCCTGCAATTATCTTGGCCGATGAGCCTACAGGTGCTCTTGATTCTGCCACTGGTAGATTGATTATGGATATATTTCATAGACTTCATGAGGAGCAGGGCAAGACAATCGTGCTTATCACTCACTCGCCAGAGCTTTCACTGGAGACTGAGAGAATTATCACCCTTAAAGATGGCTCAATCATAGGGCAGTCTGAGGGTACTTGGAATAAAAATGCAAAGGAGGTTGGATAATGTTATTTACAGAAAACATCCTCGTTGCATTGGCAGGACTTAAGGCCAATATCATGCGATCTTTGCTTACAATGCTTGGTATCATCATTGGTATAGCATCAGTTATCGCTATCATGACAGTTGGTAACTCAATCACATTGATTGTTAATACTACCATGCAGGATTTGGGCGCAAATAACCTTGAGATGGGTGTCGTTCAAAGGTCCATAGATGAAGAGCAAACCGATACAGGTACTAGCTATGGTGCTGGTTATGTGCGTGAGATGACAGATGATGATTTAATCTCACCTGAAATGGTTGAAGCTTTTAGAAAAGAGTATCCTGATGACCTTAAATACATAATCATGCAAGAGCAGATTGGTACTTACGCTGATCAGGGAAAAGTAACAGAAGGTAATAAAAATGCCAATGTTAAAATCATGGGCTACAACAGTGATTATTTTCAATTCAAAGACATCAAGTTGATTGATGGACGAAAGTTTTTGAATCGTGACTTTAGAGATGCCAAGAAGGTATGTCTGGTTACAGATAAGCTTGTTGAAAGAATCTATGATGGCGACAATGATGCAGCTATAGGACAAGAAATAGAAGTAAACTTAAACGGTTCCTACTATAAATATCATATTGTTGGTGTTTATGAGTATGTGCAAGATCAGTTTTCTTTTGGTGTTTCTGACAATCCTGTTACAGAATTGGTTATTCCATATGAAACCGCCAGAAATGAAAATCATAAGCAGAACAAAGGTTATGAGTACTTCACCCTTGTAACATCAGTAAATACAGATAATGATACTTTTGCCACAACTGTAAGAGATTATTTCAATGTTAATTTCTATTCACAGAATGACGCATATGAAATTGCAGTTATAAGTATGGCATCAATGATGGATTCAATGAATACCATGATTAACATGATTCAGTTGGCACTTTCGGTAATCGCTGGTATTTCCCTTGTGGTCGGCGGTATCGGTGTTATGAACATCATGCTTGTTTCAATCACTGAACGTACTAAAGAAATTGGTACAAGAAAAGCTTTAGGTGCCACAAATGGTTCAATTAGATTACAGTTTATCACTGAGTCAGTGGTTATCTGTTTAATCGGTGGTATCATCGGAATTGTTTGTGGATGTGGCCTTGGTATGCTTGCAGTTAAGCTTATGGGATACGATGCTGTTATCTCGGTATCAAGTATCGTAATTGCGGTAGGCTTCTCAATGGCAATCGGTATCTTCTTCGGATACTATCCAGCTAATAAGGCGGCAAAGCTCAACCCAATTGATGCGTTACGTTACGAGTAATTAGATAGTTGAGTTTGAGAATTTACTTTATGAGAAAAAGCGTATGCTTGGCATGCGCTTTTATAAGTGGAAAAATTAATTTTGCTAGTGTAGTGCATGGATGATAGAATACAATTATGAGAAAAAAAGAATTAGCATTAATTGTAATTGAACGATTAAAAAAGGAATATCCATATAGTGATTGCACTTTAGACTATGATGAGGCATGGAAGCTTTTAGTGTCTGTTAGACTTGCTGC
>JAILAV010000126.1 GCA_024681435.1 Pseudobutyrivibrio sp. | reverse complement strand
TCTTCTCAACATATGCTTCTATACTGTGGTTAAGCATAATCATTGTTTCCGTAGCCATTTTGGAAATATGCTCGAACTTATCAATCTGACTATTCTGCCCCATCAGAATTGTCATTTCAGAAATATCCGCAGCATGATCTCCGATTCTTTCCATATCTGTTACCATTTTCATAGCTGCAGTTACTGTACGAAGGTCTCTAGCTACAGGCTGCTGCTGAATTAAAAGATTAAAGCAAATGCCCTCTATTTTCTTCTGAAGATGATCTATCTCTTCATCGCTTCCCATAATAGCCTTGGCCATATTTTCATCACGTGCTACCAACGCTTCGATTGCATTTTTTATAGATAAAATGATTTTATTCCCCATTTCAATCATTTCTTTATTTAGCTCTAAAAGCTGCTCATCAAATTTACTTCTCATGTAATGTAACTCCCTTCATCAACCAAACCTTCCTGTTATATAATCCTCTGTTCGTTTGTCTCTTGGATATGAGAATACCTGCTTTGTTTCACCAAATTCAATCATATTCCCTACCAGGAAAAATGCAGTATAATCAGAAACTCTAACAGCCTGCTGCATATTATGCGTTACCACAACGACTGTATATTTCTTCTTTAATTCTTCCATTAGATCTTCGATTTTAGTTGTTGAAATCGGATCTAGTGCTGATGTAGGCTCATCCATAAGAAGGATTTCTGGTTCTACAGCAAGAGCTCTTGCTATACATATTCGCTGCTGTTGTCCTCCGGATAGAGATAAGGCAGACTTTTTTAATCTATCCTTTACCTCGTCCCAAATAGCGGCACCTCTTAAGCTATCCTCCACAATCTTATCAAGCTTCTTTCTATCCTTGATTCCATGTACTCTTGGCCCGTAAGCTACGTTGTCATAGATGCTCATAGGAAATGGATTAGGCTGTTGAAAAACCATTCCGACCTTTTTTCTAAGAAGTGTAGTATCTATTCTTTCCCCATAAATATCTTCTCCATCTATTTCTACAGTTCCAGTTATTTTCACACCGTCTACCATGTCATTCATTCTATTTAGTGTTTTCAGGAAAGTAGATTTTCCACAGCCTGATGGTCCAATAAAAGCAGTAATAGCTCTTTCTTTTATCTCCATACTTACATCTTTTAGCGCGTGATTTTCACCATAATAAAGATTTAAGTCTTTTACTAATATCTTTGTATTTCCCATTATTATTCCTTTCTTGTAACATCGAAGTGCTTTGTAAGAGCCTTGGTTACAAGATTTATTCCAAGAACAATTACCAAAAGTACCACGGCTATTCCAAATGCTGTTTCAAAATCACCCTCACTTGTTGCAGACAGATACATTTGTATCGTGAGTGTTCCACCAGATTGAAAAGGCTTATCTAATAATCCTTCTATTCCCTTCGGCAGTAGTTTTGCACTTCCTGCAGTAAATAAAAGGGCAGCGGATTCACCCACAATTCTTCCAATAGCAAGTATGGCTCCGGTAATAATACCTGACATAGCACTCGGTATCAAAATTGTGCGAATCATATGCCACTTTCCACTTCCAAGACCTATCGCCCCATTACGATAAGTATTTGGTACAGTCTTTAAAGCCTCCTGGGTATTTCTCGTTATGAGTGGCAGAACCATAATGATAAGGGTGAGCGAACCAGTCAGTAGCGAATACCCCAATCCCAACTTTTCACCAAAGAACATCATTCCAAATAAACCAAAGATAATTGATGGTATACCTGATAATGTTTCTGTAGCATATTCGATAAGTGTTACAACCTTCCCCGGCTTTGCATATTCGTTTAAGTAAATTGCACTTCCAACACCTATAGGTGTTGCAATAACCATCGTAATAAGAATAATCAGGATAGTATTTACAATATTTCCGGCGATTCCAACAGTTCCTTTAAGTACACTAGTCACAGATGTAAGGAACGAAATGTTCACTGCTGACAACCCCTTCATAAGCACATATATAATGATTCCAATCAATAAGAAAACTGAAAAAGCAGCACATATATAAATCAGCATTCGAATACTGAAATCTTTGATCTTTCTTGTGTTAATCACCATGTTCAAAACCTGCTTTCCTTGTCTTCAGTAAGACAAAATTAACAATCATTATGAATACATACAGAACCAACCCCACTGTAAAAAGTACCTGTCTATGTATTCCACTTGCATACCCCATCTCACTAACAATCTGAGTAGTAAGCGTTCTGACTGAGTTAAACGGAAGTGGTATATTTACTGCTCCACCCGCAACCATATTGATAGCCATTGCTTCACCTAACGCTCGACCGATTCCAAGGACAATCCCCGTTAGTATTCCTGATTTTGCTGCCGGAATTACCGTCTTAAATATTGTCTGTTCCTTAGTGGCCCCCAGTGCTAATGAAGCTGCTCGTAAGTTATCTGATACTGC
>JAILAV010000113.1 GCA_024681435.1 Pseudobutyrivibrio sp. | reverse complement strand
ATTTGAAATCAAACCGGATGAGGAATACGATTTAAGTAGTTATGAGTTTATGACATCATCAGAGTCTAGCGGTATTTTTGAAAAAGCATATGATGGAGCAAACACATATACATCATGGATTAAAGAGCCTACAACAGGATTCTATGTAGCTATTTCTGAGCAGGAGTCAGCTATTATGGTAGAGGCAAAGCGTTCTGCATTACTAGTTGTAATAATTGGTGCTATCCTTTTGGTAGTGGCAATTGTTATTTCGCTTCTTATGGCTAACAGCTTTACAAGACCTGTACTTGCAGTTACAAGCACAATTTCAGATCTTGCAGATGGTCGCTTCAAGAAGATTAAAGGATACTCAAAGCGCAAAGATGAATTCGGTGAAATTGTCCGTAGTACAAACTCAGTTATTGATAGATTAGGTGGAATAGTTGCTTCAATTAAGCATTCTGCAGCCACAGTAACAACTTCTTCTGAGGACTTGGCAGATATGGCAAATCAGATTGCATCTACAACAGATACTGTTGCAACAGCAGTTCAAGAAATTGCAACAGGTGCTGTTCAGCAGGCTGAGGAAATTCAGGAAGCAGCAGATAATGTTGGTAGAATCACTGATGCAGTTACAGGTGTTCAGAACTCTACCGATAACATGGAAAATCTTGCTGGTAAGATGAAGGAAGCTTCAGAGAAATCTAGTCATTCACTTCTTAACCTTCAGAATTCAAGTAGTGATATGACAGCAAAGATTGAAGAAATCGCTAAAACTATTTCTGCAACAAAGGATGCTGTTGCTAATATTAATGAGCGAGTAGAAGGTATTTCTGGTATTGCAGCTCAGACAAATCTTCTTTCACTTAATGCTTCAATCGAAGCAGCTCGTGCAGGTGAAGCAGGTAAGGGCTTCGCAGTAGTTGCTGAGGAAATTAGAAAACTTGCTGATGATTCAGATAGCATGGCTCAGGATATCAGATCTGAGATGGATATTTTGCTTAAGCAGTCTGAAGCAGCAGTTGCAGCAGCAAATCTTGTTAAGCAAGGTAACTTAGAGCAGCAAGAGGCTATTGGTGGAACTCTCAATTCTGTAAATGGCATGCTTGAGGATATCGATGGAACAGTAGAGGGTGTAAGAGATATTGCTGGTGGAGCTGGCACTTGCGTATCTTCTAATGCAGTTGTATCTGATGCAATGTCATCACTTTCTGCAATCTCAGAAGAGAACGCAGCATCATCTGAGACTACAGGAGCATCAGTTCAAGAGCTTTCTGCTACAGTTGCAAGTCTTGCAAACTCAGCAGATGATTTGAAGGATATAGCTGTTCAGCTCAACCAGGAAATCTCATTCTTCAAGGATAATAATGATGAGGTTGAGGTTGAAGAGGTTCCGGCAGAATAATCGGATAATGAATATAGCAAAGACGCCCTTCGAAATGAAGGGCGCCTTTTGCGTAAGAAGATGTATGAAAACAAGAAGTTTTTGAAGGGGAAGTAAGCTAGTAAATATAAAATAATTGAAGGGACGGCTGGGAAGTCGTCTCTTTTTGTGTTGAATCTGTACTTCTGTAGAGTTATAATTATTATACTTCTAAAGAAGTATAGGAGGCTACCATGTCAAGAATTAGACTTTATCATGGATCTGAAAAAATTATAGATAAACCAGAGTATAAAGCAGGAAGAATACATAATGATTATGGTCAGGGATTCTATTGTACTAGGCATATTGAACTGGCTAAAGAATGGGCTGTTGATGAGGGACGTGATGGTTATGTTAACACATATGATATAGATACTTCTGACCTAAAAATACTTAATCTTAACGATGATAAATATTCAATTTTACATTGGCTTACATTACTTCTAGAACACAGAACGACTACCATGAATAGCCCTGTTTCCGAAGATGGTTTGAAATTTTTAAAGAATAAATATCAGTTGGATATTTCTGACTATGATTTGATTATTGGCTATAGAGCTGATGATTCATATTTCTCTTTTGCGCGGGCTTTTATTTCTAATTCGATTAGTGTAGAACAGCTCGAACGATCAATGTACTTAGGAGAACTAGGTGAACAGTATTTTCTTCAAAGCAAGAAAGCTTTTTCAAAAATACAGTTCTTAGAAGCAATACCGGTTGATTATGCTGAGTATTATCCAATGAAAAGAGTTAGAGATAATAAAGCTAGAGCGGATTTTAATTTAATAACTAACACTGTAGATAAATCAGGAGTTTATTTGATTGATTTAATGAGAAAGGAGGATGCTGATGGCACATCCATATAGCCAAATGTATTTAAATGATGCTATGCATAATTTAGCAGAGGCAGCTGAGGCTGCAAGCTATATCTACAAGTTTGGACTAAACTTTTTCATGGACATTTTTGTTGTGTCAGGGGTTGCACATCAGTTTGAAGTTGGTAATCCTAAATATGTTTCAGGAAAATCTGGAATTGAATTGGTAGAAGAAATAATATATAGGACTTATGGCCCATCTGATGTTATAGAAGCTCAATCTAACTATCGCAAACCTGGTTCAGAATATTGGGCAGGGTGGGTACTTGCATATTATCAATGGCAGACAGGTAAATCCTTTAAAGAGATTCAAAAAATAATGTCCCTTGAAGAGATTCATAGTCATTATAATCCATATCATGAGATGGATGAGGATAGTATGGTAATGCTTATAAATGAAAAAGCAAATAGTTCTGAGTTTAAAAATTGTGCTGTTAGGCGTTTACAAGCTTATAGAAAGCTTTCTGGATTATCGCAGAGTGAATTAGCAAAAGAGGCCGGTGTTAATCTTCGAACTTTACAACAATATGAAATAGGAGCGAAAGATTTAAGTAAAGCGGCAGCAAGTACAGTTATTGCATTAAGTGATGTTCTTAACTGTAATCCCAAAGACCTCTTCACCTAGTCTTCAGTAAAAGTTAAGAAATATTTAAGAGTTATTTTATGGTATTCGACACATTAAACCTTTACCATAGAAGTATGGAAAAGGAAAATTTAATGGAAGAGACAATGTCAGTTAATGAGATTGTTTCTGTAGGGTATGCATACGAAAATAATATGGCAAGGATAGCGGCCATGGAAGATGAGTTCTCACATACCATTGACCCAATTCTTCGAATGTATAATGCAGCTATGAATTTAACTGCAGCTAGACTTAATATTATAAAGGATGAATTTGAATTTAGAGGTCAGCGTGTTCCGATACATCACATCGACACAAGACTTAAATCTTCAAAAAGTATCCTTGGCAAATTGGAAAAGAAAGGGATGACTCTCTCTCTGACAGAAGCTTGCAATAACATTTATGACATAGCAGGAATCAGATGCGTCTGCCCTTATATTAAGGATGTATATTTAATTCGCGACAGAATTATTTCCCAGGACGATGTCCATATAATAGAGATTAAAGATTATATAGCAAGCCCTAAACCAAACGGTTACCGAAGCCTTCATATGATAATCAGAGTGCCTGTTTATTTTATGAACAAAAAGCAACTAGTGCCTGTTGAAATTCAAATTAGAACAATGGCCATGGATTTGTGGGCTTCGCTGGAACACGATATTAAATATAAATCTATTTCTACTAACATGGATTCTTTAGATGCCATGGAAATAGACATAGAGGATGAACTTCTTCAGGCCGCAGAGCTAATATACTCGGCACAGCAGAAGCTAGAGATATTAAATTCAATAATTGAAAAGTAAGGTATAAAAGTTAGTTATTTGGAATAACTAGCTTTTTTTATTAAAATTATACAAAACTTTAAACTAAAGATTATAGAAATAGTCAAAAGTAACAAAAAATGTTGACTAATTATATCTATAGAGGTACTATCATTTTATCAAATGAAACGCGTTTCAGAAACCTGTTTCAAATATTCCCTAGGGTATTGAGGGGAAAGGAAGTGTTTATATGAAAATAGCTGTAGTGGGAAGCATAAATATGGATCAAACTGTAATAGCCGAGAGAATCCCACTTAAAGGTGAAACTCTTATGGGGTCAGAATTGCAGTATATTCCAGGTGGTAAAGGTGCAAATCAAGCTGTCGCCATGGCTAGACTAGGGGCTGATGTAGCTATGTTTGGCTGTGTTGGTAATGACGACAATGGTAGAAAGCTTACTGCCAAACTAAAAGAAGAAGGCATTAACACTGATGGTATTAAGGTGATTGATGGGGTACCTACTGGACTTGCGATTATTACTTTAGGAGATAACGACAATACAATTGTTGTTGTTTCAGGAGCAAATGGTTGTGTTGATAAGGCATATGTGGATGAGATAAAGGAGGAATTATTTAAGTACGACATGGTGGTGCTTCAGCATGAAATTCCACTTAATACAGTTCATTATATTATTGAACTTTGTTATGATCGTGGAATAAAAACAGTACTTAATCCAGCACCAGCTGCAAGTGTTCCAAAAGAAATAGTTGATAAAGTAACTTATCTTACTCCTAATGAGCATGAGGCCGTTCTAATATTTGGAAATGATAAATCAACTGAAGAATTGCTACGAACCTATCCCGAGAAGTTAGTGATAACACAAGGAAGCAAAGGCGTATCAACTAGTTTAAAATCAGGGGAAATCCTTACAGTTCCATCCAGAAAGAGTAAGGTTGTTGACACGACAGGAGCGGGGGATACGTTAAATGGAGCTTTTGCTGTTAGAATTTCAGTTAATAATTCTATAAAAGATGCTTTAACTTTTGCAAATACAGCTGCAGGTCTTTCGGTTGAAAAGATGGGAGCACAAGGTGGTATGCCAACTTTAAAAGAAGTTGAAGCAGAGTTGGAGGGTAACAAATGAAAAAACAAGGAATTTTAAATAGCGATATTTCAAGAGTATTATCTTACATGGGGCACACAGATAGAATTTGTATAGGTGACTGTGGCTTACCAATACCAGATGAAGTTGAAAGAATTGATCTCTCCTTAAAATTTGGTGTGCCTCATTTTATTGATGTTCTAAAAGAAGTTGGAGCAGATATGAAAATTGAGAAGGTTATTCTTGCAGAGGAAATAAAAAACCAAAATCCTAAAGTACTAGACGAAGTACTTAATTTTTTAAAGGAAAGTGAAACGGGTTTCAATATTGAAGTCGAGTATGTACCACATACAAAACTCAAAGAGCTTACTAATGATTGCAAAGCAGTTGTTCGCACTGGAGAAACAACTCCATATGCAAATATAATACTTCAGGCTGGCTGCATTTTTGGTTAGGGGGCAAACAATGAAAATTAAAATGAGTGGAATCAATAAAGCATTTGGCGGAAATCCAGTTTTACAGAATGCTGGCTTCGAGTTAAATGATGGTGAGATTCATGCACTTATGGGAGAAAACGGTGCAGGAAAATCCACATTGATGAAGATATTAACTGGTGTATATACGAAAGATGCCGGAGAGATTTTTGTAGACGGGAATGAAGTTTGTTACAAGAATCCACAGGAAGCTGAGAAGGCGGGTATAGTTTTCATTCATCAGGAATTAAATGTTCTTTTTGACATGACAGTTGAGGAAAACATGTATCTTGGAAAAGAAATCGTAAATAAATTTGGTGTTTGCGATAAAGCAGCAATGAGAGCAGAGGTAAAGAAAATACTTGATGTGTTAGGGGTAGATATTGAGCCTAGCGAAAAAATGGATATGCTTTCAATCGGCCAGCAGCAGATGATAGAAATTGCAAAAGCTTTAATGGTAGACGCAAAGGTTATCATCATGGATGAACCAACAGCTGCACTTACTCAGAAAGAAACAGAGGTACTTTTTAAGGTTGTCAGATCTTTAAAAGAAAAAGGGGTTTCAATTGTTTATATTTCCCACCGTATGGAAGAAATATTTGAGCTTTGTGATAGAATCACAATCTTAAGAGATGGCCAATATATTGGAACTCGTCTTATTAGTGAAACTGATATGACAGAAGTTGTAAAAATGATGATTGGTCGCGAAATCGGTGAAAGATATCCAGAGCGTGATGTAAAAACTGGAGATGTAGTATTTAACGTTGAAGATTTAAATTGCCCAGGAGTATTTTCTAATATTAGCTTTAATGTTAGAGCAGGTGAAGTTCTTGGAGTTGCCGGTCTTATGGGGGCAGGACGAACAGAAATCATGCAGTCCATTTTTGGAAATATGCCAAATGTCACAGGCCGTGTCTTTATTGAGGGGAAAGAAATACACAATAAATCTCCAGAGCAAGCTATGAAAAATGGAATAGGCTTCATAACAGAAGATAGAAAGACAGAAGGCTTGATGCTCGAAGAAAGTATAAAAAGAAATATTTCATTAACAAACCTAAATCGTATTTCAAAGCACGGAATACTAAATCGCAAAGACGAGAACGAAATGGTTAAAAAGGGCATCGAAGAATTACATATCAGATGCACAGGACCAGACCATAGCTGTAACGAGCTTAGCGGAGGAAATCAACAAAAGGTTGTATTTTCGAAATGGATTTTTACAAATCCAAAGGTATTGATCCTTGATGAGCCAACGCGAGGTGTTGATATTGGAGCTAAAAAGGAAATATATTCAATTATCAATGACCTGGCAGCTCAGGGTGTAGCAATAATCATGGTATCTTCAGAATTACCAGAAATACTTGGAATGTCTGATAGAGTAATGGTTATAAATGAAGGAAAGATTGGCGGTTTTATAGATAGAAACGAAGCAAATCAAGAAAATGTTATGATTCTCGCCACAGGAGGCCAAAACAATGGAAACTAAGAAAGTTATTAACAAGGTACAAGATTTAGGAGCTTTGATTGCTCTAATCGCACTTATAATTGTTATCAGTATTATAAGTCCACAATTTAGAACATTAGACAACTTTATGTCGTTGGTTAGGCAGTCATCAATCAATGGTTTTATTGCTTTTGGTATGACATGTGTAATCTTAACAGGTGGAATTGATTTGTCAGTTGGTTCTACATTGGCACTGTCTACAGCATTTTGTGCGTACTTTATAAAGGGGGGAATGCCAGTTGGTTTGGCAATGATTCTTGCACTTCTTATAGGTACAGGATGTGGAATAATTAGTGGACTTCTTGTAACAAAAGGAAGACTACAACCATTTATTGCTACGCTTATTACAATGACTGTATTCAGAGGTGTAACAATGATATTTATGGATGGAAAACCTATCTCTGGTTTAGGTGACAGCTTTTTATTAAAGTTTGTTGGTAAAGGAAACCTATTTAGAATTCCATTCCCAGTTATTTTATTTGTGGCTGTATTCTTAATATTTCTTTTCGTTCTCCAGAAGACAGTTTTTGGTAGAAGAATATATGCAACTGGAAGTAATGCAACTTCTGCAAAGCTATCAGGTGTAAATATCAACAAAACAAAGCTTATTACCTATGCGATTTCTGGTGGTATGGCAGCTCTTTCAGGATTAATTCTTCTATCAAGACTTGCTTCTGCGCAGCCAACACTTGGTGATGGATATGAGCTTGATGCTATCGCATCTGTTGCCCTCGGCGGAACAAGTATGAATGGTGGTAGAGGAAGAATATGGGGAACCTTCGTTGGTGTTCTTATCATTGCAGTTTTAAATAATGGATTAAACATTCTTGGTGTTTCTTCTTATTATCAGTCAGTTGTTAAGGGAATTGTCATTCTCATTGCTGTTCTTTCAGATAGAAAACGTTAATGAGAATTGAAAATAAAATTTATAAATGTTATTGGGAGGTAACAAAAATGAAGATTAAGAATTTATTAACAATGGCACTTGCAGGAATTATGACCTTTGCAGTTGTTGGCTGTGGAGCAGTTGGAATTGATGGTGAAACATCATCAAATACTGAGTCAACAACTACAGAAGCTACAGCTGACACAGGTTCAACTGTAGGATCAGGTTCAATCGGATTATCTATTTCAACATTAAATAATCCATTCTTCGTAACATTACAAGAAGGTGCTCAGGCAAAAGCAGACGAGCTAGGCATTGATCTTATTGTTGTTGATGCAGGTGATGATTCTGCAAAGCAGGCAAGTGATATCGAGGATTTAGTTTCAAAGGATATTTCAGTCCTTATTGTTAATCCAGTAGATTCAGATGCTGTTGCACCATCAGTAGAAGATGCAATCGCAAAGGGAATTAAAGTTATAGCTGTAGATAGAGTAGTAAATGGTGTTGATGTTGATTGTTCAATTGCTTCAGATAATGTAGCTGGTGCGCAAATGGCAGCAGAATACATTGTAGAATTAGTTGGTGAAGGTGCAAAAGTTGCAGAGCTTGAAGGTGTAAATGGTGCTTCTGCTACAATTGATAGAGGCGAAGGTTTCCACAAAGTAGCCGATGATAAGTTAGATGTAGTTGCAAGCCAGACAGCAAACTTTAATAGAGCAGAAGGCATGTCAGTAATGGAGAATATTCTTCAGGCGAACTCTGATATCAAGGCAGTATTTGCGCACAATGATGAGATGGCACTTGGTGCAGTTGAAGCTATAAGCGGTAAGGATATTATCGTTGCTGGTTTTGATGCAACAGATGATGCAATCGCAGCTGTCAAGGATGGAACAATGGCTTGTACAGTAGCTCAGAAACCAGACCTTATGGGAGCAACAGCTGTAGAAACAGCACAGAGTCTTATGAATGGTGAGACAGTAGAAAAGTCTATGCCAGTAGAAGTTAAACTTATCACAAAAGATAATGTAGACGAGCAATAAATTTGATTTAGCCTATGTTATAATACCAGTAACATAGGCTAAATTTTTAGATATGGAGAGAAGGGGAATGGCAACAATACGTGAAGTGGCAAAATTAGCGGGGGTATCTCCAGCTACAGTTTCCAGAGTAATGAATGGAACAGCGAATGTTGACGATGAAAAAAGGGACAGAGTATTAGATGCAATTGAAAAAACGGGGTTTCAACCTAATCAGCTGGCTAGAGCTTTGTTTAAGAATTCTTCTGGTTTGGTAGGTTTAATTGTACCTAATATTGATAACCCGTTTTTTAGCGAGCTTGCGCGAATTATTGAAGAAGAAGCTTTTAATAGAGGTTATCATATCGTTCTTTGCAGTTCTGGAAATAACACTGATAAGGAGCAGAGCAATATTCGTATGCTAAGTCAGATGAAGGCTGATGGAATAATTCTTATCACAAATGGAGAGCATACAGAGCAGATGCTTCAGGAAGTTGATATGCCTGTGGTAGTAGTTGATAGGCATATGACAAATGGCGGTGAGATTTCTTCTATCGAGTCTGATCATTACACGGGTGGACTTCTGGCTACTCAGCATTTATATGATTGCGGATGTAGAAAGATAGTATGTTTGAGAGGTCCACAGGAATATGCTAGTGGAAGGCTAAGATTCCAAGGTTATAGAGATATCTGTAAAAAGTATAATCTAAAAGAGATGTTTATTGATACAGAGTACAGTTATGAAGCTGGCTTGAAATCTGCTGAGCTAATACTTGAAAAGTACCCAGATGTGGACGGTATATTTGCAGCCAATGATATTGTTGCTGTTTCTACATATAAGGTTCTGAAAAGTAGTGGTAAAAAAATACCTGAAGAAATTCAGATGGTGGGTTTTGATGATATTCGTTTCAGTAGTCTTATGACTCCAGAGCTTTCCACTATTAGACAGCCTGTTTCTGAAATGGGTAAGCTTGCAGTCGATATCATATGCAATTACGCTGAAGATAAACCATACGAAAAAGAATATATTTTAGATGTAGAGTTAATATCAAGAGAGACAACTTCACCTAACCTTAAATAAATCTTTATCAAGCATCATGGATTATTTTATAGCTGGTTATTAACAAAATTGATAACCAGCTATAATTTTTTGCTATTTTAAAACCTATTGACCTAGTGGGTAATAATGTTTATAGTGGTTGAAAAAGCTATGGAGGAAATGTTTATGAAGAAGAAATTAGGATCAATTTTGATTGTGACATTAACACTTATGACTGTGCTTTCTGGCTGTGGAAGCAAGGCTAAGGCAAGTGCACAAAAAGAGACAGTTAAGATAGCATATTTACCTATTACTCACTCTCTTGCAGTGCTTGAAGAGGAAGAGCTATTGGAAGCAAATGAAGATAGCAATATCGACATAGAGCTTGTGAAATATGGTTCATGGCCAGAGCTTTTAGATGCATTAAATTCAAATCAAGTAGACGGTGCATCAGTACTTATCGAACTTGCTATGAAGTCTAAGTCAGAGGGCATTGGGATTAAGGCTGTAGCTCTTGGACATAAAGACGGAAACGTAATTGTGGTTTCAAATGATGTCAAAGACGGGACAGATTTAAAGGGAAGAAAAATTGCAATTCCTCATAGACAGAGCTCCCACAATATTTTGGTAAATGAAGCATTAGAGAAAAATGGACTTACCATAGATGACATTGAAGTTGTTGAACTTGCTCCAACTGAGATGCCATCGGCACTAGCAGCAGGAACAATTGATGGATACTGCGTTGCTGAGCCATTTGGCGCAATGGGTGTTTCAATTGGTGCTGGTAAGGTTCTCTACGATTCAAAGGAACTTTGGGATGACAGTGCATGCTGCGCACTTGTATTAACAGATAAATTTATTGATGAGAAGCCAGAGGCTGCAAAGGAATATGTGGATCAGTATAAGGCAGCAGGTGCACAGCTTACAAAGGAAGAGGCTAAAAACATAGCAAAGAAATATCTAAATCAGAAAGATGATGTTATTGATATTTCTCTTCAGTGGATATCATATGACGATTTGGAGATTACTGAGGATATCTATAACTCCCTTGTAGAAAAGGTAGAGAAATATGGACTTAGTGACAATCCACCAACATACGAAGACTTTGTAAAGAATGACTTTTAAAGGTGAACGAGAATGAAGAAATTGAGATCCATAAAAAACGTAATTGTTTCCCTATTAATTTTAATAGCAGTTTGGGAAATCCTCTTTTTAATCAGTGATTATAGTGAAGCATTGTTTCCATCGCCTTTTATGGCATTTCAGGCTTTGATAGAAATGATTGCTTCAGGACAGTTGCTTGAGTCAATCATTACCAGCATGATTCGATTTGTAATTGGATACGGATTGTCGGTAATAATTGCTGTAATACTAGGGTTGATATTAGGAAGTCTTCCAGGTGTGTTTAAATATATCAATCCTACATTGCAGCTGCTTCGACCAATATCCCCAACTGCATGGATGCCATTTGTGGTACTGCTCTTTGGAATAGGGGATTTGCCTGCTGTTGTAATTATTTTCATTGCAGCATTCTTCCCAGTGCTTCTTTCTACAGTGTCAGCTGTGGTAAGAATACAACCTATTTATTATAAAGTGGCGGAAAACTTTGGAATCAAACAACCTGCATTGCTATGGAAGGTAATTCTTCCAGCAGCTTTTCCAGGTATCGCAAATGCGATACATCTTGCGTTGGGAAGTGCATGGATTTTTCTTGTAGCCGGGGAGATGGTAGGTGCGCAATCAGGACTTGGATATCAAATTATAGATGCCAGAAATAATGTTAGAGCAGATATTCTTTTAGCTACGATTTTTGTCATAGGATTTATAGGACTTGTTCTAGATTATCTTATAGGACTAGTTGAAAAAAGAATACTAAAGGCGTGGGGAGGTGCAGAGTAATGTCGTATATTCATATTGAAAATGCAGGAAAAACCTTCCTACAAAATGGAGAAGAATTTACAGCTTTAGCAGATGTAAATTTAGATATTGAAAAGGGTGAGTTTATTTGCTTGCTTGGTCCATCAGGATGCGGAAAAAGTACATTACTTAATGGAATTGCTGGTTTCGATTTGGTGAACAAAGGTAGCATAACAATCGATGGAGAAGAGGTAAAAGGACCATCTACAAATAATGTAACTATATTCCAAAATTATGGTTTGTTACCATGGCGAACAGTTCTAAAAAATGTTGAACTCGGTCTGGAGTCACAAAATATGGATAAGAAGAAACGTAAGGAAATAGCTAGAAAGTACTTGCAGGTAGTTAAGCTTGAAAATTTTGAGAATAGCTTTCCTCACCAGCTTTCAGGGGGAATGCAGCAGCGTGTTGCAATAGCAAGAGCATTAGCTGTAAATCCAGAAATTCTATTTATGGATGAGCCTTTTGGAGCTTTAGATGCAATCACTAGAATGAAACTTCAGGATGATATTTTGGATATATGTAAAAATGAAAAGAAAACTATTATTTTTGTAACCCATGATATTGAAGAGGCTGTTTATCTGGCGGATAGAATAGTAGTCATGACACCGAACCCAGGAAAGGTAAAGGGTGTGCTTACTGTGCCACTTCATCATTTTAGAGATAGAACAAGCGGTGATTTCCTATTAGTACGTGATAAGATTTTCGAATTATTAAATATGAAGACAGAAGAAACTATTGAATATCAGATTTAATTGTAAAGGGAGAATACAATGAGCCATACACACGAGCACATACATGCGCATTCACACAGTTCAAATGGGGTAGAGCATATACATTCTCATAGAAATCTAATAGGTTTCGATGAGCATGGAATTCCGACGGTGACACTAAAGGCTAGCGACCATGGCGGAGAAAGTAGTCCAGAGGATTTTATAAAGGATTACATGAACGCTGTTGCTGAATACAGAAAGACATTTCCTTCTAAGCAGGATGTAATCGACAATACACCTGACCCAGCGGTGCGGGAGATGCTTCTTAGAATGGAGCAACTGGGGATAGACACTACATTTGATAGATTTGATGCCCAGAAGCCGCAGTGTAATTTTGGCCTATGCGGTACCTGTTGCAAGATTTGTAATATGGGGCCATGTAGAATTACAGCTAAGGCACAAAAGGGCGTTTGTGGAGCTGATGCAGATTTAATTGTTGCAAGAAACTTACTTCGCTCAGCGGCAGCAGGTGCAGCACAGCATGGTATGCATGCTAGAGAAGTAATGCTTGCTTTGAAGAAAGCAGCAGAGGGAGAGCTTGATGTTCCTATATTAGGAGAACAAAAGATAAGGAATACAGCAGAAGCTTTTGGAATTAGACAAAAGAATAGACAGATTAAAAATGTAGCAAAGGATTTGGCAGATGCTTTATTGGAGGATTTGTCTAGGACTGTTCCAGCTGAGTATAAGACAATATCAGCCTGTGCTACACCAGAAAGACAAAAGGTATGGAAAGAATTGGATATTCTTCCAATCAGTGCTTATCATGAGGTCTTTGAAGCCTATCACAAATCAGGCTGCGGCACAGACGGAGATTGGAAAAGTATCATGCAACAGCTTTTACGATGTGGTCTTGCATTCACTTTTTCAGGTGTAGTAGGAGCATCCATTGCTACTGATTCATTGTTTGGTGTTGGGGACAGAGTTACTTCTAAAGTTAATATTGGAGCATTAAAGAAAGGCTATGTAAATATTGCTGTTCACGGACATTTGCCACTTCTTGTAAGTGAAATTGTAAAGGCAGGAAAAAGAGAAGATTTAATCGAACTTGCAAAATCAAAGGGAGCAAAGGGAATTCGTTTTTACGGAATTTGCTGTTCAGGACTTTCAGCTATGTATAGAGATAGTGGAGTGATTCCTCTTTCAAACGCTGTGTCTGCGGAGCTTGTTCTTGGTACAGGTGCCTTGGATCTTTGGGTAGCTGATGTGCAGGATGTATTCCCAGCTATTATGGATGTGGCAAAATGCTTTAAGACCGCAGTAATTACCACAAGTGAGTCTGCCAGACTTCCTGGCGCTGAGAGATTTGAATATGATCACCATCATAGCAATCTTAACGAGACAAAGGAACTTGCTGAAAAGATTGTTAGACGTGCAATCGAAAGCTTTGAGGATAGAAAAGGAATTCCTGTATATATCCCTCCATATGAAGTTGAGGCAGAAGTAGGATTTTCTGTTGAATATATTCATAAAAGATTTGGTAGTATGAAGCCACTGGCAGAAGCTATCAAAGATGGAAGAATCCTTGGTATAGTAAACATGGTTGGCTGCAACAATCCTAAAGTTCTTTATGAGAAGTGTATTGTTGATGTGGCAGACGAGCTTCTTAAAAATAACGTGCTCATCATAACAAACGGTTGCGCATCATTTCCTCTAATGAAACTAGGCTATTGCGCTGTTTCTGGTAAGGAAAAAGCTGGGGATAGCTTACGAGAATTCCTAGAGCCAGATTTACCTCCAGTATGGCACGTAGGTGAGTGCATCGATAATACCCGCTCCAGTGGAATATTTGCAGGAATAGCAGGAGAGCTAGGAAAGAATATGTATGAAATGCCATATGCTTTTTGCTCTCCAGAATGGGGAAATGAAAAAGGTATTGATGCGGCCCTAGGATTTAGACTAAATGGAATAAGTTCATATCACTGCGTTGAGGCGCCAATCTATGGTTCTAAAAATGTCATTGAATTTTTAAAGCATGGGACAGAGGAGCTAATTGGGTCTACAATGAATGTAAACACCGATCCAGTAAAGCTTGCGCAACAAATTGTTGCAGATATGAAAGAGAAGAGAAAGAAATACTTAAGTTAAATAAGTTTTATACTTAAGCGGATTCTTTACTTCGTTCAACATCCTAAACTGTGATGGTGGATAACCTGTACTTTTTTTGAATGCCCGGGTAAATGCTGTACAACTGGTGAATCCAGCCTGGAATGCTATATCGGTAACAGATAATTCTGGGTTAGACAGCAATGTCTGGGCATAATTTATGCGCAAATGCTGCAGATATTGATAATAGGTTGTGCCTGTATAATTGGTAAAGATTCTTTCAAAATGGTATTTACTGAATCCAGCGTAGGTTGAAATATCTTCAAGGGTCAAGTCCTCTGTAAAATGCTCAGAAATATAAGAACAGACATTGCTTAGGGAAATTGCATTCTTGTAAGTAGTGGATGTGGTGCTGGACTCGTTACCCTTGAAGAGATTTATATTTTTAGAGCAAAAAGCTAAAAATTTCAGAAGAATAGAATAAATTTCCAGTTCATCAAATGGCTCAAGACCGCTATAAATATTTATTATCTTATCTAGATAACCACAAATCTTTTTATATATTTCTTTAGAACATGAATTTTTCTTAATATGAAGCGCAGGGGACATTATACGAAAAGCTGCATCAAGTTCTTTTAAGGATACGATGCCGGAAAAATCTGCTTGTATGAAAACCCTGTTGCCTGGAGCAGGCGAGAGAATCTCATGGAGAACAGCAGGGCAGATTAGTAGAATGTCAT
This sequence comes from Pseudobutyrivibrio sp., assembly GCA_024681435.1. Lineage (GTDB taxonomy): Bacteria > Bacillota > Clostridia > Lachnospirales > Lachnospiraceae > Pseudobutyrivibrio. The sequence goes on along the minus strand of JAILAV010000113.1, from coordinate 18,392 downwards.
CTATATCCACGTGATAGACCTCTGTAGAACAGATTACTTTGTAAGGTGATTCTTTTGGCCAGATTATCTCAATGTCTGGATGCCAGTGAGGCGGAAAATCAGAATGAAGCTGATTTGTAAATACTCTCAGATTAGTGTTAACCTTGTGTTCTACTTTTTCTTTAGCGCTGGCCGCTAGTACTAAATCACTTCTCATTAAAGCATTATTCCCCCCGAAATAATAATCTTATGAACAGTTCTGTCTATTAATTATGAATTTATATTAGCAATTATAATCCTATATGCACAAGATAAAAATTGCTTTTTATCGAAAAATTAATAAACAGATTATGTATTTTAGTGTATTTCAATATGGTCATTATTGCATAAGAAAACCTTTAAAATCCTTAAAATATATACGTTTTGACATAATATATAAAGAAAAGTGGATTTTCTAAATAGCAATTTCTGTATGGTAAATAGCAACTATTTATTGGCAAATAAATACACATATATTTAGAGTTATAGATAAGAGAGTTGATAGTTGTAGGATTCGAATAAAAAACACTATCAGAAAATACAAATTATTTTAGCGAGGGAGGGCATTGTATGAAACACAAATTTTTAGCAATTACTATGGTTGCACTGTTGACTGCTACAATTTTTAGTGGTTGTGGTAGTAGCGCTTCTACTGGAACAGAAACCGCTGATAGCGGAGCCTCAGAAGGCAAGCAGACAGATGGTAAGAATTTACCAGAGCTTACAACTGAGCCTATGACAATTACTCTGTGGGACATCGCTACAGAGGAACCTGGCAGACCTACTCAAGAAGCAGCTGTTGCACGTTTCATGAAGGACTATCCAAACATTACAGTTGAGCAGGTTCATCAGCAGAATGATAACTACAAGCAGCAGTTGGTAGTTGCAATGAGTTCTGGTCAATGTCCTGATATGTATGTTTCATGGGGCGGCGGTCCTATGGCTGAATATTACAAATCAGGTTTTGCCGATGATATCACAGATATGTACAACAAATATGATCATCCAGATTTCATCGATGCAGCAATTGCACAGGGTTCTTATGATGGAAAGATTCTTGGTATTCCTTTCGGAAGCCTTTCAGGTTGTGATATTTTCTACAACAAGACAATCTTTAAAGATTTAGGTCTTGAGGTTCCAGAGACTATTGATGACCTTGAAGCTGTTTGTGCAAAGCTTAAAGAAAATGGAATTACACCTTTTGCTTTAGCAAATGCGCCAAAGTGGACAGGCTCTATGTACTATATGTATCTTGTGGCTCGTCACTCAGGAAATGAGGAGTTTGATGCAGCATATACACAGGAAGGTTCTTTTGGCTCAGAGGCATTCCTTTTTGCAAGTGACAAGATTCAGGATTGGGTAAAGAAGGGTTACTTCCCAGATGGCGTCAACTCACTTTCACCTGATGATGGACAGGACAAGCAGTTACTTTATGATGGAAGCTGCGCAATGATGTTACATGGTTCATGGTTGGCAGGAAGCATGTCAGCTGATAATGAGGATTGGTATAAGGAGAATATCGGTGTATTCCGTTTCCCAGAGGATGCAGAAGCAAAGGCTAAGGGCGTTCCACAGGACGTTGAAATTGGTACAGCAATTGGTAACTGCTTCAATTTCTACAGCAACGGTGACCAGGCTAAGCTTGATGCTATGTATGTTCTTGCTACACAGTATTACAACGATGATACATACAACCAGATGCAGATGGATACATTCCAGACTCCTTCAATCAAGGGATATGATAAGCAGGTTACAGATCCTAACATGAAGATAATTACAGAGGTATTCTTCAACGCATCAAATGTTCAGTTATGGTATGACCAGTATTTGCCAGCATCTGTTACAGAAGTACATAAGAATAGCATGTCAGCTCTATTTGGACTTGAGAAGAATGGTAAAGAAATTGGCGCTGATCAGGATAAAGCCATGAAAGAGGCTATTGCTGAACAATAAATGAAATATCTTGCCGTTTCTAGGCAAAGTTTGACTGTCTGCCAGCCTTTGGGCGGCAGACAGTTTTCAAATACAGGAGGATATGGCTTTGAGAAATGATAGTAATGTCAGCTTGGCGGCAGTGAAGAGAAAAAAGACTACAATTGCGGCAGGGGTTTTTCTACTACCATCTTTTTTGCTAATCGCCATCTATTTTATTTATCCAATTATTGATACTTTTGTCATCAGTACATACAAGTGGAATGGAATTTCATCAGCTCGTGTTTTTGTGGGATTAGATAATTGGAAAACTCTGATACATGATGTGTTTTTCTGGGATGCCTTTAAGCATAATGTAACCATTATGGTGTTCTCTATTCTATTGCAAATCCCTATTGGAATGTTGCTTGCTACTTTTCTTGATGCAGCAGGCAGAAAATTTAATGCTTTCAAAGTTATATGGTTTTTACCATATCTTATGAGCTCAGTAGCTATCGCCTTTTTGTTTACATACGCTTTGGCTACTAACGGGGGTATTATTTCTTCAATGGCATCCATAATAAAAGGTTCGAAGGTTACCATTGACTTGCTAGGTAGATCGCCCCATGCACTATTTGCTGTTATTGGTGTAATGGCATGGCAGTACACGCCATTTTATATGGTTTATTTTATTGCTGGGTATGGCAATATCGATACAACTATTTATGAGGCTGCAATAATTGATGGTGCTACAAGAAGTCAGTACGTAAGATTGATAGCAATACCTCTCCTTGGACCAATCTTTAAGACTGCATGCACAATGTCTCTAATCGGTTCCCTAAAGTACTTTGATTTAATCTGGAATTTGACGCAGGGTGGTCCGGTAAATTCTACCGAGCTTATGGCTACCTATATGTATAAACTGTCCTTCCAGCAATTTAACATGGGCTACGGTTCATGTGTTGCAGCCGGAATGTTTATTCTGATTACAATCATTGCTCTTTTATTCCAAAAGGTATTCGTAGTTAAGGAGGATTACTGATATGGAGACTAAAACAATCGATTACGCAAAAGCAAAAAGAAAATCAGTAATTGCCTGGAGCTTTGCAATCTTTGGGGCTTGCGTTTGGCTTTTGCTTACATTGACACCATTTATTTTTATGGTACTCAATTCCTTCCGTAAGCAGTTTGATATGCTTCAGCAGGGGGTTTTTCATCTTCCAGACCCATGGTTTTTCGAAAATTATGTTGAGGTTGTAACCCACGGATTTTTCGGTTACTTCTTTAGAAGTGTAATTGTGGTGACAGTATCGTTGGTTCTGACACTTTTGATTTCAGCATTTGCAGCATATCCATTGGCAAGAATGAAGTTTCGTTTCCGTGGACTTATCTATGCTGGCATAGTTGCCATGATGTCCGTACCTATGCATGTTACTCTTATACCTGTTTTTAAGCTGACAACTGATATGGGGCTTTACGATAAGCTGGCATCTTTGATTGGACCTTATGTTACATTTGCTCTTCCTATGTCAGTGTTTATTCTTACAGCTTTTATGATGACTATTCCAAAGGAAATAGAGGAATCAGCAGAGATTGATGGATGTGGTCGTTTTAGAAATTTCTTTGCTATCATTTTGCCTCTATCAAAGCCAGGTCTTTCTACACTTGCAATTTATAATGGCGTGGCAACCTGGAACGAATTCGCATTTGCGAATACATTATTACAGACAGCATCGCATAAGACTTTGCCATTGGCTCTAGGTCAGTTCAAAGGAGAGCATGCACTTGATATTCCAATTATACTTGCAGTTTTAACATTGTCAGTGCTTCCAATGATAATCTTGTTTATCATTTTCCAGGACAAGCTTGTAAAAGGTATGATGGCAGGTGCTGTTAAGGGGTAAAAATTAAAGAGAGGGAGAAGGAAATTAATTATATGAATATTTACGTTGATATAAACTCAAAACATGATGGCAATGGCACAAAAGAATTGCCATTTAAAAGGATTAATGAGGCAGCTAAGATTGCCCTTCCTGGTGACGAAATAATAGTAGCTCCTGGTGTATATAGAGAGTACGTAAATCCAGTCAATGCTGGTACAGAGGATAAAAGAATAGTATATAAAAGTGAGAAGCCACTAGGGGCAGTAATTACTGGCGCCGAGAAAATTACAGGCTGGACACAGTATAAGGGGGATGTGTGGACAGCTAGGGTAAAGAACAGTGTTTTTGCTGGTTATAATCCGTATACAACTTTGGTTTATGGGGACTGGTATTTTGCCACACCAAACAAACATACAGGCTGTGTTTGGATAAATGATAAGGCATTATATGAGGCACTTAGTATCGAAGAGTGCATAGAAGCTAAGGTATACGACTGCTCTTGGGACCCGGAAAGTTCCAAGCAAAAATGGTATGCAAAGCAGGATACTGATACAGATGAAACAGTATTCTATGCAAATTTTGGTGGTGCTGATCCTAATAAAGAAAATGTTGAAATCACAGTTAGACGTGAGTGCTTTATGCCTGAAAAGGAAGGCGTAGGCTACATCACAGTTAGTGGTTTCAATATTAATAAATCAGCTACTACATGGGCTCCACCAGCTGCATATCAGGATGGAATGATAAGCCCACATTGGAGTAAGGGATGGATAATAGAGGATTGCGAGATTTGGGGAAGTAAATGTGCAGGAATTTGTGTGGGCAGATACTATGACCCTGAAAACAGTAACTTCTATACTACTAAGCATGTGAAGAGTCCAACTCAGATGGAGAGAGACTCTGTCTGCCGCGGTCAGTACTATGGCTGGCTCAAGGAAAAGATTGGTGGACATATTATCCGCCGAAACAATATTCACCACTGCGAGCAAGGTGGAATTATAGGGCGTATGGGCGGAGTCTTCAGTATTATAGAAGACAATCACATTCATCATATCAATAATATGATGGAATTAGGTGGTGCTGAGATTGCTGGTATAAAAATGCATGCAGCAATTGATGTAGTTATGAGAAGAAATCACATACATCATTGTACTATGGGAATTTGGTGTGACTGGGAAGCTCAAGGTACAAGAATTACTCAGAACCTTCTTCATGATAATCTAAGACCTGAATATGCAAAACAACTTGAAGGTGGAATGACCTGCCAGGATATATTTGTTGAGGTAAGTCACGGCCCAACACTTATAGATAATAATGTATTGTTATCTGATGTTTCGCTTCGTATAGCAACTCAGGGCGTGGCAATGGTGCACAATCTCTGTGCTGGTTCATTTACAATGGTTGGAGAAGGTACCACCTGGAGATATACTCCATATCACATGCCTCACAGAACTGAGGTTATGGGATTTATGACTATCCTCCATGGAGACGACCGAATCTACAACAACATATTTATTCAAAAATGGTCATCAGAAGATTTGGTTCTTTTAAGTGATTCTCAGCCAGACAAAGAGTATGTTGAGAATAGAAAGGTTGGAACAGATTGCTTTGACGAGTATCCAACCTATGATGAATGGCTGCCACAGTTTGATATGGAAGAAGAGCATCCTAATATGATGAAACATGATCCATTTCATTTTTCACATCTTCCTGTATGGATTGATGGTAATGCATATTTTGAAGGAGCTAAATGCTGGAAAAAAGAGAAGAATGTTTTTACAGATAATTCAGGAAAGGTTCATGTTGATTTGGTTGAAAAGGATGGCAAATATTTCCTTGATACAAACATATATGAAGTCTTAGGTGATTTCAAAGGAGATATGATTAATACTGATAGTCTCGGAAAAGCATTCGAGCCTCAGCAGAGCTTTGAAAATCCAGACGGAACACCAATAACATTTAACGTAGATTATCTTGGAAATCATAGAGAACTTAATGTAATTCCAGGTCCATTTGCAACTAAAGAGGCAGCAAAAGAAATGTTATATTGAATTTACTTAAATTAATTCTTGCATAAAAATACTAAAAGTTGTATAGTTTTGCACAAGACAAAGGCGTCTAAAGAAATTCCTATAGTGGGAGTTTCTTTAGGCGCCTTTCTTTTTTATGCAGTACATAATGGGAAGGAGTAGCGAGAATGGATAACGACAATCAGCAGATGGGATTATACAATCCTGCCTTTGAACACGACAATTGTGGAATCGGTGCAGTGGTTTCTATTAAGGGAATCAAGACTCATCAGATCGTGTCAGACGCCTTAAAGATTGTAGAAAATCTTGAGCACAGAGCCGGTAAAGATGCAACAGGCGAGACAGGTGATGGTGTTGGTATTTTACTTCAGATTTCACACAAGTTTTTTAAGAAAACATGTAAGTCACTTGGTATAGCAATTGGTGATGAGAGAGAATACGGTATTGGTATGTTTTTCTTTCCTCAGGATGAGTTAAAGAGAAAACAGGCAATGAAGATGTTCGAAATCATCGCCGAAAAAGAAGGCCTAGAGTTTTTAGGCTGGAGAGAAGTACCTACTAAGGCAGAGATTTTAGGTAAACTGGCAGTAGAGTGTATGCCTTGTATTTGTCAGGGCTTTATTAAAAAGCCTTTAGGCTGCAATACAGGGTTAGACTTTGATAGAAAGCTCTATGTTGCTAGACGTGTATTTGAACAAACTGCTGAAGATACATATGTGGCATCACTTTCAAGTAGAACTATCGTATATAAAGGTATGTTTTTGGTAGATCAGCTTAGATTATTCTTTGAAGATTTGCAGGACGAGGATTATGAGTCAGCAATAGCAACTGTTCACTCAAGATTCTCAACTAATACAAATCCATCATGGGAGCGAGCTCATCCAAACCGTTTCATCGTTCATAATGGTGAGATTAATACAATCAAGGGTAATGCGGATAAGATGCTTTCCCGTGAAGAGACAATGGTTTCACAGGTTCTTGAGTCAGAAATGACAAAAATCACACCTGTTTGTAATCAGGCTGGTTCAGATTCAGCAATGTTGGATAATGCCCTTGAATTTTTAGTAATGAATGGAATGCCACTTCCTCTTGCAGTAATGATTACAATTCCAGAGCCATGGGTAAAGAACAAGGCCATGGAGCAAGCACGTCGTGACTTCTATCAGTATTATTCAACAATGATGGAGCCATGGGATGGTCCGGCTTCTATACTGTTTTCTGATGGTGATATTATGGGTGCCGTTCTTGATAGAAACGGTCTTCGTCCATCAAGATACTATATTACAAATGATGATTACCTTATTCTTTCTTCTGAAGTAGGTGTACTTCCTATTGCAGAAAGCAGAATCAAGGCTAAGGATAGATTAAAACCTGGTAAGATGCTCCTTGTTGATACAGTAGAAGGACGTCTTATTGCAGATGATGAACTAAAGGCTACTTATGCAACACGCCAGCCATATGGTCAGTGGCTTGATGCAAATCTTGCCCATCTCGCAGATATCAAGATTCCTAATGAATCTGTTCCTGTATACACACAGGCGGAGCGTGATAGATTACAGAAGGCTTTCGGATATTCATACGAAGAGATTAAGGATTCAATCCTTCCTATGGCTTTAAACGGCGGGGAGAATACTGGAGCTATGGGTATCGATGTGCCTCTTGCAGTTTTGTCAAAGCATCATCAGCCACTATTTAATTACTTTAAGCAGTTATTTGCACAGGTTACAAATCCACCTATCGATTCTATTCGTGAGGAGATTGTTACAGCCACTACTATTTATCTTGGAACAGCAGGAAACGTCCTTGAGGAAAAGGAAGAAAACTGCAACATGCTCCAGATTAACAATCCAATCCTAACCACAACAGACTTGATGAAGATTAAGTCTATGAAGGTTCCAGGACTAAAGGCTGAAACTGTGCCAATCGTATACTATAAGAATACTTCTTTGGAAAAAGCTATCGAGCATCTTTTCGTAGAGGTAGATAGAGTTAATAGAGAGGGTGCAAATATCATCATCCTTTCAGATAGAGGTGTGGATGAGAATCACGTGGCAATTCCATCACTTCTTGCTGTCGCAGCAGTTCAAAGACATTTGGTTCAGACAAAGAAGCGTACAAGTCTTTCTGTGATTCTTGAATCAGGTGAGCCAAGAGAAGTGCATCACTTTGCAACACTTCTAGGTTATGGTGCGTCTGCAATCAACCCATATCTTGCACAGGAAACTATTGTTGAGCTTATCGAAAAGGGCCAGCTCAAAAAGGATGCCCATGCAGCCATTGATGCATACAATGAGGCTGTAATCAGCGGAATTGTAAAGATTGCATCAAAAATGGGTATTTCTACTGTGCAGTCATATCAGGGTGCTAAGATTTTCGAAGCTATCGGAATCAGCTCAGATGTAATCGACAAATACTTTACTGGAACTATCAGCAGAATCGGAGGTATTACTCTCAAAGATATTCAAGAGCAGGTTGATATGCAGCATTCACATGCATTCGATCCACTTGAGCTTGATGTAGATGAGACTCTTGATTCAAGGGGCCAGCACAAGATGCGCGCTGGAGCAGAGGAACATCTCTACAACCCAGCTACAATCCATCTCCTTCAGCTATCAACCAGAACAGGAGATTACAATACATTTAAGGAGTATACTAGCTTAGTAAATGAGGAGGATAATATCAGAAATCTTCGTGGTCTTATTGATTTCAATTATCCTAAGAAAGCAATTAGTATTGATGAGGTAGAATCAGTAGATTCTATCGTAAAGAGATTTAAGACTGGTGCTATGAGCTACGGTTCTATTTCAAAGGAAGCTCACGAAACTATGGCCATTGCCATGAATCAGCTTCGCGGAAAGTCAAATTCCGGTGAAGGTGGTGAGGAAGATGATAGATACGAGATTGGTCCAGATGGATTAAACCGCTGCTCTGCAATCAAGCAGGTGGCATCAGGTAGATTTGGTGTTACAAGCAAATATCTTGTAAGTGCCAAGGAAATCCAGATTAAGATGGCTCAAGGTGCTAAGCCTGGTGAAGGTGGACATCTTCCAGGAAAGAAGGTATATCCATGGATTGCAAAGACTCGTCTTTCCACTCCTGGTGTAGCTCTTATTTCTCCACCACCTCATCACGATATATACTCAATCGAGGATTTGGCTGAGCTTATTTATGATTTGAAAAATGCAAATAAGGATGCCCGTATTTCTGTAAAGCTTGTATCTGAGGCAGGTGTTGGAACCATCGCATCAGGTGTAGCCAAGGCAGGTGCTCAGGTAATTCTTATTTCAGGATACGATGGTGGTACAGGTGCAGCTCCAAAGTCATCTATCCACAATGCAGGTCTTCCATGGGAACTTGGTCTTGCTGAGGCTCATCAGACTCTTATGATGAATGGTCTTAGAAATAAAGTTGTGATTGAAACAGATGGTAAGCTTATGAGTGGTCGTGATGTTGCCATCGCCTGTGCACTTGGTGCAGAGGAATTTGGTTTTGCAACAGCTCCACTTGTAACTATGGGCTGCGTAATGATGCGTGTATGTAATCTTGATACATGTCCAGTTGGTGTGGCTACACAAAACCCAGAGCTTAGAAAACGTTTTGCAGGAAAGCCTGAATATATCGTAAACTTTATGAGATTCATCGCTCAGGAACTTCGTGAATACATGGCTAAGCTTGGCTGCAAGACTGTTGATGAGTTATGTGGACGTACAGACTTACTTAAGGTTAAGGATAACTGCAAGAACGGTGCTTACGGCAAAGTTGATATGTCTGCAGTTCTTAATAACCCATTTGAGGGTGAGAAGATTTCTTACGAAAACAAGAACGTATTTAATTTCGAGTTGGAGAAAACTGTGGATGAGAAAGTTCTTCTTAAGAAACTGGGGACAGCTATTAAATCAGGCAAGTCAGGCGAAGTGAATGTAGATATTTCAAATGTTGACCGAAGCCTTGGAACTTTACTTGGAGCAGAGCTTACTCGTCACTTCGGCGAAAGTCTTGACGAGGACACATACAAGGTAAATTGCCATGGCGCAGGCGGACAGTCCTTTGGTGCATTTATTCCTAAAGGACTTACTCTGGAGCTTGAAGGTGATTCTAATGACTACTTTGGTAAAGGTCTCTCAGGTGGAAAGCTTATCGTTTATCCATCTAAGGATGCTACATACAAACAGGATGAGAACATCATCATCGGTAACGTTGCACTTTATGGTGCTACAAGTGGTAAGGCATTTATCAATGGTGTTGCAGGTGAGAGATTTGCAGTTCGTAATTCCGGAGCAACAGCAGTGGTAGAAGGTTGTGGTGATCACGGCTGCGAGTACATGACAGGTGGTCGTGTTGTTGTTCTTGGTACAACAGGAAAGAACTTTGCAGCAGGTATGTCAGGCGGTATTGCATACGTTCTCGATGAGGATGCAACACTTTACAAGAGATTAAATAAGTCCATGGTAAGCCTGGAGACTGTAACAGATAAATATGACGTATTAGAACTTAAGGAAATTATCAAAGAGCATGTTAAGGCAACAGGTTCTGTAAAGGGTAAGGAAGTATATGAAAACTTCAGCGAATACCTTCCTAAGTTCAAGAGAATTGTGCCATTTGATTACAAGAAAATGATGCAGACTATCGTCCAAATGGAGGAAAAAGGATTGTCATCAGAGCAGGCACAAATTGAAGCCTTTAATTTACTGTGCAGATAGGAGGATTATCATGGGAAAGCCAACAGGATTTTTAGAATATGAGCGTAAAGAGGCTTCTGCAGTAAGTCCTCTTCAGCGAATCAAGAATTTTAATGAATTTCACACACCACTTCCAAAGGAGGAGCAGCAGAAACAGGCTGCTCGCTGCATGGAGTGCGGTGTTCCATTTTGCCAGGCAGGTATGACAATTAAGGGGATGACTTCAGGCTGTCCTCTTAACAACCTGATTCCTGAGTGGAATGATTTAGTATATCAGGGAAATTATGAGATGGCATATAGACGTCTTCATAAGACCAGCAATTTCCCTGAGTTTACCTGCAGAGTATGTCCAGCTCTTTGTGAGAAGGCATGCACCTGTGGCCTTAATGGTGATGCTGTCTCTACAAAGGAAAATGAGATGGCTATTATCGAGTACGCATATGCCAATGGTCTGGCTGATGCTAAGCCACCAAAGGTTCGCACTGGCAAGAATGTAGCTGTAATTGGTTCAGGCCCTGCGGGTCTTGCTGTTGCAGATCAGCTTAACAGACGTGGTCACAGTGTCACTGTATACGAGCGCAATGACAAGGTTGGTGGATTACTTCGCTATGGAATTCCAAACATGAAGCTTGAAAAGCAGATTATCGACCGTAAGATAAAGATAATGGAGCAGGAGGGAGTAAGCTTTATCGTAAATGCCAATGTAGGTGAGGATGTTAAGGCAAGTGACATCGTGGCAAAGTATGATGCTGTAATTCTTTGCTGTGGCTCATCTAATCCTAGGGATATTGCAGCTACAGGACGTAAGGAGGCAAAAGGAATCTATTTTGCTGTAGATTTCCTTACATCCACAACAAAATGTCTATGGGCTAATGACATGCAGCTTGTGGACGGTCAGTATATCTCCGCTAAGGGCAAGGATGTAATTATCATCGGCGGTGGTGATACTGGAAATGACTGTGTTGGTACAGCTATTCGTCATGGCTGTAAGTCTGTGACACAGCTTGAGATGATGCCAAAGGCTCCAGATGTGAGAGCTGAGTCTAATCCATGGCCACAGTGGCCACTAGTGTGCAAGACAGACTATGGTCAGGAAGAGGCTATTGCTAAATTTGGTCATGATCCACGCATCTACACAACAACTGTAAAGGAATTCAAGACTGACAAAAAGGGCGAGCTTAAGTCAGTTGTTCTTGTATCTCTTGAATCACAGGTGGATAAGAAAACAGGACGCAAGATGATGGTACCTGTTGAAGGCACAGAAAAAGAAGTACCATGCCAGCTATGCCTTATTGCAGCAGGTTTCCTCGGCGCTCAGGATTATGTTACAAAAGCATTTAAGGTTGAAGTGGATGGTCGCACAAATGTGGCATCTGCAAGTGCAAATTCTTTTGCAACAAACGTAAAGAAAGTATTTACTGCAGGAGATATGCACACTGGTCAATCTCTTGTAGTTAAGGCTATTCGCCAGGGCCGTGACTGTGCCCGCGAGGTAGATGAATACTTGATGGGATATTCAAACTTGTAGTATTTTTTTGTAGCTAACAATCTCTGAGTACTCTGAACAATCACATTAGTGATGGAAAGAGTATCTCAGGATTGTTAGTGTAACAAAAAAATTCAAAAAAGTTATTGACAACGAATTGTCAAAGTTTTATTATTCAAATCAATAAAAAAATCAATGGAACGACAAAGGCGTCGTAAACGTAGAACCAACTACGTTTACGGCGCTTTTTTTGTTCTATACTGGGAAGGTGGTTTTATGTGTTCAATAATGGCTTTAAGTAAATGCCATGTCGAAATGAAGGACTTCGAAGCGGCATTTTCTAAAACAGTGTCAAGAGGACCAGATATGCAAAAGGTGATACGCATTAACGATTCGGTCCTAGGATTCCAAAGATTATCAATTATGGGTTTGACAGAAGCAGGTATGCAGCCCTTTGAGTTAGATGGCAATTATGTAATCTGCAACGGAGAGTTGTATGGATTCAAACCAGTAAGAGAAGAGTTAAAAAAAGACGGATACAAATTCTTAAGCGACAGTGATTGCGAAATAATCTTACCAATGTATCGTAAATACGGAGTGGAAATGTTCGCAAAGCTTGATGCGGAATATGCAATGGTTATCTACGACAAGGATTCAGATGATTTGATTGCTGCAAGAGATCCAATCGGAATTAGACCTCTGTTCTACGGATACGATAGTGAAGGTTCAATAATGTTTGCATCAGAAGCCAAGAACCTTATTGGTCTTACAGACGAGGTAAAGCCATTCCCACCAGGACATTATTACAAGGATGGACAGTTCATCTGCTACAGAGATTTGTCAGCAAGACAGCCTTACAGCAAAGATGATGTTGAAGCTGCTTCAGCAAAAATCAAAGAGCTTCTAGTAGCTGGTGTTGAGAAGAGACTTGATGCAGATGCTCCAGTAGGATTTCTTCTTTCAGGAGGACTTGACTCATCACTTGTATGTGCCATAGCACAGAAGATGATGGATAAGCCAATTAAGACATTTGCAATCGGCATGAACGAAGATGCCATCGATCTTAAATATGCAAAAGAGGTTGCAGATTATATCGGTTCTGAGCATCACGAAATCATCATCGACAAGGACATCGTTTTAGAATCACTAGAAGAGGTTGTAGCTTCCCTTGGAACATACGACATTACAACAATTAGAGCCAGCATGGGAATGTACCTGATTTGCAAAGGAATAAAAAAGCAGTTCCCAGAGGTGAGAGTACTTCTTACTGGTGAGATTTCAGATGAGATTTTCGGTTATAAATATACAGACTTTGCGCCAAACGCTGAAGAGTTTCAGCTTGAGGCAGAGAAGAGGCTGAGAGAGCTTTATATGTACGACGTACTTAGAGCAGACAGATGTATCTCAGTTCACTCAATGGAAGCAAGAGTTCCATTTGGAGATTTAGATTTCGTGGATTATGTAATGAGCATAAATCCTGAAATAAAGATGAATAAGTACAACAAAGGAAAATACTTACTGCGACATGCATTCGAGGGAGATGATTATTTACCTTATGACATTCTCTTCAGAGAAAAGGCAGCATTTTCCGATGCGGTAGGTCATTCCATGGTTTATTACCTTAAGGAATACGCAAATACGATATATTCCGACGAAGACCTTGAGAAGGCAGCAGAGAAATACGAGTACAGAACACCATTTACAAAAGAGTCACTTCTATATAGAGACCTATTTGAAAAGTACTATCCAGGCCAGGCTGAAATGATTGTAGATTTCTGGATGCCAAACAAAAACTGGCCAGGCTGCAACGTAAACGACCCATCAGCCCGCGTGCTATCGAACTACGGTGCCTCAGGGGTATAGTCATCGTAAAGTGACAAATAGTTAATTAAGTGAGGCTGTAGCTTGAGAGCGTAACAGCCGGACTAAAGGAGGATAAATTATGAGCAAGGTTACAGAAATATTTGGAAGCAAAGTTTTTAATGATGAGACTATGAAGGAACGTCTTCCAAAGGATGCGTACAAGGCACTTAGACACACAATCGAAGAGGGCAAGCCCCTTGATAGAGATTTGGCTAATGTGATTGCACATGCTATGAAGGAATGGGCAATTGAACTTGGCGCTACACACTTCACACATTGGTTCCAGCCAATGACAGGTGTTACAGCAGAGAAGCATGATTCATTTATTCAGCCAGATGGAAATGGAAAAGTAATTATGACATTTTCTGGCAAGGAATTAGTAAAGGGCGAGCCTGATGCTTCTTCATTCCCTTCAGGTGGTCTTAGAGCTACATTTGAGGCTAGAGGTTATACAGCATGGGACCCAACAAGCCCAGTATTTGTAAAAGATGATACACTTTGCATTCCAACAGCATTTTGTTCATATTCAGGAGAGGCACTTGATAAGAAGACTCCACTTCTTCGTTCAATGGAAGCTCTCGATAAACAGGCAGTAAGAGTATTAAAGTTATTTGGTCATGATGATGTGAAGAGAGTTATCACAACAGTTGGACCAGAGCAGGAATATTTCTTAATTGATTCAGAAATGTTCAACAAGAGACCTGATTTAATTTACACAGGTCGTACATTATTCGGAGCAAAGCCTCCAAAGGGCCAGGAGCTTGATGATCACTACTTTGGAACAATCAAGCCAAGAGTATCGGCCTACATGAAAGAGTTAGACGAGGAGTTGTGGAAACTTGGAATCTTAGCTAAGACTAAGCATAATGAAGTTGCTCCTGCACAGCATGAGCTTGCACCAATTTTCTCAACCACTAATATAGCCACAGATCACAATCAGCTTACAATGGAAATAATGAAAGTCGTTGCAAAACGCCATGGCATGACTTGCTTGTTGCATGAGAAGCCATTTGCTGGTGTTAACGGTTCAGGTAAGCACAACAACTGGTCTATATCAACTGATACAGGAGTAAACCTATTAGAACCAGGTGCGACTCCTTCCCAAAACACCCAGTTCTTATTATTCTTAACAGCTGTTATTAAGGCTGTTGATGAGTATCAGGATTTACTCCGAGTATCAGTTGCTTCTGCAGGAAATGATCACAGACTTGGAGCTAATGAGGCACCACCTGCAATCATCTCAATGTTCATCGGTGATGAGCTTGAGGCAATCGTTGAGTCAATCATCGAAGGTACTGATTACACAGATGTAAAGAAGAAAAAGATGAGCATCGGAACATCTGTTGTACCAAGCATTTCACAGGATACTACAGATAGAAACAGAACATCACCATTTGCATTTACAGGTAACAAGTTCGAGTTTAGATCTCTTGGAAGTGCTGCTTCAATTTCTGGTCCAAACATCATCTTGAACACAATCGTTGCTGAGGAGCTTGATAAGTTTGCAACAGAGCTTGAAAAGGCAAAGGATTTAGATAAGGCAATTGAGAAGCTTGTTAAGAGAGAGCTTACAGCTCATAAGAGAATCATCTTCAATGGAAATGGATACTCTGAGGAGTGGGTTAAGGAAGCAGAAAAGAGAGGACTTACAAATCTTAAGTCTACAGTAGATGCACTTCCAGCTTTCGTATCACAAAAGGCTATCGATGTATTTACAAAGCATTCAGTATTAACAGAGCAAGAGCTTTACAGCCGTTACGATATTCAGCTTGAGAATTACTACAAGGTAATCGATATCGAAGCTCTTACAATGGATGCTATGGTAAAGAAGAATATCATGGCAGCAGCAAGCGATTATCAGTACACATTGGCTGAGACATTAAATGCTAAGGCTGCTACAGGAATCAAGATTGATTCATCTGTAGAAAAGAAGAGATTAGAGCAGGCTTCAGAGCTTACTGTAAAGATGGATGAGAGACTTGAGAAGCTTGAAAGCGATATCGAAAAGGGTAAAGAGCTTACTGAGACATATGATTTGGCTAAGTTCCACCATGATGTAATCTTTGCAGATATGAATGAGCTTAGAGAGGTTGTTGATGAGCTTGAGACACTTGTTCCAAGTGATATCTGGCCATATCCAACATATGGAGAGATTCTTTACTCTGTAAAGTAACAAGTTTTTAAAAATATTTACATGGCACAAAGGCGTGCATGAACTAGATTAAAGCTAGTTCATGTGCGCTTTTTTAATAAAACCCAAGGAGGAAAATATTATGGAAGAGTACACAAGTTTACTATTTGGTGTCTGGTTCCTGATTGGAGCGGCGCTGGTATTTTGGATGCAGGCAGGATTTGCCATGGTTGAGGCTGGTTTTACCAGAGCAAAGAATACAGGTAATATCATTATGAAAAACTTAATGGATTTCTGTATTGGTACTGTAATGTTTATTTTATTAGGTTTTAGCCTTATGTTAGGTGAAGATACATTATTTGGCCTTGTAGGAAAGCCAACCCTTGGTATCTTTACTGACTACGCTAATTTCGATTGGAGTAACTTTGTATTTAACTTAGTGTTCTGTGCAACAACAGCTACAATCGTTTCAGGTGCTATGGCTGAACGTACAAAGTTCATTAGCTATTGTATCTACTCAGGAATTATTTCCCTTGTTATTTACCCAATCGAGGCACACTGGATTTGGGGTGGCGGCTGGTTAGCACAGATTGGCTTCCATGATTTTGCTGGTTCATGTGCAATTCACATGGTTGGTGGCATTTGCGCTCTTATCGGTGCAAAAATCTTAGGACCACGTATTGGTAAGTTTAGCCACGATAAGAACGGTAAGATTGCAAAAGTTAACGCTTTCCCTGGTCATAACATCGCACTTGGTGCACTTGGTGTATTTATTCTTTGGCTTGGTTGGTATGGATTTAACGGTGCAGCAGCTACATCTTTAGAGCAGCTTGCTTCTATCTTTGTTACAACAACAATTGCACCAGCAGTTGCAACATGTACAACAATGACATTTACTTGGATTAAGTATGGTAAGCCAGATGTTTCAATGTCACTTAATGCCTCTTTAGCAGGCCTTGTAGCTATTACAGCCCCATGCGACGTAACAGATGCACTTGGTGCAATTATTATCGGTATTGTTTCAGGTTTCCTTGTAGTATTTGGTGTATGGCTTCTTGATTATAAGCTTCATGTTGATGATCCAGTTGGAGCAGTTGCAGTACATATGATGAATGGTATCTGGGGAACAATTGCTGTAGGTCTCTTTGCTACAACAAGCGCTCCAGATAGCGAACTTGCAGGTTTATTCTATGGGGGCGGTTTTAAATTATTAGGTATACAGCTTTTAGGCGTAGTTACAGTAGGTGCTTGGGCAGCAGTTACAATTACAATTGCATTCTCAGCAATTAAGGCAACAATTGGTCTTCGTGCATCAGCAGAAGAGGAAATCGTTGGTCTTGATAGAACTGAGCATGGCCTTCCATCAGCATACTCTGGCTTTAATATGCTTGATGACGACTTTGATTCAGATGAATATGATGAGGAGACAGCTAGTCTTATTACAGAAACTCTTGAGGCAGCAGGTCTTGCAACTCCTGAGGAAGCTATCGAGGTTGAGTACGCACCTTCACAGATTACAGCAGCAGGCAAGCCTCGTATGACAAAGGTAGAAATCCTCTGCAAGGAGCGTAACCTTGAGAAACTTAAGAATGCACTTCTTAAGCTTGGTATCACAGGTATGACAGTTTCACACGTAATGGGTTGTGGTGTTCAGAAGGGTGCTCCAGAGTACTACAGAGGTGTTGCTTTAGAGCCTGCACTTCTTCCTAAGATTCGTGTTGACGTCGTAGTTTGCAAGGTTCCAGTACAGCAGGTTATCGAAACTGCTAAGAAGGTTCTTTACACAGGTCACATTGGGGATGGAAAGATTTTCGTTTACGATGTAGAGCAGGTTGTTAAGATCAGAACTGGCGAAGAAGATTTCGCAGCATTACAGGATGTTGAATAATCTATTGGCATAAAAAAATGCTGGCATCGATTTGATGCCAGCAATTTTTTTATATTTAAGAATTAATTAAGTCGCTTAATTTCTTTCCATAGAAGAAATCTCTTTCAAGCATATAGAACTCAGTCCACATAGGAAGTGTCTTACAAACATTTTCTCTAGGACACTCCATATTCTCGTCAGTCAAGCAGGCGACTGGTGCAAGACTTCCTTCCATTAATTCAATAATCTCACCAACCGAATATTCATTAGGCTTGCGAGTAAGCAGGTAGCCACCACCTTTACCGCTGACGCCCTTAAGGAATCCGCCGTGAACTAAATCCTTAACTATAATCTCTAAGTACTTCTTTGAAATATCCTGTCTTTCAGCTATATCCTTAAGTGGAATAAACTCCTCAGGATCCTGCTGTGCCAAATCTATCATTACTCGAAGTGCGTATCTTCCTTTTGTACTAAACATTAAAATTCCTCCATAAACTAAATTAAAACGGGAAAGCAGCGCCATTTAT